>JAQSXU010000209.1 GCA_029256485.1 Clostridiaceae bacterium
CTCTTGGAGTAAAAAAGGATATAACTACGGAGGTGAAATAAATGGCATCACAAGAATTAATATTTGCTGGCTTTGGAGGTCAGGGTATATTATCCATGGGTAAATTTCTAGCATATGCTGGTATGGATGCCAATTTAAATGTTTCATGGCTGCCATCCTATGGACCGGAGATGAGAGGAGGTACTGCCAACTGCTCAGTTATTCTCACAAATGAATCTATAGGATCTCCTATAGTTACAAAAGCAGATACTCTCATTGTTATGAACAGACCTTCATTAGATAAATTTGAAGAAATAGTTCACTCAGGCGGATTAATAGTAATGGATTCGGACTTAGTTGACAGAATGCCTGTAAGAAAGGATTTGGAGGTTATAGCTATTCCTGCCCAGACCATTGCAGAGGAACTGGGAAGTAAAAAAATAGCAAACATGATACTACTTGGGGCATTAGTTAAAAAGACAGGAATTGTTTCCATAGATCAATTGCTTGATGCATTAAAAGCTCATGGTAAGGAAAAGTTCTTCGAAGTTAACAAAAAAGCTATTGAAAAGGGAATAGAATACGTAGGTTAAAGTTCATAGTAAACTATTAACTAAAAAATAGGCCTTATAAAATTAATTTTATAGGGCCGTTTTTGTATTTATTCTAGGATTATATTAATAAAATATAAGTAGCTTCATTTTAAAAGACAGGGGGAATATATTTGGCGGGCAATATGAAATTAATAGATCAATATAGGCATTTGCCAAAGGAAATTTATGTTATTTTTATTTCTAGAATGGTAAATAGTATAGGTAGTTTTGTTTATCCTTTATTAGCATTAATATTAACGAAAAAGATAGGGATGCCAAAAGATAAAGCAGGAATTTTTATAACCTCAGTAGCACTGCTTACTGCACCAGGTATGATAATTGGAGGAAAATTTGTAGATAAAATAGGAAGAAAACTAATACTTATTATTTTTCAAGGTCTGGGAGCAGCAATATTTGTTTTATGCGGTTTCTTAAAACCAAATATAACTATGGCATACATATTGATGATGGCACCCATAGTGTCATCAGTATGTTCCCCGGCACATGACTCCATGATAGCGGATTTGACAACACCTAATAATAGAAAACAAGCATATTCGCTTTTATACATGGGACACAATCTGGGATACTGCATAGGCCCATTTATTGGAGGACTGTTATTTGAAAATCATTTATCCATTGTATTCATAGGAGATGGTATAACCACATTATTATCCTTAATACTCATACTGATTTATGTTAGAGAAACAAAGTATAGAAATGATAATGAGAAGTTTGAAAATGAGGAAAGAAAACTGGAGAAAAATGAAGCTGGTTCAGTATTTAAAGTATTATCAAAGAGACCAATACTTTTGATATATGCTTTCATACTATTCTTTTATCAATTTTCATATACCCAATGGGGATTTGCAATTCCAATGCAGTTAGGGGATTATTACGGGAATGCAGGTGCCAGATACTATGGAATGATGGGAGCCTTTAACGGATTTATAGTAATAGTACTAACTCCTTTTGCAGTGAGACTCACACATAAGGCAAATGTTTTAAAGGTTATATCTTTAGGAGGATTATTCTATGGATTATCCTTAGGAATGCTGGCATTTGTATATAAACTGCCGTTTTTCTTTTTATCAATTTTAATTTTAACAATTGGAGAAATTATTATTGCTATTAATTCATCAACATTCGTTGCAAATAATACTCCAGCATCTCACAGGGGAAGAATTAATGGAATACTGCCATTAATATATGGAGCCGGAGGAGCAGTAGGACCTGCAGTTATGGGAACATGGCTGAAAAATTATGGATATACAACTTCATGGATTATTATTGGAATAACTATGGTGTCAGCTTCAATTTCCATGAGAATGCTTATTAAAATGAAAAATAGAAATGAGTAAAATAGTTTAAAAAAATTTTTTTATAGGGCAAAGTGTAACACAACAATAAGTGTTGTTATACCTTAAATAGTATAATATAATATATGATGTGATATAATGTGCAAAACTAATAAGCTAAATAAAGTGAGGTAATTATTATTATGGGAAGAATGTTTGGTACAGATGGAGTTAGAGGTATAGCAAACAGTGAATTAAGTGCAGAATTAGCATATAAATTAGGAAAAGCAGGAGCATATGTTCTTACAGAAGGAGCTCATAAACCTAAAATATTAGTTGGAATGGATACAAGAATATCTGGTGATATGCTGGAATCAGCATTGGTATCAGGTATTTTGTCCGTAGGTGCAGAAGCTATATGTGTAGGAGTAATTCCAACACCAGCAGTGGCATATCTTACAAGAAAATATAGTGCTGATGCAGGGGTAGTAATTTCTGCATCACATAACCCAGTAGAATATAATGGAATTAAGTTTTTCAATGGTGAAGGATATAAGCTAAAGGATGAATTAGAGGACAAGATTCAAAGTGTAATTGAAAGCAACTTTGCAGAAGTCCTAGTACCAACTGGAGCTGATCTGGGAAGAAAAACTCAAGAATGTGGTGAAGCCATTGGAGAGTATGTGGAATTTGCAAAATCTACTATAGATGTGAATCTGAAGGGCTTGAAAATAGCTTTAGACTGTGCAAATGGAGCATCCTATATTACTTCAGTAAAAGCTTTTAAAGAATTGGGAGCTGAGGTTCTGGTAATTAACAATGACCCAGATGGAGTTAATATCAATAAGAATTGTGGGTCAACCCATCCTGATGAACTTATGGACTATGTTGTGAGAAAAGGCTGTGATTTAGGTTTTGCCTTTGATGGAGATGCAGATAGATGTTTAGCTGTAGATAATGAAGGAAAATTAATTAATGGAGATTTTATTATAGCTATTTGCGGAAAATATTTAAATGAACGCAATGAATTAAATAAAAGCTCAGTTGTAGTTACAGTAATGAGCAACTTAGGACTTGATATTGCATTAAATAAAGTGGGTATAAAATCTGTAAAAACAAAGGTTGGAGATAGATACGTGCTTGAAGAAATGCTTAAGGAAAATTACAAATTAGGCGGAGAGCAGTCCGGTCATATTATTTTCCTTGACCATAATACCACTGGGGATGGATTAATAACAGCTCTACAAATTGCATCAATAGTTAAAAAATCTGAAAAGAAGCTTTCAGATCTGGCTTCAATGATGAAAGAACTGCCTCAGGTATTGGTTAATGCCACAGTACCAAATGATAAAAAAGATATTCACGAAAAAGATGAAGAAATTATTGCTGAAATAAAGAAAATGGAAGATAAATTAGATGGATGCGGAAGGGTGCTTATAAGACCTTCAGGAACAGAACCCCTGGTAAGGGTAATGCTGGAAGGGGAAAATCAGCAGGAACTTGATGAAATGGCACATTCTTTAGCAAAATTAATTGAGAAAAAAGCAAATTAATGAAACTATATTTCAAAAAATAATTATTATATAAAATAAAGTTTATTTTTATTGACCTGGGGACAATTATATTAATATAATATATTGTCCCCTTAAATATGGGAGGTAATAATAATTTGTAAAGGCAGGTGAAAACAAAGGTAATTATTAGAAGCGCCAGAAGTTAAGCCGTAAGGATTAACTTGACGAGGACGGGGAGTATCGAAGTCTTCGGCGGATGCCCCGCGGTAAGCACTACCGTTAAAGATTGGTAAAGCCAGAAAGTGATTTCTGTAACAACACCAATCAGGTGTTAAAAACTTTTTAAATACCAACCAAAATTTAATTTTAGGGGGTTGGACTCATTTTTATCCCTGAAATTCCAAGGGTAGAAGTGTTTCTAAATTTAGAAAGGAAGATATTTATGTGCGGAATAGTAGGCTATATTGGGAAAAAACAAGCCTCAGATATTTTAATTGAGGGATTAAGCAAGCTGGAATACAGAGGATATGATTCAGCAGGAGTGGCAATAATTGATAAAGAAAGCCTAAAAGTAGTTAAGTGTAAAGGAAGACTTGCCAACCTTCAAGAAAAATTAAAGGTTGAAAAAGCACCTGGACTAATAGGTATAGGCCACACAAGATGGGCTACTCATGGAGAACCATCAGATGTTAATTCACATCCACATTCCAATGAAAAGGGAACAATAAGTGTTGTTCACAATGGAATAATTGAAAACTACCTTCGTTTAAAAGATTGGTTAGCTACAAAAGGATATAATTTTGTTTCTGAAACAGATACTGAAGTTATTCCTCAGCTTATAGATTATTACTATAAGGGAGATCTTTTAGATGCAGTAATGAAAGCTGCTTCAAAAATGGAAGGAAGTTATGCTATCGGTGTAGTCAGTACTGAAGAACCAGATAAAATAGTAGCTGTTAGAAAAGACAGCCCATTAATAGTTGGTTTAGGTAAGGAAGAGTTTTTCATAGCTTCAGATATACCAGCAGTACTAAATCATACAAGAGATATTTACCTTTTGAATGACAAGGAATTTGTTGTTTTAACAAAAGAAGGTGTGAAGCTCTACACTGATGAAAAAGAAGAAATAAAGAGAGATATTTTTCATGTAACCTGGAATGCTGATGCTGCTGAAAAAGGCGGATATGAACACTTTATGTTAAAAGAAATTCATGAACAGCCAAAGGCTATTAAAGATACAATGACATCAAGAATTATGGTTGGAAAACCTGTAACAATTGATGACATCACTATAACAAAAGAACAAATAGCAAATATTGATAAAATATATATTGTTGCATGTGGAACAGCTTATCATGCAGGCTTAGTTGGTAAATACGCCATTGAAAAACTGGCAAAAATACCAGTAGAAGTGGATGTTGCATCAGAATTCAGATACAGAGATCCACTGATAAATGAAAGAACCTTGATGATAGTAATAAGCCAGTCTGGTGAAACAGCTGACACATTGGCAGCACTAAGACTTGGAAAAGAAAAGGGAGCAAGAGTTATAGCTATATCAAATGTAGTTGGAAGCTCTATTTCAAGAGAAGCAGATGATGTACTATATACTTGGGCAGGACCTGAAATTGCAGTTGCTTCTACAAAAGCATATGTAACACAGCTTATTGCATTATATGTAGTTGCATTGTATTTTGCACAGGAAAAGAAAACTTTAAGCAGTGAAGAAATAGAAACAATAAAAGCTGAAATGCTGAAACTTCCTGAAAAAGCTGAGAAGGCAATTGGAAATAAAGAAGTAGTTCAGAAATTTGCCTCAAACAACTATATGCATAAGGACATGTTCTTCTTAGGAAGAGGCGTAGACTATGCAGTTGCCTTAGAAGGCTCATTAAAGTTAAAAGAAATATCTTATATTCATGCAGATGCATATGCAGGCGGAGAATTAAAGCATGGTCCAATAGCTCTTATAGAGGATGGAACTGTTGTAATAGTTCTTGCTACTCAAAGAAATTTATTTGACAAGATGGTTAGTAACATTAAAGAAATAAAAACAAGAGGAGCAAAGGTATTAGCTTTTGCCCAAGAAGGTCATTTAGAAGTTGAAAAAACTGTTGATTCAGCTAGATATATTCCAGAAACCATGGATATATTAACACCAGTTCTTTCAGTAATACCTCTACAGTTACTTGCATACTATATGGCAGTACAAAAGGGCTGTGATGTAGATAAGCCAAGAAACTTAGCAAAATCCGTTACTGTTGAATAGGTTAATAAGGGATTAGCCTGTCCA
>JAQSXU010000210.1 GCA_029256485.1 Clostridiaceae bacterium
AGAGGAAGTTAGCGAAGGGGAGAAAGATATGGATAAGAAGCCAAAATATGATACCAGCAAAACAATAAGTAAGCAATCATCTGGTCTCATGGGCAAAATTGGTAAAGGATTAGGATCTTTTGTAGGAATACTTTATCAATCAGGTCGTGACGCAATTGATACAGTTATTAAAACAGTACTTCCATTCATGGCATTCGTTAGTATGTTAATAGGTATTGTATTAAAATCAGGTATGGGGAATGCAATTGCACATGTACTTACACCACTTGCTGGTACTGTACCAGGATTAATCCTGCTATCAGCTATATGCTCATTCCCATTCTTAAGCCCATTCCTCGGACCTGGCGCTGTTATTGCACAGGTTATAGGAGTTCTAGTAGGTGTTGAAATTGGAAAGGGAACTATCCCAGCACAACTTTCTTTACCAGCATTATTTGCAATAAACTCACAAGCAGCTTGCGATTTCATACCAGTAGGACTTGGACTAGCAGAAGCTGAACCAGAAACAGTTGAAGTTGGTGTTCCAGCAGTTCTTTATTCAAGATTCCTAACTGGACCTACAACAGTTGTTATTGCTTGGTTAGCAAGCTTTGGATTATACGTAAAATAGTATTTGTAATTCAATATAAGATTTAATGAAAGGAGCAATCCTTTCATTAAATTTTATTTAGTTAAAATAGTTATAAATGAAGGGAGAATATTTATGAAAACTATTTATGAAACAGAGGTAACAAAATTAGGACCACTAGTAGAAGCATTCTATGATGAAAAAATGGTAATCCTTTTTAAAGACAATGCACCTGAAGAACTTGCTGAATATTGTGTACTTCACAATTTAAACAGTCTTACAGATAATTTACAGCCCGGTGACATTTTTAAAATTGATGGAACTGAATACAAGATAACTTCTGTTGGTGATGAGGTTTACAAAAACTTAAAGGATCTTGGCCATATCTGTGTTAGGTTTGATGGCAGCACTGAAGCCTTACTCCCAGGCAGTTTATATGTTGAAAATAAAGAAATAAAAGAATTCAAAATTGGATCAAAGGTTGAAATAGTTAGATAAGCTCTATTGCAAAGGTTAATATAATGAGCTAATATAAATAAATGAATAGATATAAAAGGCGGTAGAGTGATGTTAAAAGCTGTAATATTTGACATGGACGGGGTAATGATAGATTCAGAACCTGTTGCTTTCAAAGCATTTGATGTTTTGCTTGATGGCAAGGGATTAAAATATACAATGGACTTTCATAAAACAATACAAGGGCGTATGGAAATTGAAGTTGCTAAAAGAGTAAAGGAATATTATAAGTTATCTGAAAGTGCGGAAGAAATTTTAAAACTAAAAACCCAAATTTACTATATGCTCATAGAACAGAATTTAGAGGCTATTGAAGGATTGTTCTCATTACTTGACTATGTGAAAAGTAAAAACCTAAAATGTGCATTAGTTACAGGAACCTTAAGAAAAACTACTGAAAAAATTCTTAACAAGCTAAACATAAAGGATTATTTTCATCTTGTAGTCTGCGGAGATGAGGTTAAAAAAGGAAAACCAGACCCATGGGTATACAATCATGCAGTAGAGAAATTGAAAATTAACAGCAGTGAATGCGTTGTTCTAGAGGATTCTGATAATGGAATAACTGCCGCAATAAAGGCACAGTGTAATGTCATTGCAGTGAACAGCAGCTGGGAAGATAAAAACCAGCAAAATATTATGGCCTATATGGATAATTTAAGTGGTGTAGATAAAATATTAGATGAGTTATTATAATAAGTTTAAATCTGAAACTAAGTTGTAATAAATTGTAAACTAGGGAAAATAAAATTTATTAAGCATCTGAAAATATAATATAAACAATAGAGTGTCCCAAAGATTATTAGGGACGCTTTTTTATTTTACCTTTTTCTATTGACAATATGAAAGTACTAGTGTACTATTTAAATATAACACCGATACAACTCAATTTAAAATTATAGGAGGAGAATTCATTGGATACTATTTTAAAGGCTGAAAATGTTACAAAGAAATACTTAAACAAGACAGCTCTGGATTCCATGAGCTTATCAATAGAGAAAGGTAAAGTGCTTGGATTATTGGGCCCTAACGGAAGTGGTAAAACTACTTTTTTGAAGATAGCAGCAGGGCTCCTTACAAAAAATTCAGGTATTGTTGAAGTTAATGGAATACCTGTAGGCAGGGAAACAAAAGCTTTTGTTTCATATTTGCCTGATAAACAATTTTTATATAAGTGGATGAAGATTAAGGATGCATTTAGCTATTATCAGGACTTCTTCAAGGACTTCAACAGAGAAAAGGCTATGAAATTAATTGAATTTATGAATTTAAATGAAGATATGAAAGTTTCAGCTTTGTCAAAGGGCATGACTGAAAAACTGTTACTAAGTCTCTGCTTATCAAGAAATGCAAAATTATATTTATTAGATGAGCCTTTAGGCGGGGTAGATCCTGTAACAAGAGAAAAAATATTAGATGCAATATTAGATAATTACAGTGAAGAAAGTTCAATAATGATTACAACACATTTAGTTTCAGACATAGAAAGACTTTTTGACAGTGTATCATTTATTCAGGACGGAAAAATAGTTTTGGAGGGAAATGCTGAGGAGCTAAGAAATCAAAGAAATATGTCCATTGATGGAATTTACAGGGAGGTATTCAAAAATGCATAATATTATAAAGTATGAATTAAGAGGACAAATTAAAAATATTATGGGAATGCTTATAGTATTGTCATTTGTAAATCTTGTAATACTTTATTATAGTAAAGTGTTAACCATACAGGGTTCCGCAGCACTTACATTGGTAACAGGATTTGCAGCTTTTATTGCTGTGTTAATTGCGGGAATTAAAACATTCACAAAAGATTTATATGAGGATACAGGATATTTGTTATATCAAACACCTACTAAAGGAATATATATAGTAGGAGGTAAAATAATATTTTCTGTAATTCAGGTTATTTTCTTAACCTTAATAAGTATTTTATTTATGCTTCCTTATATACTTCAGGTAGATGATTTACCTTATCCAACATTTAAATCAATAGTCTATATTGGCGCCGCATGTATATTTATGTATTCTTTCTTACTTGCAAGTATATATTTTTCGGCAGCTGTTTCTAAACTCATAGCCAGAAGTAAAAAATGGGGCAAGTTAAGCGGATTTTTAATATTTATTATATTCTGGACTTTGTTTGGCAACGTAAGTGATTTCCTTAGTAATATATTTAACTACAATATAAACTTTAATATGCTTACATTTAAAAGTTCGTTTGCAGGTGCATATGCAAGCTTCTCAGCCCCCAGTGTATCATTAAATATTATAAGTATGATTTTCCAAGTAGTTGTATTTGTCCTGTTATTAATAGGAACATCATACATTATTGAACAAAAGATTGATCTATAGGGTGATAATTATGAATTTTAAATTTGATGAAAATATACCGATATATTTACAAATTATCAACAAAATAAAATATGATATTATAAGCGGAAATTTAAAAGGAGGGGAAAAATTGCCATCAGTAAGAGAAATGGCTCAAAAGCTAAAAGTAAATCCTAATACCCTTCAAAGGGCTTATCAGGAACTTGAACGACAGGGAATTACCTACACTCAGAGAGGAATGGGTACGTTTGTTAGCCAGGATGAAGATACTGTTACTGGCATAAAGAGAGAAACATCAAAGGAAATGGTGAGTAATTTTATCAATGGAATGAAAAACCTGGGATTTTCTAATGAAGACATAATATCAATTATAAAAGAAAATTTAGAGAGGTAGGATGTTTTAAATGAAAAAAAGGTTACTGTTTTTAGCTGGTATGGTGGCTTGCTCTTTAGCTCTGTCAGCCTGCAGCATTAATACAATTGATAATGCAGATATAACAGATACTATCCATGAATCTAAAAATATTGAATTAAATGGAGAAAAGGAAGTGTCCACAGACATAATAATGGGAGTTGGGAAACTCCAAATTTCTTCAGACACAAGTAAATTATTTGAAGGGAACTTTGACTACAATGTTAAAAAGTTAAAACCAGAAATATCATATAACAGCAATGTATTAAAAGTAAGCCATAACAAAATGAATCAAAACATTTCAGGGAGAAATTATAAATGTGATTGGGATTTAAGCTTTAATCCTAAAGTTCTTATGTCCATGGATATTAATATGGGAGTGGGCACTGGCAGCCTGGATTTTTCAAAGATTAACCTAAAAAGGCTTTCAGCAAAATTTGGTGTTGGAGATTCTTTAGTAGATTTAAGCGGAAGTTATAATCAAGATGTAACTGTAAATATTGAAGGGGGAGTAGGCAGAGTAAGGGTAATACTTCCAAAATCAATGGGGGTTTCAGTTACTGCTGAAAAAGGTATTGGAGCTATTAAAGCGGAAAACTTCACAAGAGAAAATAGTTCTTTTAAAAATGATGCCTATGGTAAGACAAAAAATAGCATTGATGTTAATATAAAGGCTGGTGTGGGTGACATAGAATTAGAATTAAAATAATGTTAAAAATTATGTTACAATTTTTAAATTTGTTTATAAACTAATATTAGAGAAAATAATATTAGGTGGTTATGTATGCCAGTATATAAATTAGGTTCTAAATCAGCAGAAGTTATGAAAATACAGGCTGTGCTTAGAAAAATAGGATATAATATTAATACAATTGACGGAATATATGGAAGAGAAACTGAAGAAGCTGTAAGAAATTTTCAGAGAAACAATGGATTAACACCGGATGGAGTCATAGGACCAGTAACTTACAGAGCTTTAGAAAAGTTTGTTTTAGGCTATGATATCTATACAATAAAACCAGGGGACACTTTAAATACAATAGGGAGAAAATATTATACCCAGCCTTATAAAATAATAATTGCAAACCCGGGTATTGAACCCTATGCATTAACACCCGGGGCGCAAATTAAAGTGCCTTACGGAATTGACGTAGTAGATACAAATGTAAATTATACTTATGATATATTAAAAAATGATTTAGCAGGATTAAAGGCAAGGTACCCATTTATAACCATTGGCAGTGCCGGAAAAAGTGTTCTTGGCAGAGATCTTTATTATATTAAACTTGGAGCCGGACCAAATCAGGTTTTTTACAATGCTGCTCATCACGCTCTTGAGTGGATTACTGCACCATTACTGATGAAGTTTATAGAAAATTTTACAGATGCCTATATAGAGGGAAGAAGTATTAGAGGATATAATATAGGTGATATATGGAGCAGAAGCAGTATTTATATAATTCCCATGGTAAACCCCGATGGTGTAGACTTAGTAATAAATGGCCTTAAAAGAGATAATCCCTATTATGCAGATTTAATTAAATGGAATAAAGGAAGTATGGACTTTTCAAAGAGCTGGGAAGCAAATATAAGGGGCGTTGATTTAAATCATAATTATAATGCATCCTGGAATTTGTCAAAACAGTCAGAAAGCACATATGGAGTATTTGGCCCAGGGCCAACAAGATATTCTGGACCATATCCGGAATCTGAACCAGAGGTTAAAGCAGTTGTAAACTTTACAAGAGCACATAATTTTAGATTAGTTTTAGCCTACCATAGTCAGGGACAGGTTATCTATTGGCAGTATAATGCACTTACACCTCCGGAGTC
>JAQSXU010000040.1 GCA_029256485.1 Clostridiaceae bacterium
ATATTCGTGGATACAAATACCATCATAATTATGTTTACATTTATTATATTGGCAATGAACATTACTTTTCTTTTTATTGATACATTGAAAAATATCCATAAATTCTCCTTCCTTAGAGCTGATAAAATTCTGTTTTATCAGCTCTTACATTAGTTGAATATGTTCTCTATCACATTCATTGTATTCTTCTTTTATCTCTATAATTTCTTCAAGTCAAGAACAACCATCGTTAAAATAAACTAATAAATCTGATTCGTCTGCGTCTATCAATTTATTTAGTTTGTCTCTAAGTTCTTTTACAGTCATATTTATTCCTTTCTAAAACATGTTAAAATCTACCTTTTATTTGCTATTTAGTGTTCTGACATTTCTTTATATTCTTTATATCCAATACTTAATAGATATGTAGAAATTTCTTTTTGTTTTTCTTTAATTTTTTGTATTTGTTTTGGTGCATATTGTAAATAATAATTTTGTCTTTCAATTTCTTCATTATAAAATTCTTCATTATACTTATTAGATTCATTGATTTCGGTAATTTTTTGATTAAGTAATTTATCAACCTTACTTTGTTTTATTCTCAGCCAAAATAAAAAATCAAGAATCTTTACGTAAAACTTCTTATTTGAAGAGAATGAATTAATAGCATTTTTAATTCTTTTTTTAAAGTTTAAATTTTGAAACCTTATCCAATATCCGTCTAATGTTTTAATTCCTTTTATGTATTTTTTATTCATAATGGTTTCATAATCTTCAATGCATCGATTAATAATTTTAAACGTTCTTTTGTCGGCGTTTATACGTACAATACAATCATTTGAATCATATTTGTAATATTCTACAATTTTTAATGACTGTATGTAAATATAAAAATCATATGAACTATTAGTAATTATACAATCTGATAAAACTGATATTTTTTGAAGATATTCTTTTAAATAATCTAATATATATTTACCATCTATATTAATTTGATATAAAAAATTACTTCCTGATACACCTTCTGTAAATAAATCTGTTAATATTAACTCTGGATTACCTGCTAATTTTTCTAAAGTATCAAGCTTATTTCTGGCTTCTTCTAATGAAATACTCATATGTTTTGTTCCTTTCTATATACATTTATAATTTATATTATATTTTTAGTACATTATAATTGACATTTCATATATTATATAGTATAGTAAGTCATGGAGGTGAATATATGAATGACAAAAATATTAATTTAAAACTTGCTCGTGTTGCTAAAGATTTATCACAAGATCAATTAGCTGAACTTGTTAAGGCATCAAGACAAACTATCAACTTAATTGAAACTGGTAAATATAATCCTACAATTGAATTATGTTTACGAATCTGTTGGGCATTAGATAAATCGCTCGACGAATTATTTTGGAAAAACAAGGAGGACTTAAATAATGCAAATTAATCTTTTTAAAACTACTATGAAAAAAGGATATGTACTTGACGAAAGAGAGCTAATAGTAAAACTTGAATTTTATAATACACTTTTTCGATTTTATTTAATAACATCTGCTTTAATATTAAGTTTATACTTAATCATACCTTTTAACTTAATGCCAACAGAAAACTATTATATAATTACTATAATATTAATTGGTATAACTAATACCTTTTTCCCAATTATTGGTATAATACACCGAGCTAAAATGTTAATTTATTACTATCTTTTAGGTATGACTGCGTGTTGGTCAGCAGTTTTTATGTTAATACATTTTTGGTTAAATAAAAATTTATCAATAATTTTTTCAAGTATTGCCGTAATTTTTATCTATTGTATTTACGTAGTGTTATATAACATCTACGAAAAAGATTAATATTAAGGTAGAGAATGCGTAGAGTGTTCTCTATTTTTTTTATGATATTATGTTTCTATATGGTCTTTAACCATTCATTATATAACTCTGCATCTTCATTTGTTAATATTTCAAAGCCTTCATGTTTCTGTCCTTTGAATATTATTTCAATAAAAACATTGATAATATTTTCAACAATATTTTCATCTCCATTTTTGCATAGATAATGCAACTTTTCTTCTAAATCTTCATACTTAGCTAATTTTGCAATAGGTTCTCCATATCCTAAATCGTGTAACCTATAAAAAATTTCATCACACTTATCACATACAAATGGTTGCTTTAAAACTGCTACTCCTGTAGCATTATATTTTGTTAATCTTTCCATTATTTACTCCTTTCTTAATTAATTATAATTTTAAAATTATTTTTAACTTATAAACATATTTTTGGAACATTAACATATATATTTATTGTAGGTAGTGCGCACCTATAAAAAACTATATTTTTTAAGAATATAATCAGCATTAAGGGGTGTATCGACGATTGGCACCCTTTTTTGCTGTCATTCTTGATAAATTTGTCGTATTATTCTACTTTTATTTTATGCCCATCTACTTCTTTTACTTCAAACACCCAACATCCCATAAAACAAGAACATTCAGACTGTAATTTAATTAATTCTCTTTCTTCTACTTCTTCTAAATTATTACCTACAGTTAAATAAGAATCATCATCACAATCATCCATATAGTCCACTTTAAATAATCTCATAACTCACATCCTTTCCTGCAAGTAATTAAAATAGTAGTTCTATATTATATTCTCTTTTTAAAACAATCCACTTGAACAATATTATCTTCAATAACACTTGTATCTAACAACATTGTTTCAAACGCTTTAAGTTCATTCATTGTATATTCAAATTTCATTTTGAAATTACTAAGTGCTTCTTCTTTTGTTTCTCCATAACCTGTAATATTAAATGGATCATGGCTAAATACATCGTGCTCTGTATTATAGAAGTTCTCGTCTAATAAAGAAATTTCATGTGATTGCCACTTTTCTTTATGGTCGTTATAATATGCTAAATTCATCTTATCTCCTTTCAAGAGTTAATCAAATTTTCATTTTATCGTCTGTTATTATTTATTAATGGTTTCTTATATTTAATTAACTCTTCTACTATCAAATCTTTCGGTAATACATTTCTACAAAAGTATGCACTTGCAAATGGACTTCCTTCTATTGGTTCGTCCATTTTGTCTTGTGAATGAAATCCTATTCTTTGATCAAATGCTAATAATTGTATTCCATTTTTAAAACAACACTTATATCTGCTTGCTCCTTGAAGAGAATTCATTGGAAGCAAAATTGCAAATGGCTTCCCTAATTCATCTAACCGTTTTAGTATTTTATCCTTTACATTAAATGGTGGATTACTAACAATCACATCATATTCTTCTGGTTCATATGTAAAGAAATCTTGACATTCCTGAATACAGCTTCTTATAACGTCATATCCATTATCTTTAAATGTGTTATAGTATGCCGACCATTCTTCATCAAACGGTAGCCAAACCTTTAACTTCTTATCTATATATTTCATTATTGGTTCAACAGCGTAATAAGGTGTATAGTTTTCATTCGACTCATCCGTTTTAGCTGCGGTTAAATATCCTACATTCGCTCCTATAATAATCACTCTCCTTTTTATTGTTGTATATTATTCGTTTTTGATTTTACTGCATCTTTCATGACTCCATTCACAACTTGAAAGATCTACACCTTCTTCAATCGCCTTTTCAATTGCTTCTTCTTCACTATTGGCTTCAACTTCCACTATTTGATAGGCATGTACTTCAACTTCATATCTAGCCATTTTTAACTCCTTTCAAAAAAGCACATAAAACAAGATATTGGTTTAGTAATCTATACCTCTTTTATATAACTTTTGATTGCTTGTCGCCAATTTAATTCCGTGTTGTATATTATTATCAACACTTAGTTCTTGTTTGTATGAGCCTATCTTTAACCAATCAAGATACTTCAATGAACATTTAAATATACTAAAGTCATCTGAGCCACTATATACACAAGTTTTCAATCCTTTTCTATGTACGTATTCTATTGCAGTGTCTAATTCAATCATGTTTTGGTCGCCACCCATAAAACAAACACAAGTAATCATTCCATAATAGATATTAATTAGTTCTTCTAAATCATCTAGCAAATAATTTCCTTCGTATTTAGTTAAATATTGAGAGTGGCAACCCTCACATAAATGAGGGCAACCACTAATATTAATCACTAACGAAATCTCGTCAGGAACTTCTTGTAATGCAATTGAATAGCTTATATATTTAAGCTTTAAATTTGTCATAAAATCTCCTTGCCGCTTCCCTAATTCTAGCTTCAGCAAACTTAGATACTCTCTTTAGATATCCAATAACTCTGGTTGCATAATCCAAATCTTCACTTCCACATTTTTCACAAGTATTTAATCTATGCTTGCTAATATGTCCACACTTGTTACAAATTGTGTTTGGAATATTGTATGTATAATACTGGCAGCCAGTTTTGATAGCAACTTTTCCTAAGTGTAAATATTGTTCTTTAGATAAGTGTTCATCTAAATTCATATGTAATGCAGATCCACCATCTAAATATTTAGTAAGTTTATTTCCATGTAAGATAAACTTATCTAATATATTACATGTTTCGTCTTCCACTTTATAGAAATAGCTATTGTAACATTCTCTTGGTACAAAATATCCGTCTTTCTTGTCCCATTTAGCGTTCTTAACTCCTAGATTTTCCGCTGGCACGAACTCCGTGTTAAACATCAGTTCTTTTGTTTTAGCTTGTTTATTTAACGTATAAATAGGTTTTAATATTCTTTCTCCATATTCAAAGTATTCTTCGTTAGGAGAAATGTCGATTCCTAAGAACTCAGCTCCTTCTACAAATCCGTTGATGCCGATAGTTAAAAATTGTTTCTCTAATGAAATATAACCAGCATCAAAAATAGGCAACATTCTTGCATTAAAATAGTCTGTAATGATTTCATTATATGCTGTTAAATATTTATGTACTTTTTCAACTTGCTCTGATACGGCATCTGAAATATCTATATTATTTTTAGTAGCGTTTTGTACGAGTCTATTCAGATTTATTGTTATAACACCTTTAGAACCTGTTGATACTCCACCAGCTCCAAGAGTATATGAGAATGTATTATCCTGAAATTCATTTTTCAATCGGCAACAACTAGCCAATGAATCAACGCTATTACTTGTATATGTAAAGAATGAATGTCCTTCAGCATACATTTCAGCTTGAAGTTCTTTATATTCTTTATCTACATAATCTTCTCCGTCATTAAGTAAGTTTAATGTTTCAACCGGGAATGTTAATACTTTTTTAAGTCTTTCTTTATTAAACCACTTCATAAATCTTCTCTGTAACCAATCAACACTTTCCCATGTTGGGCATGTTCCATCAGGAAATACAAAATTGTCAAACATTCCTTCAAAGTATGGCTTATCAAAATATGCTACATTCCAAAATACTGACTGAAAGTTTCTTGCTGCGGCTGGTTGATTCATTGAGTATACTACTTGCTCAAACCCATCTGTAATAACTTTGTCAATTGTTTTAGGTTTAATGGATTGTACTACAATATCATCTACACGTTTATAATAATCTTCTCCATATTCTTTTCTGATAAAATAATCTAAATACATAAGATACTCTGGTGTAGCTACTGCACCTGCAAACTGACTAGCAATAGCGAAGACTAAATTAATAAATGATCCTTGAAATGCTTGTAGATTAGTAGGTGCAGATGAAATACCACCGATATCCTTTAATCCACCAAATAAAAACGGATACATTGTAATAGAAACGCAATATGGCATTATTGATGTCTCATCATGTTTGTAAATCTCATGTGATTCTAACTGTCTAATATACTCATTTGCAAAATCTTCACCATATAATTCAGTTAGTTTGTCACACATTAATAATCTGTTTGTTCCAATAATTTCTCTCTTAGGAATTTCGCCCATGCAAGTTGTAATATTCTTATTCTCTACATTTGCGTTTGAATCTACTTCACTACCACTTGACGCATTAACTGCACTTGCGTATTTTTTAATAAAATTGACATTTCTTCTATAACTTTCTAGCATAATTTGTTCTCCTTTAGTCTTCTAGTTTTCATTTACCCACTTTAAAGCACTTGCAAAGTTCATCACATTTCCGTCAACTTCCAACATTGGCATTGACATAAATCCTTTTGATAACATTAAATCAACATCATTTACCTCTGTATAAACTACGTTTTTATCTTTTAATTTTGTTTCCAAAACTTTACATTGTGGACAATGATTTGAATATAGTGTTACTTCCATTTTTTTAATTCCTCCTTGTTATGTATTATTTATATCAACCTATTATTAGGATTGATTATGTATATTATTATTTATTATTCAATAATTGCTTCATCTGGTATATTAGCTATATATTTAGGGAAAGAACATATATCTTCCATCCACTTAGATGATACATATGTAATCACATACTCAAAATCACTTATTCCTTCGCATGTGTTTACCGTTTCTTTAATGCATTCAAGAATATCTTCTTGTTCTATGTGATGTCCTTCAGTACAAAGATTACCGTCAACATATAAACCTTCCCAATTCTCTCATTTTACAATATCAATTGTCATTTAATTCACCTCCACTTTCATTATTTATGTTACTTTCACTACTGTAGTGAAACCTAATCAAAATCACATCTTAATTAATTATTTCACTTTCAACATCAGCTTCTCCATCAGTGATAATATTAATATTTACACTCTCATTAATAACATCCTTATTATCACCCCACACAAAAGGTTTATTTCCATTAATCATAGGAACACCAAACCCTTCAATAAACTCTCCATCTTCATAATCAGTCTTTCTTAATGACAATTGTTCTGCTAACTCTCGTAGATCATCGATATCACAAAAACATTCTGACCAGTTCTTTAGTTCTTCTTCAGTCCATACTCTCTCATCTAATTCAACTTCGTACTCATAAACTTTTGTAACAGTACATTTAAATTTTTTCATTGTAATCTCCTTTCACAATCCTGATAAAAACATTGTTTCATATGCTCTATATTTCTTCATCATCATTAACGTCTTTATCTAGCCATTTCCGAATAATATCTCTCCCACTATGATGTTTACAACCCCAATTACATCCTGCTTTTGCATCTTTACATAATTCATTACAATCTGGTCTGTATAGTGTAATAAAAGCTGCCATCTGATCTTCGTTTAAATTTTTTACCCATTCAAAATTAGTCATTTAACATTCCTTTCTATTAGAATCAAAGAGTTATTTTGTACTAACTTATTTCACATTTGTAATTCCAAACCTTACGATAACAATTGCCATTAGAAATTTCTCCTTCGTATTTTCTGATCTGCTTATGAGAATATTTCTTATAAAACCGCTTTGTTCTCCATGAAAAATTGTTTTGGATTAATCTGCTATTATGTTCATAGTATGGAATCATCCATATTCTTTTTGTAAATGAATAAATGTCAGATATCTTCTTATTGTGTTTTTCTCGTCTTGAACGCTTACTAGATTGTTTTTTATTTGCTTTACTGTGTGTAATATCTTCTTCAAATGCTTCATCACAAAATCCATACCAACCGCATTTTGAACCTATTTTATCACACCAGATTGAATACGCTATTTCGTTGTAATCTGGCTCTTCTCCCATATTTTCATACAAATCTAACCGATGATTATAACAATCTTTCCCTAGTGGACAAGTAAAACAGTTACATTTCATATGTGTCACCTCATTTCAAAGTTCCAAACAATATCTGATTTGATTATCTTCTTACAAATTTAAAGCACCACGCTTCGTCACTTATGAATCTCAACTCTCCATCTTCATTAATATAAAACATTTCAATAAATTGTATTTTATCAGATTTTGAAAAATCTTCGTTGCCTTTAAATATTGGTGTAATTGTCAGTGGATTATAAACAACATCCTTATAAATTACCTTATATTCTTCTACATTAATACCCATATACTCACCTTCTTTCTAAGTCTTAATAAAAACCTGATTCTATTGTGTCTTTAAGCCTATCTTAAAATTTGATGCGCTTTCATACATGTCATAAACTTCTTTACTTATCCTTCTTTTAATCTGTGGTAGAAAATTGTCAATTTGTTTTCCGATAATGTCATCTGTTTTAATACCTATTTTAGTAAATTCATCTTTCCAAGCTCTGCCAATTCCAGCAACGTCTAAACCAACTTCTTCAATTTGATAATAACCAATAATAACATTTTCATCATCTTCAATCGGAATCATTATTCTTCTAAAAATTGCATCAGCACAATCTTCAATATTACCTCTGATATGTGTTACATTTAAATCTTTCCACAACACACATCCTCCTCTTTCTGGATCAATAACTATCATATTTATTCTCCTTTCTAAACCCAATAAAGCTATAATTTGATGTTAATGTATCCACTTAAATCAGATATTACATTCTTTTTGTCACATACTGTTTTTACACTTTCTTCGTTATAATATCCTGAGCTTACAATCGTGTCATTTTTCTTCGTGTCTATAACATAATGAAGTCCGTCTATACACTTAACTTTATATCTATCCGTTTTAATCACCTCATTTCTTAAACAAATCGTCGTTTGTTAGCTCTTTCTAATAACTGATATCTAATGCAAAGTATTCTCTTGGTTCAATAGAAAAAATATCTACTCCTCTGTATACATTATCAATCGTAAATTTATGATACTCTAAGGCATCAACAAAATCTTTTGCAACCACATCTGGAATAGTTATTACTACTTTTGATGTTTTATTTTTTATAGATTGTTGTAATTTTTCTTCAAACTGTTCTAAATATGTTTCCAATAGTGGTTTATTATTTATGCCGAGTAAATCATTTAATTGTTTTCTTGCGTCTTTTGCACTTGTCATTAAATTTCTCCTTTCTAAAAGCACTCCAAAGTATTAACTTATTAGCTTTCTCCTGCATAGTCTCCATAATATTTTTCACGTAAAATCTCAGCACATATACCAGCGTCATCTACATTTTTAAACTTAGCTAATTCCACATGCTTTCCATCAACTCTCATAGTTACTACCCACCATTTACCATTTTGACTTACATTTCTATATCCTGACTTATTGGTTATATTCTTTGATTTTCTGTTTCTTAAATTTTCTTCATACTTAGAAATCCTTAAATTTGATTTTCTATTATTCAGTCCATCATGGTCAATGTGATCTACTTGAATTCCTTTAATATTATCTGGATTTCCAATAAACCACTGCATCATCATACTTGAATATTTGTATTTTCCATTTTCACAACCCAAATAAATTCCTGCTTGTGCATACCACAAACCGTTTACTGGATTTAATATTGCATGCCATGTAACTTTTAAGTCTATTAGCCTTTGTAGATCGTCAGTATCAATGGTCGTATAAAACGTTCTTCCATCTCTCTTTTTCATTTCTATGGTTGTTGTTTCCCCATTTATTATGTATTTGTTTCTAAATTTCTTAGGTATAGCTATAAATCATCATTCCTTTCGTTTAATATTATTATTACTTAATCATCTCTAAAAACTCATCTTCAGTAATAATCTTAATTCCCAACTCTTGTGCTTTCTTATTTTTACCAGACGTTGATGTATTATCGTTATTTATAAGGTATGATGTACTCTTACTGACACTTCCTGCAACTTTACCATTTCTACTTTCAATATCCGCTTTTAATTCCTCACGATTCTTATAACGATTAACTGATCCTGTAATTACAAATGTCATACCGTCCAACGATTTACTATTCTGTGTATTATTATTTGCTTTATCTTCTATTACAAAATTCATTATAGTAGCAAGACTTCTGTATATCTCATAATTATTTCTAAACCAGTTTGCAATAGATTCATGCATTGTACCACCAAAGTCGTCAAGGTTAGTAAAATCAAAGTCTTCATTAATCAATCTATAGAAATTAATTGTATCTCCTTTACAATACTTACTGATTGTTTTGCTTGCTGTTTTACCGATTAGTGGGATACTTAAACTATAAATGAAATTTTCTAGCTTCACATGCTTACTTTCTTCAATTGCAGCTAATAATTTATCACCAGACTTTACACCAAAACCATCTAATGTAATCATTTTATTTCTATGTTGTTTCAGATTATAAATGTCTACCAACTCATTAAGCCATCCTAATTCAACAAATTTTTCAATAGTGGCTTCTGACATCCCATCAATGTTCATCGCATATTTACTTACGAAATGGGTTAATCTACTAATCAACTTGGCTTTGCAATTTGGATTAGTACAATATAAGAATTTTGATCCATTGTCATTTTTTACTTCTATATCACTACCACACTCAGGACATTTATCTGGAATCTTAAATGTATTGCTTTTAGTTAAATTATCATCAACTTTAGGAATAACCATATTGGCACGATAAACCGTAATCGTATCACCAATTCCTAACTGTAAATCTTCCATATAACTGATATTATGTAATGTTGCTCTAGTTGTAATTGCACCACCCAAATCTACAGGTGAGAAAATAGCAACAGGATTAATTAAACCAGTGCGAGAAGTATTCCATTCAATATCCACAAGTGTTGTTTCGTATGTGTCATCTTTCCACT
Organism: Clostridiaceae bacterium; assembly: GCA_029256485.1. The sequence continues at coordinate 10,564 of JAQSXU010000040.1, forward strand.
TTCTAGCAATCATATTCAAAGGATGATGTACTGTAGTTCCTAGTGATTCGCCATAATCATAAAACTCATATTTATAAATAGTTCCGTCTACTGGATATTTATAGTTTATTGGATTAAATTTTAAATCTACATCTTCCACATTAGCAACACCATTCTGTACGAATTCTCTTTCAGTAACCTGAAATCCTAAATCAGATAACCATCCTAATGAAACATCTGTATCAAGTTTTTCAATATTATTATCTTGTACTAATTCAAATGCTATGAACTCTAAATATCTTTCCTTTGCTACGTTTGAATCTAATTGTCTAACACTACCAGCAGCTAAATTACGTGGATGGCTATATGGTTCTTCTAGTGTTTCATTGATTTTATCAAAATTCTCCCACGATATTACACACTCTCCACGTACTTCTATATTAACATCTGTACGCAATTTTAAAGGTAAATTAATACAATGTCTGATTGTATGTGTAACATCTTCTCCTGTATCTCCTCCACCCCTTGTAATGGCTTGTTTATATAAACCATTTTCATAACGTATTACAATTGTCAATCCATCCAATTTCCACATTTCTACGCACAATTGATTTCCTACAAATCTCTTTACTTCATTAATATCTTTAGTTTTGTTAGCGGATAACATAGGCTTACTATGTTTTACTTTAGTTAATCCTTCTAGTATTTCACCTTGTACTTTCTGAGTAGGTGAATTTACCATAATGATACTTGTGCCTTTTTCTAACTGTTCAAGTCGGTCATAGAGCGCATCATAGTCTTTATCCGACATAATAGGCTTATCATACTTATAATATGCTGTTGATGCTTCGTTTAACTGTTTAATTAATGACTTCATTTCTTCTAAATTATTCATTCCATTCTCCTTTTAAATGTTTTCTGTTTATTATTATTTTCAATATGTACTAAAAACCTGTGATGCCATTAATCTAGCCTTATCTCTTTCGCTTGAATTAATCATATCACAGGTTAACTATGTTGTCAACATCTTGTTTATTATTATTTGTAATTACTTTGTATTTTCTTTTAACATGGATTGCATAAATGTCATTCTGTTAAAGTTCTCTTTATTTTTTATAGAAGTATTAACTGTTGATGCAGCACCAATATGAAAACAACGCTCTTTCATTCTAGTGAGTCCAACATAAATTAGATTTGAATTAAGCATATATGTATGAGACTTTGGTGTCAGTAGAATAATTACCTTTGAACTACTACCTTGAGATTTATGAATTGAAATAGCGTATCCCAATCCAACACTCTGCAAATCTTCTCTTGAATAACTAACCTTCACACCATCAAAGTCAATTATCATTTCAAATCTATTTATGCTTAATACAATTCCGCACTCTCCATTTGCAATAAACGTAGTATTTAAATTCTCGTCATCAATACAGAAATCATCGTCAATATATACTTTTGCTTTATAATTATTCTGTTTCTGTATAATCAAATCACCAACATAGTAAGTTGTTTCACCATATTTAAGAAATGTGTCTGATCCAAAATTTTTATTAGCTATCTTCTGAAGGTGGTTGTTTAATACAACTGTACCATATTCTCCTTTGTTATATGCTGTTAACACCTGTATATCTTCTACTTTGTAATTCTGTGATAATAATTTTTCATATAATGCAAGAACGTTTTTAACTGATTGCTTGTCATCTACATTAATAAAAGCATAGTCTTTATTATCTCCAAAGTATGTACACTGACTTAAACTGTCAGACAGATATTTCTTACAATTCCTAACATCTGTAGCAACCGTCATTAATCCACCTTTACCATATCTAAAGATTTTAGTTAATGACGTAGTTGGTATAACTTTAGATTGCATAAAGTCGTGCAATAGATTACCACAAGCAACTGAAGGTATCTGAGCAGAATCACCAACCATTAACAACTTAGTTCTATTAAAATCTATTGCATCGATTACATGTTTGAATAAAAATATATCTGTCATTGAAAACTCATCAATAACCACAACATCACTATCGAGTTTATTATTCATACAATATGTCCATGTGTTAGGTGGAATATAAGCTAAACCTCTATGAATAGTTGATGTTTCTCTCTTGCAATATTCCTTTAATACTTTTGCTGCTTTACCTGTCGGAGATAATAACACATACGATTTATTATTATCATCTAACATCTGAATTATTGCTTGTGTACATGAACTCTTACCACTACCACCAAACCCGTTCAATATGCTTATATTGTATTTACATAAATAATTAATTGATTGTAGCTGTTCGTCTGTAAGTGAAAATTCACTTGAATTTCTGTATTTCTCTACATTAATATTCCATTCGTTTTTAACAGATAATCCATATGAAATATTCTTTGCTATATATAATTCAGTATTATATGTTTCTTTTAATGCAACATTTCTACTGCTCTTATCATAATATATACTTTCTTCTTTTACTGCATCTATGAAATGATAAGCACAAGCTGGCACTAGTTTATCACATTGGTTTTTTAAATCTACTAGATCCATTTTAGTATGACCGTTGTTTTCGTTTTCTTCTAATAAGAATAAGATACATGATAAACATCTTTGCTTGCTTGTCTTTAAATCAGAATTAAAATCTATAATAGGTTTTAACCCTTTTGAAACATTTTCTATAGAAGCCTTTTCTATTTCCAATAGTAATCCATCAGCTTTTTTAAATCCAATGCCTGAGATTACACACAGGCATTTATAAGGATTATTCTTCATTTCATATCTAATTTTTTCTGTAGATGGATATTTATCATACAACTTTTTAACCATATTTAGACTAAGTAATCCTTGAAACTCTGATACCAGCTCTACTAATGCAAAGTTCTCAACAATCTTTTCTTTGATACGCTCAAACGTATACTCTTTAATTCCTTTAGTTAATGATAAATCAATGTCTTCTAGTCTATTATTAATTACTCTATCCACTATATCAGGATAAACTTTAAATAATGTATCTGCTTGCATTGGAGTTAATATTTCTTGTAAGAACAACTGCATATCAAGAGAGGTGTTTGGTCTGTCTCGTTTAATATTATTTACTTTATATCCATAACCATTCTTAGTTATTTCTTCTGTTGCTTTTACTGAATACAAAATTCCTTCTCCAAGTTGATGTAGATTGCCACTTATAACTGCTGTTCCATATTTAGTAAACTTAATAAAATTATATTTATCTTTATCTACATCCACTGCATACACTCTATAATCTTCTGTATCATAAATACATCTAACTACTCTACACTGAAACTCAAATTCTTTTGTTCCGTTATCACTCACCAAATCACCTCACTTATTTTATACACTCAAATGCAGTTATAATCTTCTCTGTTTCATCTGTTGGAATCCACTCTTCTCCAACTTTTCTCTTTTTAAACTGTTCTCTAAACTCATATATCTTCAATATACTATATTGACCAAATGGACTAAGTTTAAATATTTTTGCTGATGTTATCTTTGTTTTAAATTCTTCTCCAGTCTTAATATTTCTTACTAATAAATATGGAGTAGCTGGATTATTATAAGTTTTAAAGTCCAATACTACGTAATAATCTTTACTTACTTTTGGATTTGCGTATGTAGTATATTGCAAATATTCCATTTCAAATTTAATATGTTCAATGATTGACATTGGTTTATCTTCTAATTTAGAACACATTTCTGTTACAAGTCCTTTTGTATCGAGTTCTTTGTATAATTTCTCTGTTTCTTTACTACTATATTTTTTCATCAAAAACTCATTAAGTTGAAGTTTATCAAAATCAGCTTTTTTAATTTGTTTTACATTGTAGAGATTATTATAAACCTCAATTACATTAAGCAAGTATTTATTATTACCAAACATACTAAAGAAGTTAAGACCTGTAAGAATTGTTAATTGTCTTGCATCTACTGAAGTTTGTTTATGTATATCTGTTAATAATTCAATAAAGTTATTATATTTATTTTTGGATAACTCCATTAGTTCTTCTGCTATTTTTGAATTACAATACTTAATTGATAATATTCCTTTGTAGATAGTATTGTCTTTTCTGTCTATGGTATATTCTGAAAGAGATTTACCAAATTGTATTGGTTTAATTTCTATATTAAAATATCTTGCAAGATTAATACCATTATTTGTATCTTCTTCGTTTTCAGCTCTATTCAAGTAAGCAGTAATAAATTCAATTGTATAATATGTTCTCAAATTTACACAAGCATATCCATTCATACTGTAGCTGGTAGAATGGTTAAATCCAAATTGATATTCCGAGCTATCGGCTACAATCTGAACAAATTGTTCTGCTTCTTTTTCCGCTATTTCTCTTGGTTTACTAGAGTGTTTACAGTATCCTTCGAGGATTTTAGGTAATTGTTCTTTCAAACCTTCTTGATCCTTTTTGCCTATACAATTATGTACTATTATTTCGTTGGCAACATAATTATGATTGTCTTTTACCTCAATATCATAAACATTTGAAATACCATATTCTTCTATTTTAATTATTTTCAACGGTATATATTCAGCCATTAATAATTCATAAGTTTTAGGACTGTATACAAACTTTACAATATCTAATGCTTTAGTATTTGTTATTGTGCTGTTTTTATTTAATTTAAATCCATTGTGTTTATATCCTCCAATTTGATTTCCTATATCTGAAAAACTGATATTTCTATCATTGGCATTCTTTATAATTTCTTCATAACACTCTTCTGGAAGAATGTAATCATATTGTAATGTTCTATTTTTTGCTAACTCTAAAATATTAAAATAATCATCCTTTTTTCTTCCAACAATCAATGTTGCTATTGTGTTACAAAACTTTTCTACTGAATCAACTTGTCGTATGATTAAATGATAGCACATATAATCATATCCTTTTACATTTTTTGACTCTACATATGAATATATATTATACTTCATTAACAATGACTTTATTTGGTAGGCAAGTTCTCTGCTTGTTGTATAATATTCAATACAAGTATTTTTTAAGTTGTAACCACCATCAGTATTAAACAATCCTGCAAGTAGATTTGTTAATTTGCTACCTACTGGATAATTCATAATTTCATAAGGTATTCTTTTCAATCCAGCCTTCTTTACTAGGTCATATTTTGTTAATAAGTTTTGTAAAATCATTCTATGATTTTTTGATTTAATATAAATTGAGTATATATAGTCAACTTCAACTCCATTTTGAATATGATCTGTGAACTCACAATTTTTATTATATCTTGATAATTCAGATACACAGTTTTTAAATTTTTCTATAACACAAAGTTCTGAATTTGTAAAATGTATATTGTTTATATCTCCAATCGAGCCATCTCCAATTAATAACCCTAATAAAAACATTTCGTTTTCAGAAAGTCTCTGATTTGGTTTTAAATTATCAGATGTAGGATGTATTACAGATGGTGTCATTACATAATCATTATTTGTTAATTCTTTTACTTGTTTCCATCCGTTCTGTGTTAATATTTTGTGGTTATCTGTAGCAATAATATAATTATCTTGTTGTGTATAAATTTTATAAGTCTGTTTTATACCATTATTAAATTTATTGATAACAGGTTTATGTGTAATATTATTACTGTTATCAATACATACAACCTTATCACCAACTTCAACATCTTTTATTCTTTTTCTGTTTCCATTAGACATTAACACTAAAGAATTTTCATCTAAGCATCTACGAGTAGTGTCTGCGGCAGAACCTGTAAAATCACAAATATCTGTTAAGAATTTAATTGTATCCTCTTGAAATATTAAATATCCATTATTATCTTCTAGTAATTTATCAATTTCTTCTGATGGATTTTTATTAAATTCACCTGCAATCATTTTATCTCTGTATGATTTGCCAGACGGTCTTAGTGCTGCGTTTACCATAGACATATGGTTAACTGTGTGTGGTTTGAAGTTCTTCAACAAATCAAATGCATAATCACCTTCAAACTGAAACACCCCTTGTTGAGTCTCTATCATATTATTCCAAACTTTATCATCTTCCCAATTTATTTCGTGAGCTTTTGGGTATGGTATTCCAGCATATCTACAAGCATCTTTAATAATTCCAACTGTTTTAAGTCCTAATATATCAAATTTTACGTAGTTAAGCGAATCGACAGCTTTCATCGCACATGTTGATACAGGCATGTTTAAATCTCCATCTTTATAGAATAATCCAATACTATCAGCCAGTGTTATAGGTGATCCTATAATACCGCTAGGATGAGTTCCTTTTGCAACTATAGTACCTTTTAATCCTTTTAAATAGTAGAATAAGTCTTGGTTATCATTAATTAAAGAGTCATATGAATTTTTAGTTTTTTCTGCTTTTATTTTCGCATCCTTGTTATTAATTCTAGTCATATAAATATTATGATTATCAAAAGTGATTGTAGATGATTCTAATATACCGTTTTCAACCAATTCTTCGCTATTTACTTCTTCTTGCATAATTTTACTATATGTATTAAATAATTCGTCAAATTGGTTTTTAATATCCATTACTTTTCCCAAATCTTTATATCCAAGTCCACCAGCTAATACATCTATACATCCTCTATCTTGTAATGTTGAAAATGCAGCAATATATGCTGTTTTTTGTGGAGTAAATCTTTCGATAATATATTTATAAACTTTTTCTCTGTCTTCTGGTGCAAAGTCTACATCAATATCTCCAAGCGATATTCTATCTTCATTACAAAATCTAGAAAATACTGTTTTCCACACAATAGGATCTGTATCTGTAATATCTGTTATGTAAGCAATAGTGCTACCGGCCACACTACCTCTTCCAAAACCATATGGTATACCATTGTTTGTACACCATTCTAACAATTCAGACATAAACATCATAAAGCTTTCCATTCCAAGTTTACACATTACTTTAAATTCTTCTTTTATCTTTTCTTTATACTCTTTTTCAGTATGATTTATTAAGTCTAAACAATTATTAGATTTTTTTTCTTCATATTTTCTATAAATCAAATCCATCCACTGCTGTCTTACATTATCACCATATAATGTCGGATATTTAAAATTCTTATCAAACTTAAAATCTTCAACCATATTAGCAAATACATTAGTATTATTAATTGCATTCATAAAAACTTCTTCTGCTAGTGATTTTTGTAATTTAAATGCTTCAACCAACTCATCATAATTTTTCCACGTCAAATCAAATTCATCTTCACTGCCATAGAAACTTTTTTTGTATATCTGTAATATCTTTCTGCATTCTGCTTTGTATTTACTTGATGAATGTGTATCTGTTCCAGCAATTAAAGGTATACCTTTTTCTAAACTTAATTTATACAACTTATTATTATATCTAATTTGATCTTCACAATTATGGTATTGTATTTCAAGAAAACATCTATGTTTGTTTTTTGACAACCATTCAACAATTGTATTATAATCGTTTATTTTTTCATTATTGTCCCATTTATTCAATGGCGAAGCTAAACAAGCTGTAACAACCATAATGTTGTCACTTGTATTCATCAATTCTTCAAGCGAAATACGTGGATTATAATACATGTGTCTATCAGAATTATCTTCACAAACACCTTTTGATGTGGATAATGAAATCAATTCATTTAGCTCAAGTACACCTTTATAATTCTTTGCATATAAACCAATATGTCCGCCTCTATCATCATCCTCTAATTTCCCACACAAATATAACTCTACTCCGTGAATATATTTAATTCCTGCTTTATCACACTCTTGTTTTTTCTTTATCCAATCATATATTCCACCATGATTACTAAATGCAATCGCTTTCATTCCTTGCTTTTTTGCAAGTTTAATATACTCTTTAAAATTAGAACATGAATCTGCGTATCCATTACAATTACTTGTATCGTCATGTAAATGATACACCGTATAATTATTATCCACTTAACCACCTCCTATAAACTATTTAACCATTCCAAATCATCTGTTTCATTATCGTTTAAATCACTGCCAACTCCACCAAACATATCAGTTCCATTCTTTTTGGTTTCTAATTTATCTAAATATTTCTTATATGGTTTATGTAAATTTGCTGAATAAGAACATAAATTAGCAAAATAATAACTTTGTTTATCTACGCTTTCATCTGAATCAAAGAATAGTGACTCATCTTTAGTTATTTTATATCGTTCTTCTATGTCACAAATCTCATCAAGAGTTTTAACAATATCTTCTTTCAATTCATCAATAAGATCCTGTGTTAAATCTACAAATATATAACAATCATCAATAATATATTTTTCTTGCACTTCTTTTGGTAGACATTTAATGTCATTGGTTGTGATTAGCAATTCAATATAGTCGTCAATCTCTTCTTCGCTATAACCGAAATGTTTCAACCATGTTTTTGAGTTTGCTTTTAAACTTTCTCCTATCTTACATCGTTCTATTTGTCTAATATTATTTTTACCATTCTTTAATTCAGTTGTAACGTTAACATATTTAAGGAAGTTCCAACATATTTTAATTTTTTCTAGTGGAATACCTAATTGTCGTAATCCTTCTGCATATAAAATAAGCTGTCCTGCCTCTCCAATTGCTTTTTCTCCTTTATAAATTGAAGATGTTTTCCAATCCTGAATAATAAAATTACCATCTGAATCCTTCTTTGTTAGATCAATATATCCTTGAAATATATATTTACCTACTTTAATTGTAATAAATCTTTCTAAATCTACTTTTACTGTAATAGGTTTATGATTCTTGAAGAAGTGTTTTAAATTAGCCATATACTTTTCTTTGATTGTATCGTTCTTTTCTTCATTACTTCTATCAAATTTCAAATCTGCAACTTCTAATGTAATTGCTGCATCGTCAAATTCAGTAGCTAATTCATTGTATGTAATTTCTTTTTTATAAAACTTCTCTAAGATGTCGTGTGCAAATCCTCCACTAGCACCATATATTGAATCATCTCTATCTGGTTTTACTTTAGGATTTACTACATATGATAAGAAATATTCATATGGAGAAGTCTTGTATTTATAATATCGTGACCAACTCCATAGTGTATCAACTCCATATTTATCTTTTATATTATTTAACTCTTCGTATGTTTTTCTCATTTAATCTTCCTTTCTAGTGATTTCAAATATTCTTTATGTTCAAATTCATCATAGACTGTCCTATACTTAAATAAAAACTCATATATCTTATTTGGCTTGTCGGCAGGAGCTTCTTTGTCTTCTAATAAATCCCATTTATCATATATATAACTTACCTTTCGTAAGTGATAAAACTTTTCACAACAATGTCTTATATAATCTATATCTATACCTTTATCAAAGCTTATAATTATCTCACTAATATTTAATCCTAATAGTATTCTTACTTGTTCATCAGAAATATCATGACAACCAACTGCAACACCAGTACCATCCAACAAACTATGACGTTTTAAAACCGATTTCTCAGACTCCCAAATTATCGCATATCCAGCCTTTTCAATAGTTTCATAGTTTTCATACAATCCATACAGATTAATAGTTTTTGTATATGGCTTAATAGCAAAATATTTTGGTATATCAAATTCATCATAGTTTTCTACCATAGTTCTTCCAGTGATACCAATTAATTCGCCAGTAAGCCAATACCTAACAGGGATTATAACTCTCTGTCTTCTAAAGCTATATCCTAATTGAAACTTGTTTACTGTATATTGAGTAATTCCTTCCTTAACCCAATTAACATGAATACATGGTGTATAATCTTCTAGTATCTCATCATCTAACACTTCTATATCTGATACATTGTTTTGCTTTCTGTATTTTTTAACTTTCTTAAATACTGCAAGTGGATCAAAAACATCCTTTTTCTTTTCTTCTTCTTTTTTATATGTAAATTGCAATCCTAATAAATTATGTGTATATCTCATAGCCTTTTTAAATGATAAATCTTTGTTGTATTGTATTAATGTAATCAAATCAGATTTATCATCAAAATGTTTTTTTCTTGTATAATTAACGCAATTTAAATACATGTTGTTTTTAATATTAATTGCATTGATATTATCTCCATCGCCATCTTTATTACTAATGTTTCCACATGAAAAATACTCTTTATTAGGATGATATTTAATCGAATGACATCCAATCTGTTCTAATATGTATTCAATTTTGTTTTCTTTGTATATGTATTCTTTTAAACTTACAACATCCAAGTAAATATCATCCTTTCCATTGTTTATTATTATTTATTATTAGAAGTCTTGTACTATATTTGTAATACCAATATCTTTATAAACATTTGTTGATAAGTTATATTCACTAATAATTTGAAATGCGTCTGTCTGTCCAAATCTGTTCTTAGGAATAAACATAATCATATAATGTTTCTCTCTGTCTAGCTTAAATGGTATTCTACTTTTGCCATTCTTTCCTTCTAACTTATATCCCACTATTTCACGTTTTCCACCTGCATACTCATCATCAAAAGGTTTTCTCATCATAAGATTTACAGACATTACATCGACAATAGACTTTGCCTGTCCTATTTCATTGTTAGTTAAATATCTTTGTTTAATACTTGCCTTTCCTAACTGATATGTCATAAATAGGCATACATTTTTTGCTGAAGGTTTTACAACATCATATAATTCCACTGTATCACGCATCATGGATTTAAATATTTCGTCTGATTTAGCATCACAACTTTCTTTTAGAGTATCAAGTATAAAATACTTACATCCTAAACCACTGTACTTCTTAATAATCTTAATTGCAGTTTTAGCTGAATATCTTTCAAGAGGTATAACTGTAATATTCTTATTGTCTTTTTTTTCTGCCAACCAATCAGCACATTTTCTAAGTAATTTTTTTGTTTCTTCACTAAATTTTCCATCTCTTAATATGTATTTATGCAATTCTTCTTTGAAAATATTGTTTGCTACCCATATTAATAACTCTTTTTGTACTTTTGTTTGATCTTCTTCATTGATCATCATAACTATTTTTTCGTCGTATTTAATTATTGATGGGAAAATATAGTTAATTGCAGTTGTTGATTTACCTATTCCAGAGTTAGCACCTAGACCATATATGTTTCCGTTTGGATTTAAACCACCTATTTCCTTATTAAGTATTTCACAATTATGTAATGGCAATCCAATACCTGCACCCTTATCAAGCTCATCTATTAACTCATGTAATCCATCAAAAGCATTATAACTTTTAACTTCTCCTTCAACGTCCATAAACATATGATTAATAAATGTTTCAAATTCGTTATAGATATCTTCAGCTTTCATATCGCAATAATCACTCAATCTATCCTTTACTGGAAAACCCCACTTAGCTAACTGAATGACTTTATTCCATTTTTTTAAATCCTTAATATATCCATCAAAATTTTCAACCTTTACATATGAACCAGCTTTTGAAATTGTTTCATACCCATTATACTCATCATATTGTTTACTTAATTTTGAGTGCTTCTCAAGGTATAGACCAACTGTAATCTCGTCTAAAATCTTTTTATCCTCAACTTGAATTAAATCATTGGCTATTGTGAAATAAACTCTCCATACATTACTATTAAAATCATCCAACTTTAAATTTGTTTCATATATTAATTCAGGTTGTTTATATAAAATAGCAACAACATTGGCTTCACAAGCCTCTTTAAATTCATTCACTTTTTTTAAAGTTGCAACCAATTCCTCTTGGAATGGTGTCAATTTTATACTTTTATTTGTCGCCATATCACCATAACCCCTCTAATTTTTTATTTACCTTATCATCTGTCTTTCTTGTGTATTCAGCACATTCATGACAAACAGTATCTATGTTAATTACTTCTGTTTTTTCTTGTGATTTCTTAGCATTGCTAATTCTCATATAAACATCGTTAATATTGTTTTCTACTATTGCTGCGATATATATAAATTTACTCATTTCATTTTTAAATGTTTTACCATATAATGCACTCATAATTGTTGTTTTACATATTTTGAATGTATATAAAATTGTTTCATATGTATATTTAGCTTTGTTTTCTGTTTTATTATTTGCTATTAATTTACCTTGCGTCAGTCCTTTTAACCTTAATACAATATTGTTTGGTAATGCCTGATTTTCATCATATAGCATTATCTCTTTTTTTACATACCAATATAAATCATCCCATTGTTTTAATTCTTCCTTTGTCATTTTTGCCATAAATTCACCACCTTTAATATTAAGGGAGTGCAATAAACACTCCCTATTTCTAATTCAAACTAGTTATTTGATGAGTTCTAATACTTTATCTGCATCATCAACATCGGTAATATCTGTTGGTTTTGAATAACCCAACTCTTTGCTTAACTCTAAAATAGGTTTAATTAAGCTCATATCTGACTTATTCTCTTTGATATATTCAGTAATCATAGCAATTTTTTCGTTTAAAGCTTTTTTTGATTTGTTATCTTCTTCTGCTTTAGCAATAGATTTTATCTTATCAGCCTCTTCTTTTGCCTGTTCTTCTTTGGTCTGTTCTAATGTTTTGCCAGACTTAGACTGTTCTGCTTTAATTGCGTCAGTAATCGCCTTAATAAATTGATCTGCATTCAAATCAATTTCAGAAACAATTTCAGCAAATCTTGAACCACTATCTACACAGAAATTATCATCTCTAAACTTAATTTTCCTTGTTTCTTCCTGTACTTTACTTACAGTTTCTTCTTTCTTTGTAACAATATTTTTCTTTCCAGTTTTTTCTTTTATGATAGTTCTATCTATGTATGCAAGTCCCAAGAAGTGAAGATTTTTCTTTAAAGCGTTGAAATAATTCTGTTGTTGATCACTTGTAAGTGTCTGATATGTTTCACCACTAACAACATCTGTAACATCTTTTGTTTTTACGTGACCAATAATAATTGTTGCAACCCCAACTCTCCTTAACTCGGCAAACTTATTAAACATAAGTTCAATTGCTTTCTTTTCTCCTTTACCAAAACCTCCCCATGCAGCATTAATACTATCTGCTCTTTTGTCGGGATTGTCTCTATTCCACAATCTAATTGACTCCTGTTCTGCTAGAGTAATTAATTGATCGTATGTATCAATGACAACTGTTTTTAATTCTGCATAATCTTTAGTCTTGTTATCAATAATGTCTTCACAAATTTCCTCAAAATACTCCCAATCAGGAACATCTTCATAATTAATTCCTTCAATTGCGTCTGCACCTGCTTCGTGGAAACATTCTAAAAATAAGTATCCATCATCTCCTGCCAACTTTTCACATACTTCTTTAATAAGTGTAGTTTTTCCAACTTTTGATTCTCCAAGAAGGCATAAGTTATAAGCTAATGGATCTAGTTTAACATGATTCTTTTTTCCGTATTTTCCCATTCAATAATCTCCTTATATTCATGTTGTATGCTACTGCCATATTTCAGACAGTAGCAAGTTAATAGTTTTGTGTATATTATTATTTTTTATAGATTATCCAACCAAGAATTATCTTCTTCTGTAGAAGTTTCTTCAACATTTTCTGCATCGTCTTCATTGTTATCATCTTGATCTTCTTCTGCTTCTTCTTCCTCGCCAAACTCAATCATAAAATCAAGAATTAAATCTTCTTCTGCATATTTCTCTTCTGTTTTTTGTACAACAGGAACTTCCTTGCCTTCTTCGCCAACCATCTTGAATACAGGTTTTCTAAGAATCATTCGTCTTTCTTTGCCACCACCTACAGTACATTTTGCAAGTGCTTCTTCAAGTGTGTATGCTCCAATTTCAATCAAATCCTTAATATCCTGTGGCAAATCATCTTCTGTCGCAGTTACCACAGCACCACCCTCAACGAAATCTCCTTCGAATGTAATCTCTGTAACACCTTTTTTTACTTTGAATAATTTAGCTACGACTTTTTCAACAAGTTCTCTTTTTGTTAAGTCAACTTCATATTCAAATAATCTAGTGATAGGAATAAACTGTTTTACTTCCTTGCCTTTGTAATCTTTAACATACTCAAGAACCTTTGCATATACAGGTAATACACCTTTATCTTTGTCTGGTTTGTCAAGACTATCTTTTGTTAATAGAAGAGTTTGTGTAAATTTAGCACGATACTTACTTGAATCTTCTGCTCCTGAAAGTACAATACTTGTAATTTCTTTCTTAACAGTTACATTATCGTTATATAACTGATATTTTAAATTACCTTTAACATTTAACACTGTTCCTTCTTGTAGGTTTTCTTTTATATATGCAATTGCATCATATGGAGATAAGAATTTCTTGTAGAATGTTTTATCTTTCTTATCTTTTTCAAGTCCTACAGTTAAGAAACACATTTCTCCGATTTCAGATAACACACTTTCATCAAAACGATCATCCCAATCAATAGTAAATCTGTTATCAAAATCATCTTTTCCATCTTCTTTTTTTCCATGCACATATAGAATATTGTCTCTCTCAGAACCATATCCCCCCATCAACTCTGTGTAAACTACACCATGTTTTTCTCCACAGTCAACACCGAGATTCAATACATTGTAAACCCAATCAGACTTTTCTGATTTTTCATCAATCTTAAATGTAAAATCATTAACTTTTGCTTCTCCGATTAATGCGAAATTTGCTGTCCAATTTTTCTTTTCTAATTTCTTGCGTTCATACTTTGCCATATTTTATTTCTCCTTATTATGTATTATAATTTTTAATAGTTGCCTTGTTTATTATTATCTATTTATGTGGTTATAAATACCGAATAAAACCCCGAATTGATGTGCTTTTATCGTCTATATATTGTTGTTGATTACTTGCAATACACCATATGTTGTCTATTATTATTTGTAATTAGGTGGACTGTTAATCCTAAACATATCATCTCTCTCCTTAATTAGAACTTAAAAAATTTGTCATCGAATTTATCAAAATTCTTTGTAGCTTTCTTAAATATTGATACTTGAAATACAAAAATCAAAACATACAACACCACTGCAATAATCTCCGGTAATAATACTAAAAACCATGACCAAGAAATAACACCTAATAACTTACAGATCACAAAAATAATTGTTAGCACTTCACAAATGCCCATCTTAATTCCTCCAAATTTTATTTACATAACTTAGATATCATGTTACAAATCCTATCAGTTCTTTTACCATGCTTATTGATATATCTCGCAAGCCTTTTAGCTTCTTTATTTTGCTTAATATCAGAAGCAGAACATTCTAATTTAAATGCATCTACTAAGTTTGATTGTGATTGATTTAATTGACTCTTAACTATGTATTCTACCATTTGATTTTATTGCTCCTATTCTTCCTTCCACCAACTGATTTACCAGCTATTGCAATAATAATTAATACAATTGCTACTAAAGCTAATTCAATCCAAAGCGGAATAAATACAGTTAACCATGACCATTTAATAACTCCACATAACTTTAAAACAATAAATACTATCTGCAATACTCCCAATACTCCCATTCCACTACTACTTTTTGAACTACTATTACTCATTTATTTCACCTCCTATGATTTATATTATTTACAATAAAATACAACTTTTATCAAAACTTAAACATACTCTCAAAATATCTTGGGTTAGGTGCATCAACAACCATTCTTGAACCTTCATATTGTTTGAGAAAGTTTATGCCTATAGTCTGCACCATGTAAATCAATAAATTTGACAAGATTATAATTTCCTTCTATACAAACTACCGCCCAACTTCTATTATTTTCATATGGAATTACATCTGCTCCTACCGAAACTACATTTCTGATTGTATTATGTAATATATCTATTGATTCTTTATTATTTTTAACATTTGCATCTATTTGCCTTATAGACTGAAATAAATTATCGCATCCACTATTTAAATGAAGTATTTCTTTATCTAATTCTCTTTTGACGTTTTTAGTTTCTTCAATACAAT
>JAQSXU010000211.1 GCA_029256485.1 Clostridiaceae bacterium
TAGATTTTGCTGATATTGATGATTTAGTAGATTGTACAATTCAAAATGAAAATAAAAATGCTTTTGATGCTGCAAAAGAAATTGATGCAATATATAAATATTTAAAGGAGAGTGAATAATGGAAACGTTTAGAATATATCTAGCAGGATCAATGTCAGATGTGAGCTTTGAAGAATCTAATATCTGGAGGTTAACTGCAAAAGAATGGTTAGAAAGTAGAGAATGTAATTATCACGTAGTAGCGATAAATCCAAACGACTACTACAATTTCTTAGAAGTAAAACATGTCAGTGAAAAGGAGATTATACGATTAGATTTAAACAAGGTAAGAAACAGTAATTTAGTATTAGTGAATCTGTCTCACAAATCAATTGGTACTTCAATGGAGATCCAACACTCATTTGATAAAGGCATACCTATTATCGGATACATAGATGATGAATTAATTCAAGTTCATCCTTGGTTAGAATTTGAATGTGATAGAGTTTTTGTTGGTTTAAAATCAGCATTAGATTATATAGAAAATTACTATTTAAATTAAGAATAATAAAACTAAAGCAAACATATTTATAGACAAGAAGATAAAAGGGGTGAAATATCATAAATGATATTAAAGAAGATAACAATAAATACATAATGAAAATAAAAAGCGAAATACAACCTGAAAAAACATACACTATAAAGATGTCATTCTTAAATAAATATCCAATTGAAGAAGCAATTAGAAGATTAGTCATGTCATACAATAAATAAATACATATATTATTATTTATAACCTATGGTGAATAACTATAGGTTATTATTGTATTTACCACAAAATTATGTTATAGTATGTGAGTAAGATACACCATACAATAATCGTAGGGGGAAATACAATATGTCAAGGAAAAGCAGAAATGTAGATATAGTTCAAACAATTGAAAAACAAAAAGTAGCAATGTATTTGAGATTATCACGTGAAGATGGTGATAAACTTGAATCTGATAGTATAGTTGCACAAAGAGAGATGATACAAGCCTATATAGACTTACACGATGATTTAGAGATATACAATGAATATTGTGATGAAAACTGGAGTGGTACAAATTTTAACAGACCATCATTTCAACGTATGGAAAATGATATGAATGATGGAAAATTTTCAGTCATAATAGTCAAAGACTTATCTCGTTTAGGGCGTGATTTTATAAATGTTGGTAATTACTTAAAAAATATATTTCCTGATAACCATATTAGATTTATTGCTTTAAATGATAATCTTGATACAGCTAAAGAATATGATTCTATGCTTACTAATGTTAAGTCATTATTTAATGACCAATATGCAGTGGACATAGCACAAAAGGTAAGAAGTAATTTAAGACTTAAACAACACAAAGGGGAATTTATTGGTGCGTTTGCTTCTTATGGCTATTTAAAACATTCATCGGACAAGCATAAATTGATTATAGATGAATATGCAGCTGATATTGTAAGAGATATTTTTAAATCGTATATTAATGGAGATGGAAAAATTCGCATTGCTCGTAGGTTAAATAGTGAAAAAATACTATGTCCATCAGAATATAAAAAACAAAGTGGTATGAATTATACTAATGGTCAAAAAATTGATGGAATGTCATATTGGACATATTCAACGGTTCACAAAATACTTTGTAATGAAATTTATAATGGTCATATGGTGCAAAATAAAACAGTTAGAAAAATCAAAGGGAAAGCCAAAGTCTTACCTAGAGATAAGTGGATTATTGTTGAAAATACACATGAAGCAATAATTGATAATGAAACTTGGGCAAAAGCGCAAGACTTATTGAATAGGGATATTAGACAACCTGACTTTAATCAAAATCTATCAATATTTGCTGGATATTTAAAGTGCGGAGATTGTCATAGATCTATGTCTAAAACCAATAACAGAAATAAATCATATTATAGTTGTGGTTCATATAAAAGATATGGAGCTGGTGTTTGTACTAAACATGCAATTTCACATGATATACTTTGCGAATTAGTATTAAAGAATTTTAATTATATCTTATCATTAATAGATAATTTAGCAACCATAATAGAAAAAAGTCATAAACCAGTAGTAACCAAAAAAATAAACAAGACTGAAATCGCAAAACTTAAATTAGAATTAGAAAAAATTTATCGTTTTAAAAAAGGAGTATACGAAGATTACAAAGAAGATTTATTAAGCAAAGAAGAATATTTATGTTATAAATCTGACTACGAAAAACAAGAACAACTATTAAATCAAAAACTAGAAATTTTAACTAAAGAAGAATTGGATGTACAAGAACAAATAATTGAGAATTCAAAGGTAAAGCAATTAAGAGAAATTGGAAAAGTAGATGAATTAGATAGAAATATTATTATTGAATTTTTTGATAAAATTCAGATATTTGAAAGTGGAGAAATAGAAATAACTTATAAATTTGATGATATAATTAATGAATTAAACAAAGTTGCCACAATATAACGTTACCATGGGGGAATGGTATATTGCGACACTATTAAAATCAGTGGTTTAAAAGTTTATAATTTAATTATATTGTGGAATTATCTAGTTTACAAGCAAAAAAAATAAAGGGTGGAATAATAATTCAACCACCCTTTATTTATACTTATCAAATAAAAAAGTCACCGAAGGCTAGTTCTGGAGATTGAGATTTAATATTATTAAATTCTTCACGAGTTATGTATTTAAATGTGTAACCATTTTGTTGATAATTATTTTTAATTTGCCTGCTCATATTTTTTCCATTAATAGACACTCCCAATGCACAAATCGAAAAGTTTTCACAAATCGAAATACCTTGGAATACTTGATTGGTTTCAATACATTTTATTGGGGTTGAAATGGATTGTGTTATCTTATTTTTCTTAATGTTTTTACTCCTGTCATTTGCTAATTTAGTATTATATTCACATAAACTTATTGAATTTCCTTGTTTTAAATATTTACTTACAGTATGTCTATCTATTTTTATTATATTTGTAATATTGTATATTGATAATCCCTTATTCCATAATGAAATTACTTCTTTTGATAAATTAGAACATGCAAATTCATGACATTCTAACCAATTTATATCATTTTCTGTGAAATTTAAAAGAGTCGGCAATTCTGAATCCATTACTGACTTCTTGATCCACTCTAATTCACTTTTTCTGCAATCTAATACTATGTAATGTTCTATACTGTTTTCTATTGCTAATTGTTCTTTATATTTATCATTTTCTTGTTCTTCTTCTAAGGTTCTTTTCCAATAACTTTTATAACTTGTTCTATCTAAATAATGTTGTAAACCATGAGATTCTATAATACATGAATTATCTAAAATAGCAAAATCATATTTAATATTAGAGGATATCCAATTTACATTTTTCTTACTTAATTGATAAGTATAATTTAAATTTGTTTGATTTAATAAGTTAATAATAAATTTTTCAGGATAACTAATACCATCAGAACACGAACACCCAATAGAAAAATTACTATTTAATGAACTAATTATAATTGGCTTATCTTTTATTCTACCGCAGTCTGGGCAAACAGGGATTATCTTATGCCCACTACACTTTGTATATAATTTAGCTTCGTCATATCCTCCTTGAAAATAAGGAATCATCCACGGGGCAGTAGTTGGAATGTCATTGATACCCTCAACAACTGATTGATTTGTGCAACAAGCACACTTTTTATTTTTATTTATCTGATATTCACTCACCCAACCCTCATAGTGACATATATTACATTGATATAAGTAAAATTTTACTTTCTGATTTTTATTATTTGGAATATATTTTCTATCAATAATTGTTATATCTCTGTGTTTTGATTTTAGTTTTTGATTTATTTCATATTTAAATTCTTCTGAAATAATACCTAGCAAAACACCTATCATTCCATTTTTAAAGTTAGACATACTAATTTTATATGGCTCATTGTTTAAATACTTTATTAATATATTATTTTCACAATAGCTAATTATTTCTACTTCACCAATTAAATTATCATATTCAAATTTAACAATTTTCCCAACTGAATTTATCCAATCTATTCTAGCACCTTTATGTGGTAAGCTGTCTAAATAAACTTTTTTAAAAACTGTTTTCCGCATTAATTTTTACCTCTGCTTTCTACGTTTGAATTTTCATAATCGAAATTAATAACCTTTTTCAGCACACTATTTCGATTAAAGTTCCATATTTTTGCACATAAAAATAGCCAGAAATCCTTTGTTTATCGGCTTTTCTGACTTGTTTTACTTCTTATTCTCACTCTCTAGGTTAGCCCATTTACTATCCGAGAATATATCTACAATCTCTTTTTCTATATCAGTTCCACGTAAAAATAAATATGGATTGACTACTATATAATTCTTTTCCTTATCAGCATATTTATCAGATTGTCTTTTAACTTTTGCTATAATCTTCTTAGCTATAAGAACAGGAATAATTTTTCTAATAGCATCATAATCCATTTCCAATAAAACGCTTATATCCTTCACATTGATAGCAATACCATCGTTTCTTAATATACCATCTTTATATGATATAAATTGCATTAGAGCAGAAGCAACGGCATATTCTCTTATAGATAAATCTTTCCATAATTCTTTAATTGGATTTATGTACACTTTTACAAACAACTCCTTTTTCTTAAAATCAGTTACATATTTTTGCTTATATTCAGATTGGGACTCTCTAATTATTTTATCACCTTGATATATTTCAGTTAAAACCACACCATCATCATCCACAACTGAACCAACTTTTACTTTTTTCTTTGAATTATTCATTAGAATCACCTTTTCCTTTGGCTTATCGATTAGCTAAATATTCTTCAATAGCAGACAATAGTTCAGGTGTTTCTTTGAAATAAAATACATTCTTACCATTACCGTTTTTATTAGGTTTCATATCAACCAATATAAATCCTTTTAATTGTAAATAACCACATAACCTTTGGTTAAATATTGTTTTCATTTTAATTGTTTTATCCATTTGAATTCTCCTTAAAATTAATCATTGGACGTGAGTTTACTCACGGACAAAGTTGCGGGCTTTTCGCAACTGTCTTTTGACCTTTATCTTTTCATCAAAAAGGAGAGTAGCCTAAACCACTCTCCTAATGAAATTTACCTTTTATACCAACAGCCTACGTAAAGCTTCAGCTCCCAACTTTCCGTTTTTTAACCATCCATTTTTCTTTCTAAAATCATTAACCGCAGCTGTAGTTAAAGAACCCCATTTGCCATCCGTAACTAAATGTATACCTAGTTTTTCATTTAGTGCTTTTTGTATTATTTTAGTAATAAATATATTGTTGTTTTTTGCATCAAAAGTTGTACCGTTTATACTCACATTTGCAATTTGAAAATGAGGTGAATCTACATTGGTAGTCCAGTTTGCTCCAGCCTCAAATCCATATTTTGTCATTATTTCAATTATCTTTTGAGTTTGCTTATCTTTTATATTCCAAATAGCTGTCATTTTACCATCAATTTTTCTTTGTGGAATTAAGTCAACTGCATTCTTTTTTGTATGTATACTATTAAGCGTCCATGTGATTTTACTACCTTCTCTAGTACGACCT
>JAQSXU010000212.1 GCA_029256485.1 Clostridiaceae bacterium
AATACCGTAAAATTCAATTTGAATAATACGGCATTTTTATAAATTATTCGGTTTTTCAGTTAGTACGTTAAATAAGATATGACATAACTGAATCTAAATTTATGTTATCTGAACTCTACAAATTGAGGTTTGTCATCTACAGGTTATGCTCATAGCACGAAGAATGATTTTATCAGCTCAATATATTTTTCTGGATACATCAAACTGATTTCACCATGTTTCATTTTTGGAGCAATATATAACTCACTTCCACGAATTGCATCATGAAGTCTTTTTGCTGATTTTTTCATAATACCGATTTCTTTTTCACCGACAATAATCAGTACTTTTGATTCGGTATTTGAAATACTACTCTTCAAATCATAATTTCCATTGCTTAATGTAATATTGATTAAGGATTGCCTTGATATTTTTATACTATCCTGATAGTACTGTTCAAACATATCCGGTGAAACACAAAGCGTTTTTGCCTGCATTTTTGAAAACCATCTTTTTTTAATTAACCCATAGCAAAACTTATAAGCAGGAATCGTCATTGCAGTGGTACCTTTAATTGGATATACCAGTACACTTTCAATAAGTGCATATTCTGCAATATTTTCCCGCTGAGACAACACTTCTGTTACTATTTGTGCCCCAATGGATAATCCACCTATTGCAAAAACTTTGCCCTTGTATCGTGTGTCTATATAGCTTATGAGTTTCGTTGCAGAATCCGAAATGCTGATGAATTCTTCCTCTCCATCTTCTCCATGACCGTCAATAATAGGCGTAATCACATGAAAATCAGTTTGAAGTTGATTAACAATGCTCTGCAACGACCAATTTGATAGTCCACCACCATGTAACAAAATAATCGTTGGAAAATCTTTATTATTTGTTTCTTTAAATATCATATTTCTATCCTTTCCAGTAAAATATATAATTTACATGTTCAACCGCAACTCCTAACACTCTGTGTGTTACTCATAGCTCCTTTATAAATGTTTCTATCTCCATATTCACTTGCTTAGGATTGTCACCATTTGAAAAATGTGCTGCATTTCTAATAATATGCAAAGGATATCCCGTTATTTTCGACCATTTTTCATTATACAGCTTTACTTTTCCAGTGGTATCACTATCACCAAGTAAAATAAGCACCGGAAATGTAAAACTAACTTCCTTATTCTCTTTTGCAAATTCTCCATATGCTATATTCATTTGTTCAATGATTTGCGCCTTTGTAAAAGGTTGTAACATCTCCATCATTTTTTTATAAGAATATTTTGTTTTTGAAACAGACTTAGCCATACTCTTTCGCAACATGCCATCCGTAAACCACTTTGCTATTGGTGCAACCTGTTTCAACCACCACAAATCCGATTTCGAATAATATTTCATTCCAAACGGTGTTGTGTCAAGAGCAATAAACCCTTCTACCATATCGTGATACCGACTGGCAAATTCCTGACTTGGATAACCGCCCATTGACATTCCTACCAAAATAACTTTCTCAATCCTTTCTTTTTCCAAAATAGTCTTGAGTTCTGTAGCCGTCTGATAATATGAGAAATCCTGATATGGTCTTGATAACCCATGTAAAGGAACATCCCAAGTAATCACTGAGTATTTTTTTTGAAAATAATCAACTTGTCTTTCAAACATGGAATGATCTGCCGTCAATCCATGCGTAAAGACAATGCATTTTGCATCCTTATTTACATTTCTATCAATCCAATAATGAACAACACCGTTTTTTGATTCTATCTGTTTATGCTCTGTTTCCATACAATACCTCCCCATATAAAAACTACTTATGATAAACTTTTTTCCACATTGCAATTAACTTTTCAAAATCTAATTCTATTAAGTCTGCATCAATATTTCTCTGCATAATAGCAGTATGCATATATCCATCAGCGGCCCATATCATCTCTTGATACATTTCATGCAGATTAATATCATCTCTCAGAGTTGTAGTATCAATAACTTCAAATAATCTTTTCTCGCTTTCAGCACTGATTTCTCGAAAATTGTTTTGAATCTCCTGCCGTATTTCTGTATTTTGTTCGTAATATGCCCGAAGTGAAAATTCGCTTGCATATGGATACTTTCTAATTAAGTTGCATTTCCCCCTCAGAGAACGCATCATCATTTCAAAATAATCCTTTGTTCCAAGAACATTTTGTGCTGTCATTTCCTTACTTGTTAATTCAATTACTTTTTTCCATAGAAACAGATATAGTTCCTTCTTGTTCTTAAAATGATAAAACAGCAAAGATTTTGAAATACCTGCTACTGCGGCAATTTCCGCAACAGGTGCTTTCTTATATGCATTTTGTGCAAAAATTCGAAATCCCGCATTAATGATTTGATTTTTTCTCTCTTCCGATAATTTTGAAAAACCTGGATTCATTTTATCACCTTCCTGACCATTTTGGTTAGTATTTATAAATTGTACTGTGACTGACCAATTCTGTAAAGGTATCTTTAAAAAATTTCAGCAAATAAACAACAGACTGGAAGACTAACTTATTAAAAAACGAATTAAGTACTGCAAACAAGAAGTTACTTTTTCATTTTACGGAAAATTTCTAAAATTTTCTAAAAAAGTGTTGACCCTAACACCATGTCATAGTGTAATATAAAAATAGAGTTTGAAGATATAAACTAAAACTCATAGCCGGCAGAGTATTGGGCGGTATTGACAGCTCTAAAATCATATTTGGAGGTATAGCCATGAGAACAGTAAAACAAGTTTCGGATCTGACGGGGATAAGCGTGCGCATGCTGCATTACTATGATGAAATAGGATTGTTAAAGCCAAGTGCACTTACAGAGGCAGATTACAGGCTTTATGACGATGAAGCTCTTGTAATCTTGCAGCAGATTTTATTTTTTAAAGAACTTGATATACCACTAAAAGAAGTTAAAGAAATCATGGATAGTCCCCATTTTGATAAAATGCAGGCTCTGGAAAATCAAAAAAAGCTGCTCATTATAAAACGGGATAGATTGAACGGCTTGATAGAGCTTATAAATAAAACCTTAAAAGGAGAGAATACCATGAGTTTTAAAGAATTTGATATGAGTGAATATTATAATGTACTAGAAGAATTTAAGAAAGAAAATAAGGATAAAATAATTAAGCAGTGGGGAAGTGTGGATAAATTTGATGAAATGATTGAGAAAACGAAAGCTAATGAAGCTAAGCTTGCTAAAATGGCTATAAAAGAATATGGAAGCATAAAAAAATATGCTGAAGCTGTAAAGAAAAATTTAAATAATGATATTTTATTAACTAAAGCAGAACAAATTGATAAGTTTAAAAAAGATTGTCTTTATGATAAACATCCTAAATTAAAAGAGCTATATAAAAAACTTACAGCTGACTTAAGTAAAGATCCTTCTTCAAAGGAAATCCAAGAGATCGCTGGTGAAATAACTAATACAGCTAAAAAAGATTATGAAGTTTTTAAAACTAATCTGGGAGACTATTATTGGTACACTATGGTACGACTTTACTTAATATTTCCTGATTGGATAGAAGAAGTTGATAAGGAATATGGAAATGGTGCATCTAAATTTATTGGAACAGCCTTGAAAACTTATTTAGGGGATTATGAGCCTAAATTAGAAACACTATATAAAAATCTTACAGCTGACTTAGGTAAATCCCCTTTATCAAAGGAAATTCAAGAAATTGTTTCTGAAATAGTAGATGAGACACAAAAGCAGCATGAAATTTTACAAGTAGAGGTGGGAGAAAATTATTGGAGCTATCAGGCAGAACAGTATTTGTCAGAGCCTATTTTTATAAAAGTAATGGATAAGAAATATGGAAACGGTGCATCTAAATTTATCGGAGAAGCCATAAAGTTTTATGCTGAAAATAATAAGTAATGAATTAAAAGGGTATGTTAAGCAGATGATAATAGGCTAAATACTCAATATGACATATCATAAAAAATTATAGGTTTATGCTATAATAAGATTAACATGCAAATTTAGAGTTATTGTATATAAAAAGATGAGGTGCGTACTATTGAACAGTGTAAAATGTGAACGTAGAATATATGATTATAAACTTAATACACATGCTCATTCATATGGTCAATTAATTTTGCCCATTCATGGGATGCTTTATATAGAAACTAATTATAAAAAACTAACACTAGAAGATGACCACTTGTTCTTTCTTCCTCCAGATTGCAAACACACCTTTAGAGGTGATAAGAGCAATGAATTCTTAGTTTTAGATATATCTAATAGCATACTTAATAAATATGATATGGATAAGATGGTAGGTGGAAGGGAAGTTTTATTTGATGATAAGTGGAATGCTATAAGATATTTACTTCTAAATGAAGCTGACAATAAAAGAGGTTCCAGTTCCATTACTAACCTATTCCTCTATTGTTATGATTTTATTGCAAATGAAAGTATTCCTGAATCTATAAAATATATAAATGAACATTTTGCTGAAGATATAGATTTGAAAAAATTATCAGTTATGGAGCATTACAATATCAGTTATTATACCGAATGGTTTAAAAATAAAATGAAAGTTTCACCTGTTGAATATATACAAAACCTAAGAGTGAAGAAAGCAAAAGAACTCCTTTTAAATTCAAATTTATCAATATTACAAATTTCACAAATAGTAGGTTATGAATACAATTCATCATTTACTAGAGTATTTAAGTATTTAGAAAAAATATCCCCTGCAGAGTTTAGAAAAAAATCAAAAAATAGGCTAAAAACTAACTAGATTTCAGAAAAGACTTACCTAACTAAAAAGCTATAATAATATTTATAAGAACTATGTTTAATAGTTCTTTATTTTTTAATAGTTTAACTGATATAATTTTTGGGGTTCTATCTCAATATATTAAATTTAATAAATGCAAAGGAGCTTGATTATATTATGGTAGATGTTATGATTTGCGAAGAATTAAAGAAAATTTGTCCTGAAATGACACTAGGCTGTATACAAACACATGTAGATGTAGAAAGCAGCAGTGATAGTTTATGGAAAGAAATTAACGATTATTGTGAAGTCTTAAAGAAAGAAATACATATAGAAGACTTAGCGTCATTACCTAGAATTAAAGACGGAAGAGAAATATATAAAAAACTTGGTAAAGTACCTAGTAAATATAGGTTATCTTCAGAAGCATTAATAAGAAGGATATTGCAGGGAAAAGGAGTTTATAAAATAAACAATATTGTAGACATTAATAATTTAATATCATTGAAATCTAAGTTTCCCGTGGGTTCATATAATATTAAAAATCTTCATTCACCAATTTCTTTAATGATAGGTAAAGAAGGAGAACAATATAAAGGTATTGGTAAAGGAAATATAAGTATAGAAAATCTTCCGGTATTAACTGATTCCATTAGTAGTTTTGGAAGCCCTACCAGTGATTCAGAGCGAGCTATGATAACAAATAATGTAAGTGAAATATTAATGTGCATTTTTTCCTTTAGTGGCCAAACTGATATTGAAGAATACTTAAAATATGGTAAGCAAACTTTAGAAAGCTATGCAAATGGAAGAGATATCAAAATTGAAATAATTAAGTAATATTTAAATATATGATTTACTGTAAATTAGATACTCCTTTTTTATTTTAGTTGAAAATAGGAAGTTTCTTTGTTTTGATATAGCCAAGTTTTTTGTTAAATACAAAAGTATCTCCGTAATGGGTATAGAGAGCTTAGGGCACCATCCTATATTAGCTCTCTATATTACCTATTACAAAAAATTATTTGTTTATAAGTTGTTGCGTTAAATTAGAATGTTCCGACTAAAAGTTAAATTATTTACTTAACTATTTTTTCTTAAGTGCTATTTTAAAATCTTTTTCCTCGTTATTTTCTTTACCTTTAATCACCAAATATAACTTTGAGATTTTTTCAAAATAAGGGCTCTCAAAATCAGATGTTTCTTCACAAAAGTTAGAATTCTCTACCTCACGACTTCCCCTAGCTCCGCATTTGTATTTGTTTCCATTATCATCTTCAAGATATACATCATTAACACTCATATTAATTGGCACTAAAAATTTAGCATTTGCAACAGTAGGATATAAATTTACATATTCTATATTTATACTCGAATTTTCATCTACATTAGTATCTTCTATATAGTTAATTTCCTTAGCGTTTTTGAATTTATCATCAACTTTTATATTCAATATCCAATTTCCATTAATAACTTTAGGAGCTTTGTGAAATAGTTTATCAAAAAATTTCATTTTTTGATACATGTTAGGCTGTATTGTATTATCATAAAAATCGTAAAATTTAATAGTGATACTGTCAGGTATTTCTGCTGTTTTAGTCTTATCGGTACTAAAATGAAAAATTCCTTTCTTTACTCTTGAATTTTTAAAACTCCCCTTATCAACATCCATATAATATAAAGAACTATATACAGCATAATCTCTGGCATTAATATTTTTTTTAGCTAAGTCTTTTGCAATATCATTCCAGTCTCTCTTATCAACCAATATTCTCCCTTTGTTATCTATCATTTGAAATGAATCAAAGCTTATATCCTCCCAATCATTATATTTACTATCAGCTTTTACAGTATATCCCATAAGAATCTCATTTCCACTTATAGCAAATTGATCTATGGTTACTGTAAGCCCCTTATCCTCAGCTGACTTAGAAAAGCTATTCTTATTTTTAGCAGCTCCTTGAACATATCCATTTTTAATAGCATTATCAATTCCTTTATCTCCAAAATGGCTAATTAAGTTTATTACTTCTTGTGATGTATCACTTACATACTCAGCAAAAGCAGGTGAAGTTTTATTTAGAAATACAAATAAAGCAAACATAGCTGCTAAAACCCCTGTAGCTTTTAAAAAATTATTTTTATGTCTATTTTTAGCTCTCTTAATAGCTTTATCTATAACTAAATCAACTTCCTCTGGAACTTCTATTAATTCTAGTTTTTCTCTAAAAGATTTCTTGTTATAATTCATATTCTTATACCTCCAATTCAATTCTTAGTTGTTTTAAAGCCTTATGAATATAAGTCTTTACTGTGCCGATAGGGTAGCTCATAATATTAGCTATCTGAGGAACAGTTAAATCATTAAAGTACCTAAGTATTATTATCATCTTAAACTTGTCCTCCAATGTATCAATAGCTTTATATAAATCCAATAATTCTTCTCTGTTATCAACTGATTCGTGTTTTTCAGTAGTATCAATATTTTTGCTAAAGAATATCAACCTTTTTCTTTTATTTATGTAGTTGATACAGCTATTTATGAGTATTCTCATTAGCCAAGTATTAAAATACTTTTCCTGTTTTAATTTTTTAATTGATTTATAGGCCTTATAAACGACATCATCTAATATTTCTAATGAATCATGTTTGTTCTTTGTATAACAAAACGCTGTTTTATATAAAACCTCTTTATTGATTTTTATAAGTTCGCAAAAAGCGTTTTCATCTCCACTTTTTGCTTTAATAGCCAACTCCTCTGTATTCATATAGTAATCCTCCAAGCAAAATATAATATTATTACCGGTAATAACTTGTCATCTATTAGACATTTCAAA
>JAQSXU010000213.1 GCA_029256485.1 Clostridiaceae bacterium
GTCTTCAATTTCAATTAATGTGCTATTAACCACTTCTTTGTAATAAGCTTTTTTCTCTATATTAAAAATATCCATTTCATCTTTAACAGTACCTACTACGGCTATATCATTAACTTCTTGGCTAATACCAATACCTTCATTTTTTGAAATACTTTTATTAGTACCATTTGTTTTAATTCTATTTTTCTTCCTTGAAGACATATTTTTTTCGACGTCGATTTCGACTTTTTGCTCATGATTAAGTTTAGCTATTTTGTTTTCTTTTTCTATTGTAACACTTTTTCTGCTATTTTTAACTAATTTTTCTTCAATTTTTCTTTTTTTACTTTGAGCTTTCTTTTGATTCTCTTCAACTATTTCATGTGACTCAGTCACTTTATCTGCTTCATTATGTACTCCTGACTTACAAAGCTCTTGGGGAGTTAATAATTCCTTTGAATTAATTAGCTTTTCTGGTTCAGATAATTCCAAGTCTTTATTAAAACTTCCTATATCCACCGGCTCAGCTTCAACCTTCTTATTCTGCTTCAAAATCATTAAAATTAACTCTTCCTTTGATATGTCTATCAGCTTTTCAGCTTCTTTACTACACTCTAAACATATTCCATTTTCATTTACCTCTAAAGCTTCCCTTTTACATACTTTGCATATATGAACTTCTCTTAGATCTTCCTCAGTAACATTCTTTCTACAGGTAAAACAATAATTGATTTCCCTTATTTCTTCTACTTCCGCATAACCTTTAAAGTACTCTGTTATTTTTCCATTAACAATTTTAGCAGCTCTTTTTTCAATTTTTTTAACTATTACTCCAAAGTTACTTTTACCACATGCTTTACAGATTTTGCACATAAAAAATACTGCCTCCTTCTATTATTGTCAGCTCTCTTAAAATTATAACCTAAATATTAATCTATATTTATTTCATTATATCAAATGGATTTACTTTTGATAATATAAGTTTGATAAAAAATTTAAGTAACATAAAATGTAACAATATTAAGTACTTATTTTGATACAGTATCTGAAACTAATATAGTTACACTAGTTGTAACAAAAAAAGTCATAAAATATGTATCATAATTAGTTACATATTTTGTAACTCCTTTACTGAATATTTTGGTAATTAAACCATTGCTCCATCTGCACCTAGCCAGTATCCATCTATAGAAGAATTGCTTATCATAACTCCTGTTTGATCTAAATAATACCATTTGCCATTATCATTTATCCAGCCAACCTTTGGCATTCCATTACTATTTATGTAATACCAATTATTATTTACTTTTATCCATCCACTCACTGGATGACCTGATGGGTTTGTAAACGCCCTACTAACTGAAGGGGAAAAACCACTTGAAGTTGTTGCGTTATATATTGTCCCACTTGGCTAATAATTAGTTGTAGTTGTTGGTCTCAATACTACAATATTGTTATTATTATCATTATTAGTGCTATTGTTGCTTGAATCTGAATTATTATCGTCATTTGAGGTATTTCTATCGATTTTTCCTGCTGTATCATTTACAGTATAATTAGTACCATTTATTGTTGCCGTAACAATTACTTTAATATATTTATTTCTATCACTGCTTTTTAATCTATATTCTTTTTCATCAGCACCACTTATATCTGTGTACTCTCCATCTCTTGTATCAGCTCTTTGCCATTTATAATCCAAACTTGGCTCTGTTCCTGTATATCTTACGTTAGCTTTCAATCTATGGCTTACTTCTTCTGTTCCACTTATTGAAACTGATTCTAAAATTGAATCAGAGCCAGTGCTAGATGCGGTTTGTCCTGTTACAGTGATAAGTGTATTTACTGTAATTCCACTTCCGTCAGCAGCAGTAGCTATAATCGCAGCAGTTCCATTAGCTATAGCTGTAACAACGCCTTGAGCATTAACAGTGGCTACGCTTGGATTATTTGATGTCCATGTTACATTTTTATTTGTAGCATTACTTGGAGTTATATTTGGCGTAAGTATTAAAGTTCCGCCTTTTGCACCGATGCTGCTATTTCCGCCAATAGTTATTCCAGCTACTTTAACATTTGTTAGATTAGTGATTCCACTATTTCCTCCGGTGTTACCTGTACTTCCTTTATTTCCACTACTTCCGTTTCCTCCAGTGTTACCTATGCCTCCTGTATTTCCATTACCACTGTTTCCTCCAGTGTTACCTGTACTACTTTGCCCAATTACAGTTACAGCACATGTTGCACTTATTCCACTTCCATCATTGGCTGTACACGTTATTGTGGCACTTCCTGCTCCTACCGCATTTATATTTCCATTTTGATCTACCGCTACGACATTATTATTACTACTGCTCCATGTTACTGTTTCTGTTAATGTTTTTTTATCTCCTATTACACAATCTAAATTATTTAAACTTAACGATATGTTTGTTACTTGTAATTTTTGAGGTTGATTAGCTACTACAATCTTACTTCCATTAACACCACTATCTATTAAACGCTGTTTTTGTTCTCCACTATTTACATAAAATATTGCATCATTACAACCATCAAATGCATTTTCTCCTATATATGTCACACTGTTTTGGATAAATACACTCTTTAGCAATGTACAATTATCAAATGCAAATTTATCGATACTCTTCGTACCTTCAGGTATAGTTATATTGTCTAAACTATTACATTCAGCAAATGCTCCATTTCCAATACTCTTTAAATTTTTAGGCAAATTTATACTCGTTAATTTATCACATCCAACAAATGTGCTAGGCTCTATACTTGTTAAATTGCTTGGTAAAGTTATACTTTTCAAGTTATCGCACATCAAAAATGCTCCTCCACCAATACTCGTCACACTTTCAGGTATTGTTATACCTTCTAGGTCATAACAATTGCAAAATGCCTTAATTCCTATACTTGTTACACCATCAGGAATTTCTGTACTTTTCATAGTTGAACATTCAGCAAATGCATTATCACCTATACTTTTTACCTTAATTCCATTAATTTCACTAGGTATATTCATATCATCTCGCAAAATATTATAACCTACTATCTTTTGATTAGTTGCATCAAATTTAAAGTCCAATTCATTTAATGTTCTACCATCAACTTGTATCTTAGTATCATGTTCAGAAAGACCTGAATTAATTAAAAGTTGTCTAACTGCATTATTGGGAACATAATATGTAGCATTATCACATTTAAAAAATGTACTAAATTCTATAGATTTCATACTTTTAGGAATTATTATACTTGTCAGGCTCGTACAACAGTAAAAAGTATTTTTTGATAGTGATACTACACCATCTGGTATTTTTATGCTTGTTAAGCTATTACAATTATAAAATGCCCACCCCCCTATACTATTTACACTTTCAGGTACATCTATATTAGTCAAGTTCATACATCCTTCAAATGCATAAGGTCCTATGTCTGTTATACCATCGTCTAATTTTACACTTTTTAAATTCATACAATATGCAAAAGCATTATCCCCGACACTTTTTACTTTTACACCATCAATTTCACTTGGTACTTCCACATCTACCTGGTTACCGTTATATTTAGTTATTGTCCCTGTATCTTTATCAAATTCATAATCCGAATTACTTACAATGTAAATTATACTTTCCCATATTCTATTAGAACTATTATGTAGAAGATTTTTTGTAGCTTCACTCTTCACATAAAATTTAGGATGTTCACATTTATAAAATATATTATCTCCTAAAGTTACTATGCTATCTGGAATATTTACTATTTTTAAAATAGTACATTCACTAAACGCATCATCTCCTATGGTTTTTACACCCTCTGAAATAGTTACACCTCTTAAACCACAATTCGAAAATGCCTGAGCACCTATACTTGATACTGTACCTGGTATATTTATCTCTGAAAGTTGTGTGCAGTTAGCGAATGCTGCTTTCCCTATTTGTGTTACTCCACTAGATATAGTCGCCTTAAGTAATCCAATACATTGAAAAAATGCTCCTTCACCAATGCTACTAACACTACCAGGTATAGTTATATTTCTTAATCCACTATTCATAAAAGCGACGTCACCTATAGACTTTACTCCATTAGGTATAGTTATATTTTGCAATTTATCACACTCTTCAAATGCAGCATCTTTTATTTCTGTTATAGTATCAGGTAGATTCACCTCTTTTAAGTTACTACATCCAGCAAATGAATTATTTTCTATTGTTGCTACACCTTCTGGAATTGTTATACTTGTTAAACTTGTTAAACTAGTACAGCTTTCAAATGCGCCAAGTCCTATACTTATCACAGTATCTGGAATTTTTACACTAGTTAAACTAGTACAATTTTTAAATGCGCTATTTCCTATACTTGTTACTGAAACGCCATCTATTGTACTTGGTATTATTACATCAGAATCACTACCAACATATTTTATTATCATGCCTGTAGCAGTATCAAATTGGAACCCTGAATTCTTAATAACTGCATTAACCGACTTATTATTCCATACTTCTACTGTCTTGTTTCCCCCAGTTTCATTAGCTGCTGCAGATACCTGTGTAGTTGCCTCCATACTTACGCACATGCTTAATACTAATATTTTACTAATCAGTTTTTTATTTCTTATTAATATTTAATGGAAGCTTTAATTGATAAAACTTCTGATTAATTGTATAATCTTTTTTCCACAAAAATGAGCCGCACACTAATTTAGTGCGACAGCCCCTTTTCAATTAGAAATATTATTATATTCTTTGTATCTTTTTATCAATTACTTACAATAATGTGATATATATATTGTTTATCCCAATCACAATAACGAGGGACAATTCGTATATCCCCTCCACCTACAGCTATTGCTTTAACTTCTTTTGTGTTTTCCCATTTCATGCAAATTAGATTTGCTAGAATTCTTGGATTAGTTTTATAATCTTTTTCAACAAGTTTAATAACCTGTCCTAGCTTTACCTGTATGCTTGAACCATTAGGATAACTTGAGGTCAATATATCACCATTAGAATTAGTAGTATAAGTTATTACAATAGGATCATTTCTATTATTAGAACCAGCTTCACTATCGTTTTCTTTTTTCTTTGCCGGTGTCTCCGCAATAATTCCATCTTGATTCAAATAACATCCATCAATTGTTGTATTTACTGCCATTGTCCCATCATTATTCATGTAATACCATTTGTCATTATCCTTAATCCAGCCTGTTCTAAGCTTTCCATCTGATCCTAAATAGTACCACTTACTTTTATCTTGAAGCCAATTTAATTTCATCTTTCCTGAATCGTCACAATAATACCAGGCCCCATTATCTTGAACCCAGCCTGTTTGTACTTTATCATCTTTATAATAATACCAATCACCATCTTTTTGATTCCATCCATTTTGTTTTTCTTGTTCTTTCTTTAGTTCATAATTTGCAGAAGCTTTATTTGGAGTACTATCGCTTGATGCATTTAATGCATATATAGCACCTCCTGCTCCGCAGGCAATAACTACCACTGCACTTGCCACTCCTAGAATTAATGCATTCTTACCCATCTTATTTTCCCCTTAGTTTTAATAGTTATAATTTCAACATAGTAAT
>JAQSXU010000214.1 GCA_029256485.1 Clostridiaceae bacterium
CATTCGAATTTTTACAAAAAAATTCGAACGTCTATTTCGTGCACCATTTTTTAAGAAAAACATATCAAAATCTTTTAAAAAACTATCTTGACATATTACTAGATTGCTTAAAAATATTTAGTAATTTTTTATTTAGAGCTCTGCTTTTAACAGCAACTCTTATGAAACTTTTGTCTAATCCATTGAAATTTGACGCTTTTCTTATTAAAATTCCTCTTTTTAAAAAATAGTCAAAAATGAAATCCTCGTCGTGTCTATAAAGCTTTATAAGAATAAATGCAGCCTGTGATTGAAATGCCTTTAAATAAGGTAGCTTTTTTAACTCATCCAGCATAAACTTTCTCTCTGCTGCAAAAAGCTCCCTGGTTTTCTTTATATAATTTATATCATTAAATATAAATTCTGCCGCTGAAGCTGCATAAGTATTTATGCTCCAGGGAAGCTCAATGTTTTTAAACTTTTCTGCATTTTCCGTATCAGTGCAGCCGTATCCCAGTCTTATTCCAGGAAGGGCAAAAAACTTAGTGGCAGCTCTTATTACGCAAGCGTTTTTACATTTCATATTTTTAAGCATTTCTATGCTGTCATATTCTCCATTTGAGAACTCATAAAAGGCCTCATCAAGAAGTAAAAAAGCTTCTCTATCTTTACACAAATTTATAATTTGTGAAAGCATATTTTTCTCAATGACCCCGCCATCTGGATTATTGGGATTACCAAGAATAAGTATGTCACCACTTCTTAGTACTTCATACAATTTCAAAATATCTATGTTGAAATTTTCATCTCTAGCTAAGGTAACTACTTCTTTTGATAAAATATCAGCTCTCTTTATATATTCATAGAAACAAGGAGTAAAGACTACAACTCTTTTAAATTGAAGAATAAAATTATTTATAATTTCTACTGCCCCATTGCCTAAAACTATTTCATTATCACTGCACTTTAAATATTTTCCTATACATCTTTTAGCTTCTCTGTAATTTATATCAGGATAACGATTTATATTGTTAAAGGAATCATTTAAATAATTTTTAAGTCCTTCAGGGGGACCTAAAGGATTTATATTGCTGCTGAAATCAATTATTTCGCCATCATAAAAAGGTTTAAAGGACTCTAAATCTCCACCATGTATCATAAATGCACCTCAAATTATAAATATAGATTAAGACAAATCCAAATAACTATTAAAAGTATTTCACTCCTATACATTATTTCAATTGTTTTTTTAATGTGTTCTTTATTAAGTTCTCTCATTTTATCACCTATTTTAGGTTTTTTAACAACCTGGCCAAAATATATATTATCTCCCCCCAGCTGAACACATAAAAGTCCTGCTACTGCTCCTTCTGGATATGCGCAATTAGGGCTCTTATGATTTTTTCTATCTCTTATCATAATTCTTAAACCATTTTTTAAATCAAATCTAAGAAAACTTGAAACACACATTAAAAATCCAGTTAGTCTGGCAGGAATAAAATTAAACAAATCATCTATCTTTGCCGGAAAAAAACCTAGATTAATATATTTATCATTCATATAACCAAGCATTGAATCCATGGTGTTTACAAATTTATAAACAAAGCCAAAAGGTGTGCCAAACAGCATTATATAAAAAAGCGGTGCAATTACACCATCTGAGGTATTTTCTGCTATAGTCTCAACATCTGCCCTTATGATTTCAGCCTCTGAAAGATTTTTAGTTTCACGGCCTACTATAAATGAAAGCTTGTACCTTCCGTCTTCAATGCTGTTAAAAAGTGCTTTGTAAATTTTAATTCCCTCATCATGAAGACACCTGGCTGCAACGCAGGTATAAATAAAATATATATTTATAAGGTGATAAAAAATTTTATAAGGCTCCAATAAATAAAGCATAAAAAACGGCACTGAGAAGCCAAGGATTATATTCACAAATACAATTAAAAATCCAGCAGATTTTAACTCATTGTCCTTAAATAACTTTCTTGCAATGTTTTCCTCAAAAGAAATAACTTTTCCCATAAACTTAACGGGGTGTGGGGAAAAATAAGGATCTCCAATTAAAAAATCAATTAATACTGCAGTAACTAAATCTATCATTTTTTAAGTCCAGCAACGGAGTAAACAAAGTGCATATTCATATTTTCCATAACACCCTGGGCAAGCTTGTCTATTTCTTCAAGTCTCTTTTTATTAAGATCCTCACATTGTTTTGCCTGAATTTTTTTTGCTGCTCTTACATCATTTAAAATTTTCTCTCTAAATTCCTTGGAATCAAAAATTCCATGTATATATGTGCCATAGAATCTTCCATCTTTAAAATCTCCATCCATATATTGAGCGGGCTTATCATCGCATTTATTTATCTCAACAAAAGGATTTTTATTTCCCCTTGTTCTTCCCATATGAATTTCATAGCCATAGATTTTCCTTGAAAGTGCCAGTCCTTCAACATTAGTTGTAACTTTTCCTCCACAGAGTTCTGTTTCAGTATCAAATATATTAAGTCCTTCCTCCATTTCTCCCTTACCTATTTCTACACCTTCTGCATCAACTATGGTTTTACCCATAATCTGATATCCTCCGCATATTCCAAAAACAATACCGCGGAATTCTTTTATTTTTCTATCAAAACCAGTTTTCTTAATATACCTTAAATCTGCAATTGTATTTTTACTGCCGGGTATTATAATAATATCTGCACCATCTGCTTCTTCCGGGTGTGATATAAACCTTACTGAAACATCCTCATCAAACTTAAAGCCATCAAAATCAGTAAAGTTAGCCATTCTTGGAAGGTTTACAACACAGATATCAATTTGTTTTTTAATTTTATTATTTAAATCCACTGCTCCATCTTCATCATCAAGGTTCAGATTCATATAGGGGATAACTCCGATAACAGGTATGTTAACCAGTTTTTCTATCATATCTAACCCGTCTTGAAGAAGAAATTTATCCCCTCTGAATTTGTTTATTACAATTCCCTTGATTCTTTTTCTTTCACTTTTATCAAGAAGCATAACAGTCCCATATATTGAAGCAAAAACTCCTCCTCTGTCTATATCAGCTACTAAAATAACAGGTGCATCAGCTATTTCTGCCATTCCCATGTTTACAATATCATCTTTTTTCAGATTAATCTCAGCTGGGCTTCCCGCACCTTCAATTACCACAATATCATGGCTGTTTTCTATTTCCTTGTAGAGATTAGTAATCATATTTTTCAAATTCTTTCTGAATTCATAATAGCTCACACCATCCATATTCTTGTAGGCGGTTCCCAATACAACCACCTGACTTTTTCTATCCGTGGTAGGCTTTAAAAGAATAGGATTCATAATTGCCTGGGGTTCTTTCCCCGCTGCATAGGCCTGAAGCACCTGGCCCCTTCCCATTTCCAGCCCTTCTTTAGTTACATAGGAGTTTAATGACATATTTTGAGATTTAAAAGGAAATACATCATAGCCATCCATTGAAAATATCCTGCAAAGGGCTGTACAGATTAAACTTTTGCCAGCAGATGATGCTGTTCCCTGAACCATAATACTACTCATTTTTTCCCTCCATTATTCTATAAATTTATCATTTAATCTTTAAGGGTATACCGCATACTACTAAATAAACTTCATCGCTTAAGCCAGCAATTTTTCTATTTATTCTTCCTGCTATATCTCTGTATACTCTGGCAATGTGATTTTCAGGTACAATAGAACTTCCCACCTCATTAGTAACTATAACCAGGCTATAGTGTCTTTTTCTTATTTCACCAATAAGACTTTCAATTTCACTAATTACTGTACCTTCAACTTTTCTTTGAATCTCTATTGGTATACTTTCCATATCTTTTGTAATATCAAACATAATATTTGAAGTTAGAACTGTTATACAGTCCAGAAAATAATTTTTCTCTTCTCCTATGCAGTTTTTAATATTATAATTTTCTTCGAAGGTTCTCCATTCAGAAGGTCTGGAATTTCTGTGAAGCATAACCCTTTCCTTCATTTCGTCATCATTAACCCTTGAAGTTGCAATATATACCACGTGTCTGGACTCATTGTATAAGGATTCCGCAAATGAGCTTTTACCGCTTCTTGCACCTCCAGTTACTAAAACTATTCTCATATAATCACCTAGCTTCTTTATTTTGCTTTCATAAATTTTCCCTAAACTACAGGAATTATATATGGGCATTTACTTACTGGATTCTTAAAAATTTCTACTGAAAGATTATAAACATTTTTGATATTTTCTTTATTTATTACCTGCAGAGGATTTCCTTTAGCAGCAACTTTGCCATTATTTATTAAAATAATCTCATCACTGAAAATGGATGCTAAATTTAAATCATGAAGCACAACTATGATAATTTTTTCATGTTTTAAATTTTTAAAAATACTTAAAAATTCTATTTGATACTGCACATCTAAATGTGCGGTAGGTTCATCCAGAAGAATTATATCTGTTTCCTGACTTAAAGCTCTTGCTGCTATAACTCTTTGGATTTCACCGCCGCTTAATTCTGTAATAAGTTTGTCCTTTAAATCCCAGGTGTTCGTAATTTTCATGTACTTTTCTACTATTTTTTCATCTTCTCTGTTAAACTCTTCAAACCGCCTCTTATAAGGGCTCCTTCCCATCATTACAACATCAAAAACACTAAAATCATAATCAATTAGAATGTTTTGAGGTATTACTGCCATTAATCTAGCCAGCCTTTTATTATTAAAATTACAGATATCTTCATTATCTATAAAAACACCTTCAGGCTGAGGCTGAATTATCTTTGATATATTTTTAATAAAAGTAGATTTTCCCGATCCATTGGGTCCAATTATTGAATAAAATCTGCCTTTATTAAAGCTTAAATTTATATCATTTAAAATTACTTTTTTATCATATGAAAAGCTAAGATTTCTAACATCTATTTTTTTCATCAATTGCCTAGACACTCCTTTTTTTCATTTTTAAAAGCAGATATATGAAATATGGAGATCCAATTAATGCTGTAACTGCCCCTACAGGTAACTCTGCGGGAGATGCTATTGTTCTTGCAGCTGTATCAGCTAATAGCAAAAATATAGCCCCAGCTAAAGCTGAAAATGGAATTAATACTTTATTATTAGGCCCAAATAAGATCCTTATCATATGAGGCACTAAAAATCCTACGAACCCTATTACTCCGGAGAAAGCAACACACACACCAATAATCATTGATGAAATAATAATTATAAGCTTTTTAAACTTTTCTGTTTCAACACCCAGGCTTTTAGCACTATCCTCACCAATGATCATTAAATTAAAATCTCTGTAAAAAAAGTAAGTAACTACAGTGCCAATAAATACAACTGGAGCTGTTATAATTATATTTTTCCAGCTGGAAGCATTAAAGCTGCCCATCATCCAAAATACTATCTGGTTAACATCCTGCTGATTGAAAACCATTATTATTGAAATCATTGCCGACATTAAAAAGTTTACTGAACTTCCTACAAGTAATAGATTTATTGTTGTCACCTTACCATTCACCTGTGCTGTATAGTAAACCAGAATAATTGTTCCTACTGCACCAATAAAAGCAAATA
>JAQSXU010000215.1 GCA_029256485.1 Clostridiaceae bacterium
AGCCAGTTATCCAAAAAAGGAAAGCTCATAATCGCAGAAGGCAGTGACCATATTGTTCAGCTGGAAAAGCCTGATATTGTAGTAAACTGTATTAGAGAATTAATGGAATTATAAATGTTGAAGTTTTGCTTATAACCTCTCATAACATTGTTAAAGGATATTCACCCAAAAAGGAGGAAGAACATGAAGACTATAATTGTTTATTATTCCCATTCTGGAAATAATGAGAAGTTGGCTTTTGAGTTGAAAGAAAGAATAGGATACGATGTGTACAAGATTAGTGAAGTGAAGAAAAGAAAGACGATTTCTATTTTATTGGATTTCTTTTTTACTCGTAAGTCAAGACTGTCTAGTGCGGATATTAACTTGAAGGAGTACGATAGTATTGTTTTTGCTGCACCAATTTGGGGAGGTAAGATCGCTTCTCCTATGAGAGCTTTTATAGAAAAAGAAAAGAACAATGTTAAAAAATACTTTTTTATTACGTTGTGCAACGGGGAAAATGGACAAAAAGAAAAGATAGATGCAGAATTATATTCTATCCTTCAACAAAAACCTATTGAAATAAAAGAATTATGGATTAATAGTTTATTACCCGAAGAGAAACAAAATAAAATCAAATATACTTTTAACTATAGTATAAATAAGAATGACCTAGAGCGTTTCACCAGCGACCTTGAAGCATTTATCGCGTTGATAAATGATGTGAGTGATGTAGGATAGCGCAGCTTTTCAAATTCTTATACAGTTTGAAATAAAAAACCTATGGGGTAAATAATAAATTATCAATAAGATTGTTATGAAAGGTGAAAAAGCATATGGATATTGACAGGTTTAATAAACAGATAGAGTTTATTACTGAAATAGATAAAGTAAAAGAAATATTGCGCAACACAGTTCTCATGGATGCTTCAAGGAGAGAAAATGACGCAGAACATATGTGGCACATGGCAGTTGGAATCTTGGTGTTTTCTGAGTATGCCAATGAGCAAAATTTAGATTTGCTGAAGGTTCTTAAAATGGTGCTGGTTCATGATATTGTGGAGATTGATGCCGGAGACACCTTTGCATACGGGAATGCAGACTGTAATGTAGTTGCTGCATGTGAGCAAAAGGCAGCACAAAGGATTTTTGGATTATTACCGGAAGATCAGTCTATAGAGTTTATTGAGATATGGAAGGAATTTGAACAATCCGAAACAAAGGA
This sequence comes from Clostridiaceae bacterium, assembly GCA_029256485.1. The sequence goes on from JAQSXU010000215.1 coordinate 1,208, forward strand.
AGCTAGGTTTGCAAAGGCGATGGACAGCTTCATGCCTATTTTACATAACTACAGCACAAATGGGCTGCAATGGCAAAAACATAATGTGAGCAGTGAAAGAGTGCTTACAAGAAACAGTAGGATTGAGAAAGGCTCGGAAGAGCTTTGGGAATATATAAAAGATATCATGAAGGATGCCGTCCAAAAAGGTTATATAAAGCCTTAAGAGACTATGCATTGTAGAGGGAGGTTATTAATGAAAATTACAGTTTTAGTAGATAACAATACGATTATAGACCGGTATTTATTTGGTGAACCGGGGGTATCTTTCTTTATTCAAGATAGCGGAAAAAACATATTGTTCGATGTAGGATATTCAGATATCTTTATTAAGAATGGTCAGAAGTTAGGTGTTAATATTTATGATATCGACTGTATCGCAATATCACACGGGCATAGCGACCACACATGGGGACTCGTGCCTTTACTAAGGTTATATACAGAAGCCATATTAGAGAAACAAGAATTCAAAATACCTATGCTTTTAGCACACTCACAAGCATTTGAGTATAAATACGGGGATAAAGAAGTAATTGGTTCTATTATAGAAGAGAAAATGCTTAACAGCTTTTTTAATATGAATTTAAGAAAAGAACCATTTTGGATTACTGATAAATTAGTTTTTCTTGGAGAAATAGAAAGAGTAAACAGTTTTGAAAACAAAGAGCCCATTGGCAAATATTTAAATCAGGGTATTATAGTAGATGACTTCATAAAAGATGATACTGCCTTAGCTTATAAATCCAAGGATGGGTTGATTATTATTACTGGATGCTCTCATTCTGGTATATGCAATATTATTGAATATGCAAAAAAAGTATGCAGCGAAAATAGAGTGGTGGACGTTATCGGAGGACTGCATTTATTGGATCCTGATAAAGAGCAAATAGAAATGACAAAGAAATTTATGAAGCAAACAGACTTGAAAGAGTTGCATGCGTGTCACTGCACAGATTTGAACTCGAAATTAGCATTATCGGAGGTAGCAAAAATAAAAGAAGTCGGAGTGGGGTTGGTGTTAGAGTTTGTTTAAATATTGAACTGGAGCAAAATCAGAGTTTGGTTTATTAAGGTTCTAGACGATATGACTAAGGAACGCTATAATATAGATAGGTATGTATATCAAATCCTATAAGGATTAAGGTATAAGACGGATAACTGGCTCTAAGGAGCCTTATACACGGATATAAAGCACTTGTATAAATATGCATTATAAGCAGTGAGTAACAATAATACTTGCCTCCGCGGCATTGAAATCAGAAGGGAGCATATAATGAAGAAGTATTTAATTGCAGTATTGGCTTCTTCGCTAATACTTACATCATGTGCGAGAATACCTAACAGAGAAGTACCGAAAGATTCTCCTATTGAAGTAAAACAAGCAGAGCAAAGCAGTTCGATTACATCAAAGACCAATATTGCCAAAAGTGAAGGAAATATGGATAGTTCATATTTTGGGCAATATCAGATGTCTGATGAAGGATTTTCAAAGTATGTTGAGGACAATGCAATTGATAAAAGCTATGAAATTGAAACAACTCAATTTCAGAAATCATCTGAATTTAGTACCCAGGGTTGGATTACTCTGGAGGGCAAATATATTGAAATTTGGGACAATGAGTTAAATGCCATCTATAACAAATTACTTGAGAAATTAAATGAAAAAGAGCAGGAAAAGCTGCGTGAAGCTCAAAAGGGTTGGCTTCAGTATCATATGTACGAATCTGCGTTTATCGTTGAAGCGTGGGATGACTTAGGCCTTGGATCACAAGGAAAGGTTCAGTTATCCATGGCACAAAAAACTAGAATTCGTGAGCGAACACTTATGTTGATGGAATACTATTTTATGCTTGGCGGAGATGTTGAATTCTCATACAAAGGTGAATAACGGGGACGATAACAATCTGAATAGAATCAGGGAATATATTAGAAATAATAAGTAACTGAAGTTCATATAAAAGCTCAGTATAGAAGTAGAAGTTTCTAAACTGCGCTTTTTATAATTGGACGAATTTGAAAAAGCAGTGGAAGGGTTACGATAGAAAAAAGTAAGTAATTATGAACCCTGCATTTTGGTGCACCAAATGACGGGAAGCATATAATCGTACTTGTTATACTTTAGTTGAAAGGAGGTATGCGAGTGGACTGGATAAAAAGAATGAATAATGCGATCAGTTATATTGAGGATAATCTCACCAATGATATTGATTATGATAACGCTGCGAAACTTGCATGCTGCTCAGTCTATCATTTTCAAAGAATGTTCTCGTTTATACTGGATATACCGCTTTCTGAGTATATTAGGCATAGACGCTTAACCCTTGCAGCTTTGGAACTCCAAAATAGCGATATCAAGGTTATAGATCTTGCACTTAAATATGGTTATGACTCACCTGATTCGTTTACTCGGGCATTTCATAACTTACACGGAGTTACGCCAACTGTAGCTCGTGATGTGGGTGCTCAGCTGAAAGCATATCCTCGCATTTCCTTTCATATTTCGATTAAAGGAGATGTAGAAATGAATTACAGATTTGTAGAAAAAGAAGCTTATACAGTATTTGGAAAGAGTATAACAATTGGTCTTAATCAAAACCCTTATGAAGTTATTCCTAAGTTTTGGGTTGATTTTCAAGAGGATGGAACATATCAAAAGATATGTGAAGCAGCGGGATTTGAGCCTTATAGCGGCAAATTGTTAAATGCGGCTGTCTACGACTTTAAGAATGATGGTTCGTACAGAAACAAATATATCATTTATACCTTATTACCCCCTGGCGCTAAAATACCTAAGGATTTAGATGTTCTTACAATTCCGGCATCAAGGTGGGTTATATTTTCTGAAAAGCTCCATTCTGTAGAAGAATCTGGTAATGTTGTTCAAAACCTTTGGAAAAGGATATTCTCTGAATGGTTTCCAACATCAGAGTATGAGGCTGCTGAAGGACCACAATTAGAAGTTTACCCTGAAGATACTAAATCTGTAGAGATATGGGTGCCTGCAGTTAAAAACAGTTAAATAGACTTCGAAATTGCTTAAGTGCAGAGTGGAAGCGTATATTGCTTTTGCTCTGTACTTTTTAGTTAAAACAATATTTGGATGAATATTGGAAGGTTTTTACTGTATTAAGTAGAATATACTTTAGAAATATCAATACTATATTAGTGACTTTATAAGTAATATTTAGTTGCAATTAATCTATATTTACGGGGTGAATGGAGTGAAAAAGAGATTCGCAAAGCTGGTTTGTTTCATTTTGCTTTTTAGCCTGATCAATACAGGATGTTCGACCTCATTAAAGAATGAAAATAATATGCTTATCAAGGAAGTCACTGCATTAAAAGAAGGGAAGACAGCTTTAGAAAGTACTATTAGTGATTTGAACAATACAGTGAAGATACAGGATTTGAGAATAGAAGAGCTTATGAGATCAGCTTTTAGAGACAAGGATGATCTTTATCCTATATATACGGCGGACAGCTATACCTACGAAAAGCGGATAGAAGCTTACATCTATATACCAAAAGAAACAGCTTTAAAGGGAAAACTGGAGATTCTTGCAAATGCGTTGTCGGAAGTATATTTTGACCATCTTCCCATTCAGGTTTTAAGAATAGAAGAAGTTGATAAGAAAAAAATAGCAACGGTTAATTTAAAGGAGTCTGCAATAAATCAAGGAGTTACAGATTATGAAAAATTAGTGGGTAAGACATGGACGATGCTTTATATGCAGGGGTCAACCGGTGGTACAATTACTCAAACGCGATTAATAGAAACCTTGCTGCAAAGGCAATATAGAGGGTCATGGATAGACGGTGTTCAGTTTTTATATAATAATGGGACTTGTGATTATGAGCATGCACCATCCTTGAAGGACATTAATTACAGGGAATGAAAGAATAGGATCAATAGTAAAAGCGTTATGGAGGTGAATGTTGGGATGTCTGAGTTTATATTTCTTGAAGCTGGGGAGGAACATATTGAAGATTTGCTGAATATCTATAACTATTATGTTTTATATACTACAGCAACTTTTCATGCAAAGCCGTTAACAGAAGAAGCAATGCACAGCTTGATTTTCTTTCATAATCCTAAATATAAGACCTTTGTTATGATGAAGGATGATGTTTTAATTGGCTATGTTCTTTTGACACAGCATAAAAGCCGTGAAGCTTATGACAGGACGGGTGAAGTGACAGTGTATTTAAAACCGGATTATATCGGTGCAGGAGTAGGCAGCCTTGCAGTGAAGTATATAGAAGAATTTGCCAAGCAAAAGGACTTTCATGTTTTAGTAGC
>JAQSXU010000041.1 GCA_029256485.1 Clostridiaceae bacterium
TCTGTTACTTGCCGCTGTGGCGGAATTGGCAGACGCACGGGACTCAAAATCCCGCGGTAGCAATATCGTATCGGTTCGACTCCGATCAGCGGCACCAAGCTATATCAATAAATAAAAGCACTTTGAATTAATTTTTCAAAGTGCTTTTATTTATATATTTAATTATAATTTGTACATTGGCGGAAAATTTCTAACATTATTCCAAACTACTGCAAAAACATTTCTTTTAGTTCACATATAAGCGGGTAAAAATTTGATTTAAATCACATAAAATAATAACCTTCGGTAGTAAAATTAATACATAAATTAGATGAATTGAGAAAATACGTAGGAGGTATTATATATGCAATTAGTTAATGAAGAAAGAATTAATAAGCTTACAGCTGTTCTTAAGAAGCTTAATGAAGGCGTAACAGAAGAATCAAGAAGAGAAGCTTTGAATATAGTAGCAAACATAGATCCCATAGAATTATCTGTGGCAGAGCAGCGTCTTATTGAACAGGGTATGAATCCGCAAGATTTGAGAAACCTTTGCGACATCCATATGGAAGTTCTAAGTGATGAATTAGTAAAACTTAAAAAGAAGATTGAGCCTGGGCACATGCTGGATACTCTTTTAATCGAACATGAAAAGATAAAAGAATTTTTAACTGAGCTGGAATCAGTAAATCTTCAAATTCAAAGTCTAAAAAGCTACAATGAAAAGCCTGGCTTATTTATAAAATTAGGGCATTTAGCAAATAATATTTTAGATGCTGAAAAACATCATAAACGTGAAGAGGATATACTATTTCCAGAACTTGAAAAAAGAAACATCACTGGCCCTACAAGAATCATGAGAATGGAACACGATGATTTGAGAAAAAGAAAAAGATTGCTTAAAGAAACAGCAAATAAAGCTGAAATAATGGACTTCAATGAATATAAAACAAAGGTAGACGAATTAGCTAAGTATATTGTCTTTCATCTCAGAGATCACATTTATAAAGAAAACTATATCCTATACCCTACAGCTATTGATGCATTAAATGATAAAGAACTATGGGCAGAGATGAAAAGCAAAAGTGACAAAATAGGATACTGCCCATTCACTCCCGTGAAATGATAGAAATATTGGAATCGAAAATTAAGGCTGTCTCAATTTAATTTGAGTCAGCCTTTAAAATTACCATATTGGATTTTCAAAGACAAAAGCCACTGTTTAAAGTGGCTTTTGTTCTCCAGTTTGAAATATGAATGTTGACGTTTCATAAATAGAGGCTCAATCAAAAACTTCATAATTTATTACAACTTCTTTGATTCCTCCATGAGTCTTGGAAACATTATATTATTTTCAAGATGAATGTGTTTGAAGGTATCATCCTCCACATCCTCAAGAATTTTATATGTCATTTTATAGCTGTTGCATGCATCCTGAGGCACCTCATAATTTTGGGTGATTTCTCTAAGTTTCTTTAATATGAAGCCCGCTCCTTCATGTTCCTCTTCTAATTCTATAATTTTTTCTACAGCATTCTTAAGTATTTCTTTATTCCCTGTACTTTCATATTGGACTACCATTGGAAACACAATTTCTTCTTCCTTTATAAGATGCTGTTCCAACTCCATCTTCAAACTATGCAAAAGCTTATGAACTTTGGCCAATTCAGAATGATTTGCTCCATGCACTCTTAATATTTTAGTTGTAAGCTCACTTAAACGGGGCAATGTTTCATTTAAATAAGCATGATGAGTATTCACTACATATCCTATTAGTCTGGAATAAGACTCCTTTGTCCAGTCTCTATCCTTTATTTCTTCAATTACATATTTATTATAGTTTTCATTAACAAGATATCAATTCTGTGATTGAAATCAAATTCTAAATTGATTGACATCATATTTTAAATACTTAATAAATCATATAATAAAATCATCAGCGGCACCTAAAGCTGCAAAATTATTGATTATAAGGAGATAAAATTATGAATAATAAAGTAGAAATTGCTAAAAATTCTTTCTGGGTTGGTAAAATAGATGATAGACCTGTCCCGTTTCATAGATTAATATTAGAAAAAGGAACAACCTATAATTCATATCTTTTAGAAACTGAAAAACCTACATTAATCGATACTGTGGATATTTCTTTTGGAGTTGAATTTGTAAAAAAACTTTCGGAAGTATTTGATTTAAATACTTTGAAGTATTTAGTAGTTAATCATGTAGAACCTGACCATTCAGGTGCGCTTCCTGCACTTTTAAATAAGGCAAAAAATGCAATGATTGTTACTACTGAAAAAGCAAGGGAACTTCTTAACGGCATGTATAAACTTCAAAACAGAGATTATCATATAATCAAAGATGGAGAAATTTTAGATATTGGTGGAAAGACTTTAAAATTCTTTGAAACTCCATATCTTCATACGGTCGAAACAATGATGACCTACTGTGTCGAGGATAAAATACTTTATCCTTGCGACATATTTAGTACTCATATAGCTACTTACCAATTATTTAATGACCTTGCGTTAGAAGATATAACTAAAGACTTCAAGGTTTACTATGAGCTTATTATGGCCCCCCACAGGCCTTATGTAAGAAAAATGCTTGATAAACTAAAGGATATAGAAATAAATACTATAGCACCATCTCATGGCTTTATATTAAGGGACAATGCTAAAAAGTTCATTGACCTCTATGATAAGATGAGTTTAAAGGATACTTTAGGTAAAAAAGCCCTTATTATTTTTAGTTCCATGACTGGCAACACAGGAAAGGTAGCAAATGATATTTATAAAGGACTTACAGATTCAGGCATAGCAACTAAAATTGTAAATGTTAAGAGTTCCTCCATTGATAATGTGAAAGAAATGGCAGCTGAAAGTAATATGATTATCATAGGAAGTTCCACTAGATATGGTGACATGATAGGAAATATTGAAGATTATATAAAGGAAATAGTTACAATGGATCTTTCAAATAAATATGGTTTTGCTTTTGGATCCTACGGCTGGAGTGGCGAATCTATCGAGATAATAAATGATTACTTAAAACAAAGTAATATAAAACTTTTGGATTCTGCTAAAATCATTAAGTCTACAGGTGCAAATGACATACGCCTTCCTCTTAGAGTTAACTTCTATGGTGAAGCTGAAAAAGCTGCTGCAGTGAATGCAGGAAAAACAGCAGCAGAATTTATTTCTTAACATAGAGGCTGTCTCAATTTATTTTAAGGCAGCCTTTAAAAATTATTTATATCATATCCTTAAAATACGTTTTATTCTTTATTATAATTTTCTTATTTCCTACTAATTCAATTACATTTTCATCCTGAAGAGAAGTAAGTTTCCTACTCATAGTTTCCCTGGTAATTCCCACATAATTAGCCATATCTTCTCTATTTAAAGGAAAATCAATAATTATCCCATCTTCGCCCTCTACTCCAAAATCTTTAGCCAAGTTTAGAAGCATAGAAGCAATTCTAACTTCCACATCTTTTGTACTAAGATTTTGAATAAGGTCCTCCAGACTAATCAACCTGTCATGAAGAACTTCAAGAATTTTTAAAGTTATTTCCGGATTTTTGGTAATTATTTCATCAAAATCATTCTTGGCAATGGTACATATCAAAGTATCTTCAAGAGCTTCAGCATTAAACTGAAAATTTTCCTTTTTTAATAAGCTCATATCTCCAATGAATTGACCTTCAGATAATATATATAATATTTGTTCACGTCCGTCTTTGTTATACTTGTAAATTTTTATTTTTCCCTCATTTACTATATATAGTTTATCTTCAACATCGCCTTCAAAAAATATAACCTGTCCTTTTCGATACCTTCTTGTAACAATTATTTCTGATATCTTCTGAAAAGCCTCAGGTTGTAATGTTGAAAATATATAAACCTTAGATACGCAGTGCTTTCCTGTACATTTGAAACAGTCTTTTCCACAATGTGACATTCCCTTTCACCTCCAACTCATATCTGTCTATTTATTTACCAGCAAACTTCCAAGAAAAAATCTTTATTCAAAGCGTCTTTTTATTTCATATGCTCTCTATTATTTCCAATTTCTCCTGGTATGTTATTATTCTTGCTGTCAAAGTATTTTCTCTTTTTATGTTAATTATACAAGAAAACATCACATTATTCTATAAGTCTCAACACTGTATCCATAAACTCAAAATCCATCTGGGTAACACTGGTGCGGGTTCCACTCCCGCCTCCGGCACCATTGAAATTCTAAGTTTAAATAACTTTGGATTAATATTCCAAGGTCCTTTAATATTTATTATATAAAAAAAATAGTCCAAAGGACTATTTGTAAAGTTAATCATCATTATTTTTCATAAAATAAAGTATAAGCTTGTCCAATTCCTGACTAATCTCTATAACTTCATTAGCATTGATGCCTTTTATATTAATGGTCTCAATAAGCTTTTCTCTTAACTCCTCCATGATATTTTTCCTTTCGTTAACTTAATCCATAATCTTGCAATTATGTATTGTAAACACCAACGTTTTTTATTATAAACCTACAAAAAATAATAATCAAGTACATTTTATTTAACTATTTTATGTTACCTACATACTAATTCATACTTTACACACTATATAAAATAGGAGGTGAACAATAATGACTAAAGATAATAATACAAATATAAACGATAGCTTGCTGAATATCAGTAAAAATATATATAATGCTGTCCATGAAGGTGGAAATAAAGGGGGAGCAAAGGTAAAACAAATGGTAGAACAATACGAAAAAAAATTAAATTTAAAAAAATAGAGGAAAATTAACTAGCAGTACTATTTTTGCTTTAAAAGTAAAAAGACATTTTGAATTACTTCAAAATGTCTTTTATATTTATTTTCCTATTTCCTTGTCCATAATTAAAATGTGATTGCCTATCCAATTAACAACAAAATCCAGAAGTTCTAACAGAGATTGATCTTGATTTGAATCAATTTCATTTAAATTCATCTCATTAATCTTTTTTATAAAACTATCATGCTGTATCTTTTGTGTAAAAAACCTTTTGTAATTTATCTTCATCATGTATTCCTCTTCAAAATTGAAATGAAATACTGTATAATCCTTTAGCTCCTCAATAATAGCAATTATTCTGTCATACTTGTCTACATAAAAATCGTTTTTTAACAGTTCATAGGCCTTATTGGCAATTTCAAATAATTTTTTATGCTGTTCATCTATTTCGTCTATACCAACTAAAAAGTCATTTTTCCATGTAATCATATAACTTCACTCCCGTTTTTTACATTTAGACCATTATAACACGAAAACAATTTTTGGTAAATAATATGTAGAAATTTGCCTATAAATAATAAAAAGTGTCTTTTTCAGACACCTTTGGAAAATTAAAAGGGGGACTTATTAATTTGTTATAATTATAATACTTGTTAATTGTTAAAACCATATGCACATTGGGTGAACTTTCTGTAAATAATAATTATCCAATTAAAACCTGCCAAGTTTTTGCACCAACTACTCCATCAATTACAAGGGAGTTGCTTCTTTGGAATCTATATAAACTTTGAGTAGTCATACTTCCAAAATTTCCATCAATAGGTGCACCAATTCTCCACTGAAGATACCTCACCGGTAAAGGATTATAAGTATCCATTGTTAATATTGGCTTGTCTAAAATTATTTGAAATGCATTGAAGGTTGGTTTATCAGCTGCTCCAGTTTTACTAATGCCAACTATGCCTTGAAAAAGCTTCAATGCCGACATGGTTTTTTCACCAATAATCCCATCCTCCGTTAAACTATTACCATCAGAATCTCTAACCCTTAACCTATTTAAAATGTTCTGAACTTTTACCCACTTATCATTGGCACATATATCTGTTTTAGGGACTTTTTCACTTACATTTACTTTAGATTCTATTATTTTTTCAGAAGATACGTTATTTTCAGTAAGTCCTTTTACAATTGCGGAAACCATGCTTTCACTATTAAATATATCCATATCATTTTTAGAATCCACAAAAGCACATTCCACTAGTATTGCAGGGGCCTTTGTATTTCTGATAACATAAAGACTGTTTCCATCCTTAACTCCTCTGTTATGATATCCTAGTGCGGATATTTCGCTGATAACTCTTTCTCCTATTTTTATACCCTCTGCTGAATCTGCATATACCTCTGTACCTGTTCCCCCACCTGCATTAAAGTGAATTGACACAAATACATCCACGTTATTGTCATTGGCAGCTTTTACTCTTCGGAAAAGGGAATTATTAAGGCTGACTGCACTTTTGGGAGTACAGTTTACTACTTCATATCCTAAATCAGTCAATTTTCTTATAACCTTTTCTCCTACATCCCTAGTAAGGTTGTCCTCGTTTTTATATCCTGAAGCACCTATGTCAAATTCGTTATTATGCCCCATGTCTATTCCAAATTTCAATATTATCATCTCCTAAATTATTATCTTCACTAATTATATATGCTAAATTAATAATTTTAGGTACAAAAAATGTCCCCTATTCAAGGGACACTGTTTACTCTTCCTTCAATTGATTTATTGGAACTTCTTTAATCTCAGAAGTTTTTAAATCCTTTATATGAGCTGTATTAGTTGGCCTTTGAATATCCTCTATCCAAATTGCATTATTCTTGTAGGTAACATTAATAACTCCTAGTGATTGTATAATTTCTTCTGCTCTATTAAAATCCATCAGATCACTCTCCCATTATATTTATAAACTATTAAAAGTGTTCTGCAATATCTTCTCTTATTCTTTTTAAATCCTTCTCTCTCAGCTTGGTTTTCTCCATAATTTTTTCAAAGGATTCTCCATCTAGTATCATTTTTCTTGCAATTTCGAGTTTATCATCACTTTTATTTACCATGTTATGCTTCCCTTCTATTATTGTTCTTTAAATTTTTCCTTACCATTTTTTTCTTCAGATTTATGTTTTGCCTTATACTCAGCACTTCTGGATTGAAGCTTTTCAGAATTAGGATTTTTGCCTTGTTTACTCTCATTTCTAACTCTAATATACATTTAATCACCTTTCTTCCATATATTAACTTTTATTTTATCTATTTTAGAATTAGCTATATTATTATTTTCATGTACTAAATTTTTTTTTACAAACTCTTCCTTACCCAAATTTACAAGATAATTACTTGGCAAATCACCAAAATCAACATTTTCATATTTTGATTTTTTACCCATATAAAAAACACTCCTTTCTCATGAATAGCTTTCCCCGAGAAAGATGTGTTATTCAAAAAATTAATTTATCCAAACTGCTGTACCTATAGGAATGTAATCATAGATATATTTTGCATCTTCAATTGATAGTCTGACACATCCATGAGAAAGTCTTGTTCCAAGCATTCCCACCTTTATATTCCCATTATTGTCTAACAAAACACTATGGAATAAATAATTGCCATAGAATTGAGTGTAATATTTACAAATAGTATTTTTATTAACTCTAAACATACTGCCTTTTCCTTGTACAACAAAATATCCTTTAACTGTAGGTGTGGACTCTTTACCTGATGCGCACTGCACAGATTTTATCAATTTCCAATTTTTATTATATCCAGTAAAAATATTTACTCTTTGATTGTTTATATCAACCCATATATAATAATCTGTATTACTATTGAAGCTTTTACTGTTAAAAAAGTTTTCTCGAGAGCTTTTCATATTTGATGCTGGTATAGCATTTTCATCAATTTTAGGCTTTACATACATGGTTTTCGAAGTAGGCTCCAAATCTAATTTTTTTAATGTTTCTTCGCCAACTTTTCCATCTGCCATTATTTCGTTTCTATGCTGAAAATCAACAATTGCATAAAAGGTTTTTTCACCAAATTCACCATCACAATAAAGTGCGTATCCAAATTTATTCAGCTTTTCCTGTATTTCTTTAATACTATCTCCACTGTCTCCTTTTTTATAAATTTCAATTTTTTTTTCTTCTTTAGTGTTGGAACTATTATCAATTATTTTGGGATCATTATTATGAGCTATATTTTGGGTTCCATCTAAATTGCTCCCAGTATCTTTATTTGCTGTAATTATTTTATCTTGCTTATTTACATCTTTTTTAATATTACATCCCATTACATATAAAGAAATTAAAAATAAAATACCAGTTAATAAAACTACTAATTTTCTATTCATCCCATCACCCTTTAAAATTTCTATAATACATTCTATTAAAGTCAGGTTAATATGATACTGATAAATTAAATTTAAACTATTTCCATATATTTTTTATATTGGTAAATATTCAAAAAAATTATATAATAAAAGGTGTGTATGATTGGAGGGGGCGCTGATGAATAAAATCAAATCTTTATTTAGGTATACCTATAAATACAGGAATAGATACTTAATTGGCCTTATTTTTTTAATTTCGGTTGATCTTTTACAGCTTATTCCTGCTAAACTAATAGGTTTTGTCACAGATAACATTTCAAGGGGAACTGCTACTCCAAAGCTATTAATTAAATATATAATTTTAATAATAATAATAGCTATCCTCATGGCAGTTGGAAGATTTATATGGAGAATATTTATAGTTGGGACATCCAGGTATGTTGAATATGATATGAGAAACAATTTTTTTACTCATGTACAACAACTTTCATTAAGCTTTTTTAATAAAAATAAAACTGGTGATTTAATGGCTTTAGCTACTAATGATTTAAATGCAGTTAGAATGGCTCTTGGTCCCGGAGTAATTATGATGACAGATTCTATTGTGCTTTCAATAGCCACGCTGATAATAATGCTGACTATAAATGTAAAATTAACTTTGCTATCACTTATCCCGCTGCCATTTATTTCACTTATTGCTCTTAAATTTGGTAATAGCATTCACAAGAAATTTATGAGAGTTCAAGAGAACTTCTCAAAACTAACTGATATGGTTCAAGAAAATTTTTCAGGTATTAGAATAATTAAATCTTTTGTTCAAGAAGCTGAAGAGTCCAAAAAATTTACAAAAGAAAATCAAAAGTACTTTGATGTGAATATGGAATTTATAAAAATATGGGGACTATTTTCACCATTAATTGAATTTATTGCATCACTTAGTTTTGTTCTGCTAATTGGTATTGGCGGTATATTCGTAATATATGGTGAAATATCCCTTGGAGATTTTATTTCTTTTAATATGTATCTTGGAAATTTAGTTTGGCCAATGATGGCAATTGGATGGGTTATTAACATAATTCAAAGAGGCTTTGCTTCTCTTGAAAGAATTGAAAAAGTGCTTTCTGAAAAACCTGAAATTTTTGATAAGGATGCTGATAATTCTGCTTCTTTACAAGGTGATATAAAAATACAAAACCTAACCTTTACTTATGAACAAAGTAAAGTACCCTCTTTAAAAAATATAAACTTAATAATACCCAGAGGAAGTACTCTTGGCATAATAGGTAGAACAGGAAGCGGGAAAACCACATTAGTAAACTTATTACTTAGGCTCTATAATGTGGAACCTGATAAAATAAGCTTTAATGGAATTGATATAAATAAAATTCCATTAAAAACACTTAGAGAAAACATAGGTTTTGTTTCCCAGGATGCTTTCTTATTTTCTACTTCAATTGCAGAAAATGTGGATTTACCTTGCGAAGATTTTAATATGAACAAAATAGAAGAAGCTTGTAAAAATGCTGATATATATGATAATATAATGGGCTTTCCTAAAGGGTTCAGCCAGGTGGTTGGTGAACGAGGAGTAACCTTATCAGGTGGGCAGAAACAGCGTATTTCAATTGCACGGTCCCTGATAAAGGATCCTGAAATATTAATATTTGACGATTGCCTTTCTGCTGTTGATGCTAAAACTGAAGTTAAAATATTAGAAAATCTAAAAAGAATAATGAGTAGAAAAACTTCTTTAATAATTTCTCACAGAATTTCTGCAGTTAAAGACAGTAATTTAATAGCAGTGCTGGATGGTGGAGAAATTAAAGAGTTAGGTACTCATGAAGAATTATTGAACTTAAAAGGACTGTATTACAGCATTTATGAAAAGCAGCTATTGGAAGAGAAAATTGCAGAAGAAGGTGATATCATATGAGTGAAAATTTTAATGAAGAAGAAGCCCTTGTGAAAGAATATGATTCAAAATTAATGAGAAGGCTGTTAAAATTTGCAAAACCTTTTTCTTTGTATATCCTATTAGTAATATTTTTAATGTTAATTACCACGTGTTTTGATTTATCAAGACCTTATTTAATAAAAAATGCCATTGACAACAATATTAATGGCTATAAAAGGCCATATACATTAATGGAAAAGCCCCAAGATAACAGTATTAAAGTGGGAGATATGTATTTAATTGAAGGATCAAATTCTGCTGGTAAACCGTCATCTATAGTATATTTTGATAAATCTTATTATGTAATTCTAGGCAGAAATATAGACAACAAGCCATTTTCTATTAATAATGGTATTTACACTCAGCAAAATGTAACTTCAAATGCATACAAACTTTCTACAAATGATCTAAAAATTATAAGAAAGAATGATGCCAGCGGAGTGATTAAAACTGCTGTTTATATTTTGATTCTATCCTGCTTAACATTCATATTAAACTATATTCAAATATATATTTTGCAGTATACCGGTCAAAAAATTATTTACGAAATCAGGCAAAAACTTTTTGATCATATTGAAAGGTTATCCTTATCATTTTTTGATAAGAACCCAGTGGGCAGATTAGTAACAAGAGTTACTAATGATACTGAAACTTTAAATGAAATGTATACCGGTGTGATAGTAAATTTATTTAAAGATGTGTTTTTACTTAGTGGAATTTTAATAGTAATGTTTATACTTAATGTAAAATTAGCTTTAATAGTACTTTGCTCACTGCCCTTTGTTACAGCCGCCGCAATAATATTTAAAAAATATGACAGGGACGCTTACAGACAGGTTAGAACAAAGCTAGCAAAAATCAATTCCTCTTTATCAGAAAACATTTCTGGTATAAAGACAGTTCAAATATACAACAAGGAAAACAAAAAATTTAGGGAGTTTGATGATATAAATAAATCCTATTTTAAAGCTTCAATGAACCAATTAACTGTGTTTGCTGTATTCAGGCCAACCATTGATTTAATTTCTACTTTAACACTTTCCTGCCTTTTATGGTTTGGAGGATTAAGAGTTTTTGCAGATACACTATCTTTTGGAGTTTTATTTGCATTTATAAGTTACCTGACACAATTCTTCCAGCCCATATTTGACCTAACTGAAAAGTATGATATTCTTCAATCTTCCATGGCAGCTTCTGAAAGAATATTTATGCTCATGGATAATAATGAAGCCATTGTAAATAACCCAAAAATGAAAGTAACTCAGCGGTTTAAGGGAGAAATTGAATTTAAAAATGTTTGGTTTGCATATACTCCAGGGGATTGGGTTTTAAGAGATGTAAACTTTAAAATTTCACCTGGAGAAAAGATAGCCTTTGTTGGAGCAACTGGAGCAGGTAAGACCTCAATAATAAGCCTTTTAGGAAGATTATATGATATACAAAAGGGTGAAATCCTTATTGACGGTATTAATATTAAAGATATGGACAAATATCTATTAAGGAGTAATTTATCCACTGTTCTGCAGGATGTGTTTTTGTTTACAGGAGACATAAAAAGCAACGTAAGATTAAATAATAAAAATATATCAGATGAAGAAATAATTAAAGCTTGCAAGTATGTAAATGCAGACAGCTTCATTGAAAAACTTCCATATAAATATGATTCTCATGTAAATGAAAGGGGATCTACTTTTTCTCAAGGAGAAAGACAGCTTATTGCCTTTGCCAGAGCAATAGCATTTGATCCTCCAATACTTGTTTTAGATGAGGCCACTGCCAATATAGATACAGAAACTGAAAGCTTAATACAAAATGCCCTTGAAAAAATAACTAAGGGAAGAACTACCTTAGTTGTAGCTCATAGATTGTCCACAATAAAAAACTGTGACAAAATAATTGTTCTTCACAAAGGTAAAGTAAGAGAAATAGGAAACCACAATGAGCTTATTGAAAATAAAGGATTATATTATGATCTTTACCAGCTGCAATATAAAGAAGGATAATATAAAAAGAATACCAGCATCAATTATGTGATGCTGGTATTCTTTTTATTGTTCGAAAGTTCCATGTATTTCTACTTTATAATTTTTTACCATTAATTTACCTTTAGCAATGACAGTATGAATATTTAGCTTGTCATCTAATAAAAGTATATCTGCATCATAATTTTCTTCCAATTTACCCTTATTTTTAAATTTTAATAATTGGGCCGGAGATTCAGTTAAAGGTATAATTGCCTGTTCTAATGAGATACCACTATTTACACTATCCTTAATACATTGAAGATTTGTAGATGGAGATCCCACTGTTAGTTTTAATAGGTTACCTTTCTCATCAAATATAGGCATACTTCCACCAGAATCTGAACTCATAGTAATATGATAGGGGGAAACGCCATTATTTAACATGGTTTTATAAGCCTCATTAGGATCTACAGCATCATCTCCCTCATTTCTAATACCAGTAGTTATATCAATATATCCTCCATTTTTAGCATACTCTATAGATTGCTTATATACCCTGCTATTTCTATTAATATGAGTTGGCAGTAAATTTGACATTGGCATATCATAACTTTCTACCATGTCAATTATAGGTGTAAGTCCCTTTTTTCCATCTCCTAAATGCATATGTAATATTCCGCATTTACCTGACAGCATTCCTCCAACTCTTGCTTCACTGGCAAGATGTATTAAATCCTGTTCTGAAGGATGGCTCCCTCTATGATCGGATACTGCTACTTCCCCTACTCCAATTATTTTATCCACTAATACAATGTCATTTCTTGCACTATCTGTTACTGTTCTTGTGGGTACAGAATAACATCCTGTCCATGAATATGTAGTTATCCCCTCAATTTCTAAGGCTCTACTTTTTGCAATTAAGTTTGCCATATTTCTTGTAGAACCATCTGTTCCTAGTAAGCCTACGCATGTGGTAATTCCATTACTTGTAAGCTGTGACAACATTAATTCAGGTGCCCTGGTATTATATCCGCCTTCACCTCCACCACCTATTATATGTACATGCAAATCTATTAAACCAGGAATGGCCTTTAATCCAGTTCCATCAATAACTTCTACTTCAGGAAAGTTGTTAGCTGGAATATCAATATCAGCTGATATATAGCATATTTTTTCATTAGCTATTAATATATTTTTAATTCCTCCATATTTAGGATCATAAACTTCCACGTTTTTAATTAGAATCATGAAATCACCTCCGCTGATTTTAAAAATATTTATTGATTTTTAATTTTTTCTTCTAATTCACTTAGGTACTCCCATCTTTCCATTAGTTCAGTTAACTCTTCGTTTAAATCATGCTTTTCCTTTAGTAGTTGTTGCAGCAATTCATAATTACTCCCGCTGTTATTGATTTTTTCTTCAATTTCTTCTATTTTTGTCTCAAACTCAGTAATACTCTCTTCAATAGTTTCATATTCTTTCTGCTCTTTATATGTGAATTTTAATTGCTTAGTTTTCTTTTTATCTTCTTTGATAATATCTTTTTCTAAATTTTTTTCTTTATACGAAGTTTCATTATTTTTCTTTTCTTTAAAGTCCATGTATTCCGAGTAATTTCCAACGAACTGAATTAAGTTTCCATTTCCTTCAAAAGAGATTATTTTATCTGAAATTCTATCTAAAAAGTATCTATCATGTGAAACAGTAATTACAGTGCCGTTAAAATCATCAATATAATCCTCTAATATATTTAAAGTCTCAATGTCTAAATCATTTGTGGGTTCATCTAATATTAGCACATTAGGTGCTTCCATTAATATTTTTAAAAGGTAAAGCCTCCTCTTTTCGCCACCAGATAGTTTATTGATTGGAGTCCACTGCATTTCATCATTAAACAAAAACTTTTCCAGCATTTTTGAAGCACTTATAAGCTCACCATGAGAGTCTTTTATAAATTCTGCTGTTTCTTTTATATATTCTATAACCCTAAGTTCATAGTTTAATTCTTTGCTTTCCTGAGAGAAATAGCCCATTTTAACAGTTTGCCCAATAACTACTTCTCCTTTATCAGGGTTAATCTTTCCTGTAAGAATATTTAATAAAGTAGATTTACCACAGCCGTTAGGCCCTATAATTCCAATGTTATCTCCATTTGACAAAATACTGCTGAAATTATCAATCAATAAATGCCCATTATAAGATTTAGATATTTCATTAATTTCCATTACCTTTTTACCAAGCCTGGTGCCTGCAACAGAAATCTCTATTTTTTCTGCAGCAGCTTCAATGTGTTCACCACTTATTTTCTCAAACCTTTCAATTCTAGCCTTTTGTTTAGTTGATCTGGCTTTTGCACCCCTTTTTATCCACGACAGCTCTCTCTTAAGAAAGCTCTCCCTTTTTCTATCAAGAGTGGTTTTAAGTTGTTCTCTCTCAATCTTTTTCTCAAGAAAGACGCTGTAATTTCCACTATAGCTGTACAGACTTCCCGAGCTAAGCTCTAAAATTCTATTTGTTACTCTGTCAAGGAAATACCTATCATGGGTTATCATTAACAGAGCTCCTTTTCTTTTATTTAAGTATTGCTCCAGCCAATCTACCGTTTCATTATCTATATGATTAGTTGGTTCATCTAATATTAACAAGTCACATGGTGTTATTAAGGCTTCGCAAAGAGCTATTCTCTTCTTCTGCCCCCCTGATAAGCTTCCAATACTGGCATTAAAATCTGTTATGCCCAATTTAGTTAAAATAGTTTTTGCTTCACTTTCAATAGTCCAGGCATTTAAAGCATCCATTTTACCATTTAAAGTAAAAATTTCCCTCTGAAGATTTTTGTCCTCCGGTGACTTTTGAATTTCAAATATAGCTTTTTCGTATTCTCTTAGCAAACTCATAACTTCTGAACTGCCATTAAATATTTGTTCAATAACAGAAAAATCATCATTAAAATTTGAATTTTGCTGTAAATACTTTATAGTTAAATTACTTAATTTATTTATATTACCAGAATCATAGGATTCAATCCCAGCAATAATTTTTAATAATGTGGATTTCCCTGTACCATTTACACCTATAAGTCCAATCTTTTCTCCTTCATTTATCCCTAATGATATTCCATTTAACAATGTTTTATCGCTATAACTTTTATATATATTTTCTAATGTTATTAAATTCATATATTACTATCCTTTCAAATTGCATTATATTTATTATAACAAATAAAACTCCATTTGATTATGTTTTACGTTAAGTTGTTTATCTTTATTTGCTTTTATATAACTTATATAATAAAATCAAAGTATAATAATTTGCATAGTTGTTTTCAGGAGGGTATCTTACATGTTAAAAAGAAATTTGGTTAATGAATTAATAAAGCAATTTACTCTTTCCTTAGATGAAATTGACAAATTTATTAGTTTGGAATTATATGATAATGCTTTATTGGTTATTGATAAATGCTTTAAGTCTATTTTTAGATTAAGTTCAAAATTTTTTAATTTACTTTCGGATGAAAATATTTTGGATTTAATAAGAGTAAACAATATTCTTGATGTAGAAAGATGTATAATGGCTGCAAAGCTTTTAAATGAGGAGGCAAACATATACTCCAAAAATGGTGATGAAAATGAAGAGTTTTACTTACGCTGTAAATCATTATATTTATATCTTGCAGCATCAGAGCACTGGAATAATTCTTCAGAATTAGGTATATATCTGGATGAAATTGATAGTATATATTCTCATATAAAGGAGTATAAACTTACAAATAAAATTCAAAACGGCATGATGTTGTATTATGAAGATAAATGCTGCTTTGATAAGGCAGAAGATGTACTTTATGAAATGCTTAATAATAATGTTGATGCAGATAAAATTTCTATAATTAATTTTGGTATTGAGTTTTATGAGAGATTGCTTGAAAAGGATGATATGATTTTAGAAAAGGGTAATCTTCCAAAAGCTGAAGTTTTAGATGGACTTGAAAATATTAAAAATAGAAAATGATATATTAACTTAAAACAATGGATGCCATAAATTTAATACTGCTCTTTATGACATCCATAGCAATATTTACTTAATTAATAAAAATCGGTGAACTTATTGCTTGCTTTGAATTGTCTTCAATGACTTTTACCACATACCAGTTCTTACTGTTATCATTTTGTAAATCAATATTCCATTTAACTTTGTGTTCTCCTCTGCATTTGTATGATTTAACTATTTCATTATTGCAGCTGATTATTTGTAATTCATTAATTCCATTTATCCTGTCAGAAGCTTTAATTTCTATATTTAGCAATTGTTCGCTGTGAACATTCAATGTGCTTCCCATCCATTTGTCATTACATTTAAAACTTAATTTTAATGTTCTGCTTTCTGTAGAATAAGTTCTCATGCTTTTTAATGCTTCAATTATATCCCTATTTTTTAAGCTGTAAGAAACAATTGCAGTTAAATTATCGCTATCTCCCCAATTTTTTAAATGATTGTCCTGTCCATTTATTGCGCCAATCCTCCATCCTTTATCCAATAAATTAAAATAATATTTATCTTTTCTGGTATATTTATAAGGTGCACACCCATTTCCAACCTCAATTAAATTAACAACCTGCCTTAGTGAATCATTATTTTCGAAATTCTCTATGCTGTCGTCAGGATGATTTATTAAAACTAATGCACCTTTTTTATCTTTTAACCATGAGTAAAATTCATTAATATTATTTATTTTCCTATTAATTATTTCTTGTGTATTTATAACATTAAAATCTCCACATCTCTTTATAGAAATTTCAAAACCTGCTAAGGCTAAAAACCTTTTATGACTTTTATTTATGTCTTCAGATTCTTTTATTACTTTGTCCCACCTAGTAATGTGTTCTTTACCCATGCTTTTATTTAACCTGCTGCAGTGGTCAGTAACTATAAGGAAATCTAATTTTTTCCCCCTGGCATACTCATAGGCATCCGTTGGAGTTCCATGACCGGTTGAATAGCACGTATGAGCATGAGGTATTCCAAAATAATAATTATATTTTTTACTGTGTTTACTCATTTCTCACCCCTTATTTTAAGCATGTTTATCTAATATCTATTGTATAGCTTTATATAATAAGGGTTACAAAGCAAAATTCCCACCATGCCGCTTGGTGAGTTATTATTGATCCCGCTTTCGCAGGTGGGCATCGCCTTCTTGCTTCTTGGCCATAAGCAAATGCTTAAGTATCATTCCACAAGAAGAGTAGGATTCCCTTTAATAAAGTGTTGGGTCAAGATTAACTCATTATACGAACACAGTAGGAAATTTGTACTTTATTTAATTATACTACATTTTAATATGTTTGTATTTTATTTATCAACAAAATTTCAGAATATTCTATATTAATTTACTGCATTGGCTTATTTTTCTGTGCTTATCCCTAAATCCCTCAGTTGAGCTTCATCTACAGCGTTAGGAGCCTCTGTTAAAGGACAAAAGGCATTTTGATTTTTAGGGAAGGCAATAACATCCTTAATATTTTCTGTACCTGCTAAAAACATAATCATTCTATCAAACCCATAGGCTAAACCACCATGTGGTGGTGGTCCAAATTTAAAGGCTTCAAGTAAGAATCCAAATCTTTCCCAGGCACTTTCCTTTGAAAAACCTAATACATTAAACATTTTCTCCTGTAGTTTTGTATCGTGAATTCTTATACTTCCTCCGCCAAGTTCTTCTCCATTTAAAACTATATCGTATGCCTTAGCTCTAACCCTTCCTGGATCACTATCTAAATATTGAATATCTTCATCCATAGGCATTGTAAATGGATGATGTTCTGCCTGATATCTTTTTTCCTCTTCATTATAGGATAGCAGAGGAAATTCTGTTACCCATACAAATCTGAATTCTTTATTATTTTCCAGTAAGTTTAATTCTTTTGCTATATGAAGTCTAAGTGCTCCTAGACTTTGGAATACAACTGAATTTTTATCAGCTACAATGAGAATTAAATCTCCAGCTTTTGCATTTAATTTGTCTATTATTGCTTTAGTTTGTTCTTCGTTAACAAATTTTGAAACAGATGATTTAATCTCATTATCTTTATAAGCTATCCAAGCAAGTCCTTTTGCCTTGAATGTTTTTACATATTCCACCAATTTATCTATCTGTTTTCTTCCCATGGATGCACAATTTGGAGCGACAATAGCCCTAACTGAACCTCCGTTTTCTAAAGCTGTTTTGAAAACATTAAAATCTATATTCTTTACTATTTCACTAATATCATTTATTTCCATGCCAAATCTCAAATCAGGTTTATCCGAGCCGTATTTCTCCATAGCTACTTTGTATGGCATTCTTTCTATAGGCAACTTTACCTCTACACCAGCAACTTCCTTAAATACTTTCTTTATTAATTTCTCATTTATAGAAATAACATCTTCATCGTCTACAAAAGACAATTCCATATCTATTTGAGTAAATTCAGGCTGTCTATTTGCTCTTAAATCTTCATCTCTAAAGCATCTTACAATCTGAAAATATTTATCAAAGCCTGATACCATAAGCAGTTGTTTAAATAATTGAGGTGATTGCGGCAATGCATAGAACATGCCTGGATAATTTCTGCTTGGTACTAAATAATCTCTGGCACCTTCAGGTGTACTTTTAGTAAGCATCGGAGTTTCAACTTCTAAAAATCCATTTTCATCTAAGAAATTTCGAACAACCTTTGCAGTTTTGTGTCTTGTAATAAATATTTTCTGCATATCAGGTCTTCTTAAATCCAAATACCTATATTTTAATCTTATATTTTCAGATGCATCTAAATTTTCCTTTATATATATAGGTGGGGTTTCGCTTTCTGATAGTATTTTAATACTTTCCCCTTTTAATTCTACCAGGCCAGTTGGTAAATCTTTATTTGGTGATTCTCTTTTTACAATAACTCCAGTAACTGCTACACAGTATTCAGATCTAACACCATCAGCTTTTTTAAATGCCTCGCCGTTAATTTCTTCACCAAACACAACCTGCAATATGCCTGTTCTATCTCTCAAATCAACAAATATCAAACCACCTAAATTTCTCTTTCTTTGAACCCAACCCATGACGGTGACTTTAGAATCAATATTTTCTTCTCTTAGTTCACCGCACATTATGGTTCTTTTCATTCCGCCTAATGCTTCTCCCATTTTTTTATCCTCCAAAATTTATTTCTTAATTAGATTAATTAAATTATCTATTTCATCGATATTTATATCAATTTGCTGTCCATCACTCATATTTTTAAGTCTTCCCATTCTGGATGAAAGCTCTTCCTCACCTAAAATAATGGTATATGCAGCACCTATTTTATTCGCATACTTCATTTGAGCTTTGACACTTCTTCCCATATGATTGCATTCGCAGCTTATGGATTTTTGTCGTAATTTATATATAAGCTTTACTGCTTCAGCTTTTGACTCCTGTCCCATAGAACCAACATATAAATCGATATAGCCTGGTTCTAATATCTCTATTCCATTCTCTTCTAAGGTAAGTAATGCTCTTTCCATTCCCATTCCAAATCCAACTGCTGGCATTGATGGTCCTCCAACTTCTTCTATGAGGTAGTCATACCTTCCACCGCCGCATAGTGTTATGCCATTATTTATTACTTCAAACACTGTTTTGCTGTAATAATCTAATCCTCTAACAATTAATGGATCAATTTTATAGTCTATTTTCATTAACTTTAGATATTTCTGAAGTTCTTCAAAATGTTCCTTACATTCGTCGCATATATAATCTAATATAACTGGAGCATCTGCAACAATTTCTTTATCATGTGGAACCTTACAGTCCAGAATTCTCATGGGGTTTTTATCAAACCTGGTTTTACAAGTTTCACATAATTCATCATAGTGCTTTTCCAAGTACTTCTTTAATGCTTCATTATATTTTTTCCTGCACTTTGGACATCCAATGCTGTTAATGTTTAACTGCAGGTCATTAATGCCCAGTGTCTTATAAACTCCCATAGCAATACTGATAACTTCTGCATCCAATGAGGCTTCACTGGATCCAAATACTTCAACACCAAATTGATGGTGTTGTCTAAGCCTTCCCTTTTGAACATTCTCATATCTAAGCACAGGTGTAAAATAGTACATCTTTGTCGGTTGTACCTCATTATATAAACTATTCTCCACAAAGGCTCTTACAGCTGGGGATGTGCCTTCTGGCTTTAAAGTTATACTTCTTCCACCCTTATCATTGAATGTATACATTTCTTTTTGAACTACATCCGTAGTTTCACCTACACCTCTTTGAAATAATTCTGTATACTCAAATACTGGGGTTCTAATTTCTCTGCATCCATACGCTTCAGCCAGGTTCCTGCAGATGTTCTCAATATAATGCCATTTATAAGAATCTCCTGGCAATAAATCTTTTGTTCCTTTTGGAGCTTGTATAAGCATAGTTTTACCTCCTAAAACTAATATATATTATTTAATAACTGTATTTTTTTGTTTATCATTTCTTCTATTCTTCCTATGTATTCTCTTAAGTCCTTAACGTTAGTTGTTCTCTCTATCTTATTATTGGATGGGTATACAGCCTTAGTTACTGCATCCGCACCACAAGCTATTATTGTTTGTTTATCCTCAATCATCTGGATATTGTAAATTCCTTCTTTACCCTCTTTACAATAACCTATATTCTCCATATTTCCAACCATATTTTTCTGCCTATACATATAATATGGATTCATTTTCAAATCCTGAGCCAGCAATGCAGTTCTATTATACATCTTAATGAGATTTTCATGTGATGCAATGCTGTAATTTTTTTTATTAATTATATCTTCATACAATCTTGATGCCCTTTTAATAGATAATCCATGAATTGTTATATTATCAGGATTTAGCTCAAATATACTGTCACAGGTTTTCTCTACTTCTTCTATGCCTTCTCCTGGAAGCCCAACGATTATATCCATATTTATATTATCAAATTGCATTTTTCTCGCCATATTAAATTTATCTATGGTGTCCTTTACAGTATGATTTCTTCCAATAAGTTTTAAAGTATTATCATTCATACTTTGAGGGTTAATACTTATTCTATGTACATTATACTTTTTCATAGTAATAAGTTTATCTTCAGTTATACTGTCCGGTCTTCCGCATTCAACTGTAAACTCTTCAACATTATTATTCTTTATAAAGCTATTATAAATGTGCCCCATAATAACTTTAAACTGCTGGTCTGAAACAGATGTAGGAGTTCCCCCTCCAAAATAAACACATTGTATTTTAAGTCCTTTTTCAGAAATATAATGTGCTACTTTGTTTATTTCAAGCATTAAAGCAGATAAGTATTCTGGAACCAATTTGCTGCATGCGGCTATTGGATTAGATGTAAAAGAGCAATACAGACACCTGGTTGGGCAAAATGGCATTCCAATATATATACTAATTAGTTTATTATCCAAATTTACCTTTTCTCTTTCAACTTTAGCCACATCAATGCAAAGTTTTGCTTTACTTTCCGCTGTTTTATGATGAAAATAAAAATATTCAGTTATCTCTTTATCATTTTTCCCTGAATTAATAAGATTTGAGGCTATTTTACTTGGTCTAATACCAACTAGGGTTCCCCAGGGCATAAATTGTTTTGTTATCTTTGTAAGGAATGAAAAAACGGCAAGTTTAATTTCTTCCTTAATTTCATTTGCATTATTTATTTGATAATCTTCTTCTATTGAACCAAACTTACATTTAACCAGTTCATTTAATATATCAATAGAAAAGTCAAAATTTTCTTTAGAAAACTCTATTTGCCTAAATCCATAAAATATATTAAACATCTGAAAAATATCATATCTATACTTACTTTCATTTAACTTTATTGTTATTTTCATTATAAAATAATTTTTCCCTCTCTGTGTTCCATTATTATAAAAATGGATTATTTACCATTTCATATTTTATTGTAGTTTGTGGACCATGCCCCGGATAAACTACAGTATCTTCTGACAATGTTAAAAGCTTTGTCTTTATGCTGTTAATAATCACATCATAATTACCACCTTTAAAGTCAGTTCTTCCAATTGATCCCTGAAAAAGAGTATCACCAGTGAATACCATATTCCCAACTATAAATGAAACTCCTCCTGGAGTATGGCCTGGTGTTTCAACACAATTTATCTCTAAATTTCCTATAGTAAATTTGTCTCCATCCTCAATATTTTTTTCTATTCCGGAATTTATGGTGCCATAGATAAATTCATTATTCAGCATCATTTCCTTATCATTATTATTCAGTGCCACAGGAACATTATATTTTTCCTTTAACTTGTCTACAGCTCCTGTATGATCAGCATGACCATGAGTAAGCAGTATTATTTTTACTTTTGCTTCTAACCTTTGAATTTCCTGTATAATATCATCTTCATCACCGCCAGGATCTATTACTGCACTTTCTTTAGTATCTTCATCCATAAGTATATAACAATTTGCAGCATAGACACCTGCAGGTATTCTTCTTAAAATCATATACTCAACTCCTTAAAATATTTAAAAGTTCTTTTTACTATCAATTAGTATGGTTACAGGACCATCATTATCTATATTTACTAGCATATCTGCCCCAAACTGTCCAGTCTGAATTTTTCCCAAATCTTTTCTGCAGGCTTCCACAAAAAAATCATACATGTCTTTTGCTTCTTGACCTCCCAATGCTTCTATAAAACTAGGTCTTCTTCCTTTTCTGCAGTCTCCATACAAAGTAAATTGGGAAACTATAAGAAGTTCCCCACCTACGTCTAAAAGTGATTTATTAAGCTTTCCTTCCATATCTTCAAAAACCCTCAAGTTTAAAATCTTATCTTTTAAATATATTGCATCTTCTATAGTGTCATCTTTTGAAATTCCAAGTAAAACATTAAAACCTTTTCCAATACTTCCAATTACTTCATCTTCCACTTTAACTGTAGAACTTTTAACTCTCTGTACTACTGCTCTCAAAAAACACACCTCTTTACTTAGTTTTTCTTTCTGAATACTTCCGTTACACCTTTAAGCTTTTTAACCTTCTTCATTACTTCTTTTAAATCATCTATATTAGATATTTTTAGTTTAATATCCATATTAGCTATACCATTTTTGCTTGGATGAGCATTTACTGCATATAAAAATGTTTTACTCTCAGAAATTATCTGCATTGTTTCTGACAATAATCCCTCTCTATCATCTGCAATAATAGCTATTTCAGCTAGGTATTCAGCACCTTTTGGAATTCCCCAGGTAACTTCTATTATTTTATTATTTTCATTTTGAAGAAGGGTTTCTGCATTTTTACAATCCTTCCTATGAATTGACACTCCTCTTCCTCTTGTAATATAGCCTATGATTTCATCGCCGGGTACTGGATTACAGCACTTTGAGAATCTAACCAAAACATTATTTTCTCCTTTTACAATTACTCCTGGAGATTTTATTTTCTCCTTGCTGTGTTTAGATGTATTTTTTGTTATTTGATCCTCTATATCCTTCCACTCATCTTCAGCGGTTTTACTTCCATTTACAAACTGTTCTTTAAGCTTTAAAACAATATTAGGGCACAATATAACCCCCATACCAACTGCCGCATATAAGTCATCCATTGTATTGAGATTATACTTTTTAAAGGTTTGATTTAACGCATCACCTTTTGCAATTTCACCAAAGTTATATCCCTGCCTTTTTGCTTCCTTTTCTAATATTTCCTTACCTTTTGCAATGTTTTCTTCTCTCTTTGCCTTTTTAAACCAAGCTCTGATTTTACTTTTTGCCTGATTACTTTTTGCCATGTTCAGCCAATCTATACTTGGTCCCTTTGGTGTTGAAGAGGTCAATACCTCAACAATCTCCCCTGTTTGAAGGTGATAGTCTAATGGTATCATCTTGCCATTTACCTTTGCACCTACACATCTGTTACCAATGTCAGTGTGAATTCTATAGGCAAAATCAATGGGAGTTGCTTCATTAGGTAAATTTATAACTTTACCGTTAGGTGTAAAAACAAAAACTTCATCAGAAAATAAGTCTATTTTAAACCCTTCCATAAATTCAGATGCATCTGATGTTTCTCCCTGCCAATCCAATATTTCTCTAAGCCACGATAGCTTTGAATCTAAATTTGGGCTATCATTTTCATTTGCTATTCCTTCTTTATACTTCCAGTGTGCTGCAATTCCATATTCTGCAGTTTTATGCATTTCAAATGTTCTTATTTGAATCTCAAAAGGTTTACCCTGAGGACCAATAACTGTTGAATGAAGGGATTGATACATATTAGGCTTAGGCATTGCAATATAATCTTTAAATCTGCCTGGTATAGGCTTATATATGGTATGCACAATACCTAGCGCTGCATAGCAATCTTTAACAGTTTCAACTAATATTCTCACAGCAGTTAAATCAAATATTTGATCTAAGCTTTTATTTTTATTTACCATCTTTCTATAAATACTGTAAAAATGTTTAGGCCTTCCATCCATTTCTGAGCTTATACCTGATTTCTCCAGGTTCTGCTTCAATTCTGTGATTATCTGAGAAATATACTGCTCTCTTTCAGTTCTTTTTTCTGCTATTTTCCTAACTAAATCATAGTATTCATTTGGATTTGTATATCTAAACGCTAAGTCTTCTAATTCCCATTTGATTTTTGACATTCCTAATCTATGAGCTAATGGTGCATATATATCAAGTGTTTCTTTTGACTTCTCTTTTTGTTTTTCAATTGGCATAAACTTTAAAGTCCTCATGTTATGCAGTCTATCTGCTAATTTAATTAAAATAACTCTAATATCCTTTGCCATAGCTACCAGCATTTTTCTTACATTGTCAGCTTGCTGTTCTTCTTTTGTTTTATACTTTATCTTACCAAGTTTAGTAACACCTTCAACTAAATTTGCAACCTCTACGCTGAATTCTCTGGATACATCTTCACTTCTATTATATCATGTAGTAAACCAGCTATAATAACACTGGTATCCATACCCATTTCTGCTAAAATGCATGCGACCTCAACAGGATGCATAATGTAAGGTTCTCCAGATTCTCTCTTTTGCTCCTTATGTGCATCATATGCAAAATTATAAGCCTTGGTTATTAGCTGTTTATCAACATTATTGCAATTATTATCAATCTTTTTCATCAATTTGGTCAGCATAAAGGTTCTCTCCTAAAATCAAAGGCTGGTTAAGAAAACCAGCCAATATTTTTTAATAACATTATATTATATTTTGTTGAAACATGCAATTTATCTGTGAATAAATTGTAAAGCAAACTGGCAGTTTTTATACATTGTATTGTATTAGAGATAAAACTTCATATTTATCCAATTTATCTTTTCCATTTAAATCTGTAAGCTCTATTACAAAGTCAATAGTTGCAACTTTTCCGCCAACTTGTTCTACTAACTTTGCTACAGTACCTATGGTTCCGCCAGTAGCCAGCAAATCATCAATTATTGCAACTCTTTGCCCTGGTTTAATAGCATCTTTATGAATTTCTAATTCATCACTGCCATATTCTAAATCGTAGTTGATACTTATAGTATCATAAGGCAGCTTACCTTTTTTTCTAACAGGTACAAATCCAGCCCCAATGGCATATGCTACCGGTGCTCCAAATAAGAAACCTCTTGCTTCAGGACCAACCACGATATCAATATTTTTATCTTTAAGATGTTCTGCTAATTTATCTATTGTATATTTAAGAGCTTCTTTATCCTGTAATATTGTGGTCACATCTTTAAAGCTTATGCCTTCCTTTGGAAAACCATCAATTACTCTAATTTTATCCTTTAAATTCAATTTAATACCCCCTACCTTTTTACATCCAGTATTTACTATCTATTCTTATTTTTGGTGTACATTTAATTATATAATAAAATAATAAGACAATTCAAGCCATATTACTAACAGGCACATATTTTAGTTCCCTTTAACTCATTTTTTAAATACTTGGCAATTTGTTCTGCTCTATCTATATTACTAGTTGTAAAAAGTTCGACTGTAATCCTTGCATTGTCAGTCTTTCTAAAATAAGTTTCAGGTACAATGCTTTTCGTTACCTTTTCAACTGAATTATAATCTATTTTCGAAATGTGATTTATTTTCATTAAAGCTTTCAACCCATAATTATTGGTATAATTTAAATGATATATACCTTCATCCACAATTATTTTATTTTCTCCAATTGGAAGGACTCCCATTGAAACAGTTCCCAGCATAACTAAATCCAGATATTTTGATATGCATTTCATTTGATAGTATACTGCTGTTGCCTGAACAACCTTAAATGCAACCCCAACTCCTGTTAAATCCTTAAAAGGATAATTACATCCTTTTTGACTTGGATTAATAACAATAGTATTAGGAATTTTATTAGTACACTTATGGTTATCTGTAATTATTATATCTATTCCAAATTTTTTGCATAATTCTACCTCTTCAAAGCTGTTAATTCCACATCCAACAGTAATAATCAGCTTTGTTCCGAGAAATTTAATATGGTTTTTAATTATATCTCCATTAATTTCATTGTTTCCATCTAATGCATCAGAAATATAGTACTCTACATCTGCATTCAAATACTTTAATACAAGAATTAAAAGAGATACTGCTGTGACACCATCCACATTATTAGAACCATAAATGACTATTTTTTCTCTTTCATTGACAGCTTTTGCTATTCTTCTTAAGGCATCATTCATGCCTTTTAAAGAGAATGGATTATGCATACCATTTAATTTGGAAAATTGTAAACTATCCTCATGTTTTTCCATAATAAAAATCCTCCAATAATAAAATCCAGAACTTAGTATGCTCTGGATTTTACTATTTATTTACTAATAGCTAATTTTTTCTTTGCAGAATGATTCTTGAAAATTACCCAAAATGGGCTGGCTATAAATATTGATGAATAGCATCCAGATATAATACCAACCAAAAGAGGTTTTGCAAAGTTTTCAAGCGATGGAACAAATATATATACAGAAACCAATGTTATTAATACCGTCATTACAGTATTAATAGATCTTGCCATGGTTTGAGTAACACTGGCATCAGCCAATTCTGTAACATCTGATTTTCTCATATACTTTTGATTTTCTCTTATTCTGTCAAAAACAACAATGGTGTCATTAATAGAATAACCTATAACAGTAAGAATTGCAGCAATAAAACTTGAATCTACTGGTATTCTAAAAATGGAGTAAACTGATAACATTATTAGAACATCATGAACCAATGATAAAATTGCAGCAGTTCCAAATTTAAATTCAAATCTTACTCCTACATATATTAGCATGGCTATGGTAGCTATAACAACTGCTTGAACAGCCTTATTTCTTGTTTCCGTTCCAATTGAAGCTCCTATGTTTTCCTGATTAGTAAGTGAACTTCCTTTAAAATTTGTAGTGATTTCCTTTACCATGCTGTTAATGCTATCATTTGTCAAATTAGCACTTTTAATTTCAAGTGATGTATTGTTTACTTTATTTGACTGATAGTCAGGGGCATATTTTTTTATTATTTCATCAACTTGAGCCTTATCGAAATCCTTGTTCATATTTATTTCTATTACTGTACCACCTTTAAAATCTATACCATAATCAAGACCCTTGGTAGCCAGGCTGAACATTCCTATTAAAATTATTATGCCAGAAATAGCAAACCAAACTTTTGTTTTTTCAATAATCCTTAACATTATGCCTGCCTCCTTCTCATGTCATGAACACCAAATGTACCAATGGTCCATTTAGCATCAAACATGCCAAAATTAGATGCAAGTTTTATTAATGTTCTGGTAACTGTAACAGCTGTAAACATACTTAAAGCAACACCAATCATAAGTGTTAGTGCAAAGCCTTTAACAGAACCTGAACCAAGGTAATATAAGACTATTCCAGCTATAATTGTTGTAATGTTAGAATCTAGAATTGAAGACATAGCTCTGTGAAATCCTGCATCAATAGAAGATTTTACAGATTTTCCACTCTTTAATTCTTCCTTCATTCTTTCAAAAATTAATATATTAGCATCTACAGCCATACCTACTGTTAATAGGAAACCTGCTATGCCGGATAAGGTTAATGTTGCATTTATAGCATTGAAAGCTCCAAGTACAATAACTATATATAGTATAAGTGCAATATCTGCAATTAACCCAGGCACTCTGTAATATAAAATCATAAACAATAATACTATACCTATACCAATCTTTCCAGCTAAAATACTTAATGGAAGAGCATTTGCTCCTAAGGTTGCTCCAACCAATTTAGTTTCCACAGGTTTAACTGTTACTGGAAGTGCACCAGACTTTATCATGTCTGCATTTCTTTTAGCTTCATCCAGGCTCTTACTTCCTTCAATTATTGCCTTTCCATCTGGAATAACGCTATTAACAGTTGGATTGGTTAATAAATCAGTATCCATATATATTGAAATTGGCTGACCCAGGAATTTTTGTGTAGCCGCTGCAAATTTTTGTTTTCCAGCATCATTCAATTCAAGCGAAATTATAGGTTTATTATTCTGATCAACATAAGCTGTAGCATCTTTAACATCTTTTCCTGTTAAAACCGTGGATTGATCTGGTCCAACAAATTTAAGTTCCCCAGTTTTGGCAATGCTGTCAACCACACTTTTAGTATCATACTTACCAGGAATTTCAATTCTAATTCTTTTTTTACCCTCTTGTGTTACAACTGTTTCACTAACTCCTAACTTGTTCACCCTGGAAGATAACAGTTGTATAGTTCTATCTATTGTCTTTTGATCCACATTGCTGCCCTGTATTTCTTCAAGGACAGAAACTCCACCTTGAAGGTCTAAACCCTTTTTCAAGGTTTCTGAGAAAGATTTGAATCTGTAATCGCCTAATGTTACTCCATAGGCTCCAGTATAAGCTAAGAATCCAATAAATAGTACGATGATTACGAAAAAAGTTAAACTTTTTCCAGACTTCCTCTTTTTCATCTTTATCCCCCTTTAATCATTATGTCATCCGATAGAAAAATTATATTCCTTTTGTTAAATTTAGTCAATAATCCTAGTCTACTCGCTCATAATCTTGGATTTTAAAGCTATAGAGCACTCAATTCTCTTTTTCTGCATTTTACATCCTAATTTATATGGAATGTGTATATCTCCATTAAAATTATAGTTATTAGCCTGACAGCCTCCGCTGCAATAAAATCTTGCCCAGCATTTTTTACATTGTGGCTTGTTATAGATATTAGCATTTTTAAATTTATTGCTTATAGTTTCATCTAATTTGTCTGGGTCATTTAAGTTTCCAAGAATGAAGTCTTTGTTCCCCACAAACTGATGGCATGGGTAAATATCTCCTGAAGGAGTTATGGCTACATATTCATGTCCTGCTCCACACCCGCTAATTCTTTTGTAAACACAAGGCCCTCCTTGTAAGTTTATATTAAAATGATAAAATTTAAAACTATTGCCTTCCTTGTGTCTCTTTAACATTTCTTCATATAATTTGTCATATTGATCAAATATTTTTGGTAAATCCTCTTCCCTTAATGATAAAGGATTATCCTCTGGAAGTACAACAGGTTCAACAGAAATTTCATCAAATCCGTTATTTGCCAAATGCATTATGTCTTGAAAAAAATCTATATTTTCTCTTGTGAATGTTCCTCTAGCATAATACTGCTTTGATTTATCTCTCATATTAACCATTTTTTTTATGTTTGGTAAAATAGCATCATAACTTCCACTGCCATCATATCTTACTCTAACCTTATCATTTACACTTTTTCTACCATCTATGCTAAGTACTATATTGCCCATATTTTTGTCTAAATATTCCATTATTTCATTGTTTAATAATGTAGCATTGGTAGTCATAGTGAACCTGATATTTTTATTATATTTAACCTGTTGGGCTTTAGCATATTCTACAATTTCTTTTACTGTATTAAATGCTAATAATGGTTCCCCTCCAAAAAGATCTATCTCGATATTTTTTCTTGGTCCAGATTTTTTAAGTACGAAATCAATAGCCTTTTTGCCAACTTCAGCAGTCATAATTTCTCTTTTTCCTCTATATTCACCCTCATCAGCAAAACAATATTTGCATCTTAAATTGCAATCGTGTGCAATATTTAAACATAAAGCCTTTATATAATCAGTGTCATTATTCTCTCTTAAAGCTATTTTTTCATATAAATCCTTAGAATAGAGAGTACCCTCATTAATTAATTGCTGAACTTCATCATAAGCCTCTATAACATCCGAAGTGGAGTATTTATTATTTAATCTTTTAATAACTGCATCTTTTTCTTCTAAGCCTTCTTCATTTAAAATATCATAAACTAACTCATCAATAGCATGTACACTACCTGAATTTACATCTATAACATAGTAATCTCCACTTTGACTAAATTTATGTATATCTGCCAAAACTTTTTCCTCCTAATTAAGATTAAAGCAGTAACAAAAGTTACTGCCCATTAATGAATTAATTTTCGCAAGCTAAATTAGCTACAGTACAGGATGTTTTGCAAGCTGATTGGCATGAATTTGCGCACTCCTTGCATCCTGGTTTTTTTAAACTTTCTTTTATGTTAGCATTATTTATTGTTTTTATATGTTTCATAAAAATTCCTCCATTCATAAAGTTTTCCGTTTGATTATAACATACAGTAATAATAAAATAAAGTATTTTATAGATTTATTCCTAACATGCCAGATAATGTTCCAACAGCCAATGCCAGTATTATTCGTATTATTCTACTTGAGTCAAGACCTATTGAATTATGGGATAAAACGGAAACAATGTACAGTATAATTATATACATCATTGCTATTATTAATCCAACAAGCCATCCTCTTCTTTGGATTTTTTTAGTTGAATATATAGCTCCATACATAATACTAACTAAAGTTGTCAAAAGGTAAAATACAGATGTGAAACTATTGTTTACTTCTGTAAATGTCATTATTGAAGC
Source organism: Clostridiaceae bacterium (assembly GCA_029256485.1). The sequence continues at coordinate 31,045 of JAQSXU010000041.1, forward strand.
TAAAACCAAAAAAAGAATGGTGGTTAGAATAATTCCTCTTAAGACTCCCTCAGCAATTATAATAAATTTATTTTTTTCCAACATAAACACCTCCAATACTATCTATGTAGAATAGAGGTGTTTTATGAATATAAACTTATTTAAAATTACTTTTCTTCTTCTTTAGCTTCTTCTTTTTTGACTTCTTCCTTGGTTTCAATAAATACACTTAAGACACCATATTTATCAATTTTAAGTCTAGTCCTATCTGGTCCTGACTGCAAAATAATGAATTTATCCTGAATATTCACTATTTTTCCCATGACTCCACCCTTAGTTACAACTTCATCATTTACTTTTAAGGAATTTATCATGGCATTATATTTTTTCTTTCTTCTTCCTTCTGGAACAAAGATAATTAAGTAAAATAAACCTATCATTACGACAAATGATATTAATGTTGCAAATTGACCTTGCATATTTTCACCTCCTTATAAAATTAATATGTATTTAAGTATTTTACATATATTAAGCTCTTCCTCCCCACTGCTGCAGCTTCTTCTTTTTATACTCAGGGAAGTAATCACCATCTATAGCTTCTCTTATTTCAGCCATTAGGTTATTATAAAAATATAAATTATGTAAAACACATAATCTCATAGCCAGCATTTCTTTTGCCTTAAATAAATGTCTTATATATGCCCTGGAATAGTTTCTGCATGTTGGGCACTGGCATCCTTGGTCTATAGGTCTCTCATCCAATTCAAATTGGGCATTAAACAAATTAATCTTTCCTTCACTTGTAAATACATGTCCATGCCTTCCATTTCTTGCAGGAAGCACACAGTCAAAAAAATCCACTCCTCGATCTACCGCCTCTAAAATGTTACTTGGAATACCTACTCCCATCAAATAGATCGGTTTATCTTCTGGTAAATGGGGAACCACAGCATCTATTATTCTATACATTTCTTCATGAGTTTCCCCAACAGCTAGGCCTCCGATGGCATATCCATCTAAATTCATGGCTGCTATGGTTTTGGCATGTTCTATTCTAATATCATCATAAGTTCCGCCCTGGTTTATGCCAAAAAGCATTTGCTTCTTATTTATAGTATCATCCATAGAATTAAGCTTATCAAGTTCTATTTTGCATCTTTCAAGCCATCTGGTTGTTCTTGCCACAGACTTTTCTACATATTCTCTTGGAGAAGGATTGGGAACGCATTCATCAAAGGCCATGGCAATAGTTGAGCCAATATTACTCTGAATTCTCATGCTCTCCTCAGGTCCCATGAATATTTTTCTTCCATCAATATGAGAATTAAAATAAACCCCTTCCTCCTTTATTTTCCTTATATGTGCTAAAGAAAAAACCTGAAATCCACCTGAGTCCGTCAATATTGGCCTATCCCAATTCATAAACTTATGTAATCCACCCATTTTCTTTATTACATCATCACCGGGTCTTAAGTGCAGGTGATAGGTATTTGACAATTCCACCTGACAGTTAATTTCCTTTAAATCCATGCTGGATACTGCACCTTTAATTGCACCTAACGTGCCTACATTCATAAATACAGGAGTTTGTATAACACCATGTGGTGTTGTGAACTCTCCTCTACGTGCTTTTCCACACTTTTTAAGTAATTTATACATATTAACGCTCCTTTATTTTATAAACATTGCATCTCCAAAGCTAAAAAATTTATATTTGTTTTCTACTGCGATTTTATATGCATTTAAAATATACTCTTTACTAGATAATGCACTTACAAGCATTAAAAGGGTAGACTGAGGCAAATGGAAATTAGTAATTAGAGCATCTACCACCTTATAAGTATACCCAGGATAAATAAATATATCAGTCCATCCGCTGGAAGCTTTTACTCTTCCATTTGAGCCACCTATTGTTTCAAGTGTCCTGCAGGAGGTGGTGCCAACTGCTATTACCCTTTTACCATTTTCCTTTGCTTTATTTATAATATTTGCAGTTTTTTCATCAATTCTGTAGAATTCTGAATGCATGTGATGCTCTTCAATATTTTCTACTTTAACTGGTCTAAATGTTCCCAATCCAACATGAAGAGTTAAAAAAGCTAGGTTGATTCCCTTTTTCTCAATTTTATGTAATAACTCCTTAGTAAAATGTAATCCTGCTGTTGGTGCTGCGGCAGAGCCTTGTTCCTTTGAATAAACAGTCTGATACATTTCATTATCTTTTAACTTTTCCTTTATATATGGCGGCAGCGGCATTTGCCCTAATCTATCCAATACTTCTTCAAAAATTCCTTCATACTGAAATTTTACAATTCTGCTGCCATCATCACTTAAATCTATTACTTCAGCATTTAGCTCTCCATTTCCAAATATAAATTTTGTTCCAATTTGGGCTCTTTTACCTGGCTTTACTAATGTCTGCCAGCAATCTTTATCAACTCTTTTCAGAAGTAAGAATTCCATTTTACCACCGGTGCCTTGTTTTTCTCCTATGAGTCTGGCAGGTATAACTCTTGTGTCATTTAGAACCAGACAGTCTCCTGGATTTAAATAATCAATAATATTCCTAAATACTTTATGTTCTATACTTCCATCTTTCTTATTAAGTATCATAAGTCTTGCTTCATCCCTTTTTTCATAAGGGCTTTGAGCTATAAGCTGCTCAGGTAAATCGAAATCAAAATCAGTGACCTTCAAATTGTTCCTCTCCTTTGTTATAATAAGCAATGTCTATTCATCAATGAATGTACATTGTGTGGTATTATCATTATTTTTTTTAATTTTTCTTCCAAGATGCATATAAGCTTTATCTGACGCTATTCTTCCTCTTGGAGTTCTAATTATAAATCCCTTTTGCAATAAGTAGGGCTCATAAACATCTTGAATAGTATCTAACTCCTCACCAATAAAGTATGCAAGTGTTTCCAGACCAACCGGTCCTCCATTAAAATTATCAACTATGGCATTTAATATTTTATTATCTATACCATCAAAGCCCTCTTTATCAACATCTAATAATTTCAAGGCTTCTTTTGCTGTGTTAATTGCGATTTTTCCATTACCTTTTACCTCAGAAAAATCTCTTACTCTTTTTAAAAGCCTATTGGCAACTCTCGGAGTGCCACGAGACCTTTTTCCAATTTCATAGGCAGCTTCGTCATCAATGTCTACATCTAAAATTTGGGCTGATCTTACTATTATCTCCTTAAGTTGACTTTCATCATAAAATTCCATAGGACATAGTATCCCAAATCTATCCCTTAATGGAGATGTAAGCAGTCCAACTCTTGTGGTGGCACCTATTAATGTAAACTTAGGTAAATCTAATCTTATAGATTTTGCAGATGCTCCCTTTCCTATTACTATATCAAGAGCATAATCCTCCATTGCAGGATACAATATTTCTTCAATACTCCTGTTTAATCTATGTATTTCATCAATAAATAAAACGTCAAAATTATTCAAACTTGTTAAAATTGCAGCCAAATCTCCTGCCCTTTCAATAGCGGGTCCAGATGTTATTTTAAGGCTTCCTCCCATTTCCCGGGCAATAATATTTGCTAAAGTAGTTTTCCCAAGTCCTGGAGGCCCATACAACAATACATGGTCTAGGGCTTCACGTCTTTTTGCTGCTGCTTTAATAAATATATCTAATTTATCTTTTACTTTTGTTTGTCCAATATACTCTTTTAGTTTTTGAGGTCTCAAACTATATTCAATATCATCATCTTCATTTATATTTAAAGGGGTAATTAGTCTATCGTCCATTATTTACTCCTTTCAATTCATTAAATATTTTAAACAATACTTGATTATATTTTCCAAGGAATCATTTGTATTAACTTGATTTAAAGCACGTATAGCTTCTTTTTCATTATAGCCCAAGGCTATTAATGCTTCTTTAGCCTCTTTAACAGTGTCCTCATTGAACAGCTGGCTATTATCATCACTAACATGTTCAAGCAATTCCTGTGGATTTATTTTATCTTTTAATTCTAATATTATTCTCTGAGCAGTCTTTTTCCCTATCCCCGGAGCCTTTACTATAGTTTTTTCATCTTCAGAAATAATTGCATATTTCAATTTTTCCACATTACTAATGGACAAAAGAGATAATGCTGCTTTTGCCCCCACTCCATTAATAGTCAATAACAATTTAAACATATTTAATTCTTCTCTAGTTAAGAATCCATACAGCCCTATGAAATCTTCTCTTACTATTTGTTCCAAAAAAAGCAATATGTTCTCATCCAATTTGGGAATCTTTGCAATAGTGCTTCCTGAGGTAAAAATTCTATAGCCAATTCCATTGTTTTCAATAATAATATAGTCTTTATTCATACCTTTGAAGGTACCCATTAAATATTCGTACAAACTTTCACCCCATCTTATATAATAAAATAAGTTTAATCATTTTAAATTAACATATATACTTTAACATTTTGATAAACATAATTCAACTTATAAGGAATTTTGTGCTGGAAAATATCTAATAAATAATAAAGTTCAAAGAACAAATAACCAATTAATGTAGTTTTGTCTAAAGATAAAACCAAAAATAAAGATTTTCAGCATATGAATCTGCCGAAAATCTTCCTAATTTGTTATTTAATATTTGGTATTTATTCTTTAATATAGATAATCCTGCCAACAGCTTATCTATATTCTGAGCTGGCGTCCAAAGCGTTTTCTTTTGTATCGTATTGAAACTCAGGTCCTCCTATTTCAAGTCTTTTAGAATCTGTGTTGTCAACCTTAATATTTGTAATCTCATCAACTTGCAATACTGAATTGTCATCTGTTTTATAAATTACTATTGTACTATCCTTTACACCAAGTACATATTTATTTGGTGCATATTTGTACTTTTCTAATTCACGAAGGAATGTAACATCATTTCTAGAAATACTACTAAATTTATAGCCATCCTTTTCAAATACTTTTTCCAGCTGAGAAGTGGTTTTACCGCTGTAATCACTGCTGGTATCAATTTTATCTGTTTTTACTAAATCACTGTTTGTATATTTAGTAATAAATATAATTCTTGAATTTGGCTTTATTTCTTCATCTGTTTTACCCTGAGCAGAAACAGTTTCATTTGTACTATTTACTTGCTTTCTATTATTAACATCAGTATTTTTATATCTACTTAAACTCCAATAATAGCTAATTCCAAATGTAGTACCAGCTAATAAAACTATAACAATAATAATAACAATTTTTTTATATTTCATAATATCCCTCCTGTGAGATATTATGGTCAAAATCGTGGAAATTTATACATAAATAATAAAAAAGTGATTATAGTCCCATATGGGATTAAATCACTTCTCAATTATGTAGTTATTAAATAATTTTAGCCTTCCCAATCTTCAGGGAAATCACCATTATGATATACATCCTGGACGTCATCATCATCTTCCAGTTTGTCTATAAGCTTTTGTACTTTAGCAGCAGATTCATTATCTAATGCCACTGTTGTGTCTGGAATCATTGTAACTTCTGCAGATAAGAATTCATATCCTTCACTTTCTAATTTTTCTCTTACTGTACCAAAATCCTCTACTGTAGTGGAAATTTCAAATACTTCATCAGAAGCATCAAAGTCTTCTGCACCAGCATCTAAAGCTACCATCATTAATTCATCTTCGTCTATTTCGTCTTTTCTTTCAATGATTAGCTGGCCCTTTGTCTGGAACATCCAGCCTACACAGCCATTAGCACCAAGATTACCGCCGCACTTTGTGAAATAGGATCTAACATTTCCTGCTGATCTATTCTTGTTATCAGTTAAAACGGAAACTACTACAGCCACACTACATGGTCCATAGCCTTCATAAACTATGTCCTCATAGTTTACTCCTTCCATTTCACCAGCACCCTTTTTAATTGCTCTTGTAATAGTATCTTGAGGCATGTTATTAGCTTTTGCTTTTGCAATTACATCTCTCAATTTACTGTTACCGTCTACATTAGAACCTCCCATTTTTGCAGCTATGGCCAATTCCTTGCCTATTTTAGTAAAAATCTTACCTCTTTTTGCATCTATCTTACCTTTTTTTGCCTGAATATTATGCCATTTTGAATGACCTGACATGATATATCTCCTCCTTTTTGCAAAACACATAAATAATTATATCACACATGTAAAATGGTATCAAACTTAATACTATAGATAAATATACGTAAACTTAACTTATACAGCGAGAAAATAGCGAATCTTCAACGCTTTTTCACGCTGTATAAGTTTATAGTTGAAGTTGTTTAGCTATAGATAAATATGCATGTTTATCTATGCTGCTCTATGTACAATCTATTATCCAATTTAAAATAGTATTCTTTTTCACTTTTGATAATATTACATCTTCCGCTTGTGATATTTTCCACTTCACTTACTATTGATGGAATTATGTTTTCCTCGCAATATATATTTATTTTAACCCTATCTGTATATTCTATATTTTCAATAATCCACTGCTTTTGTTCAAAACTATACTGTAATTTGCCAAGTAAATCATAATCAACAATAATTTCTAAGCTGCGTCCCTGAACTTTTTCAACAATTTCTCCCTTATTCACAGCCATAACCGCTGCTTTTGAATATGCTCTCACCAGACCGCCTTTACCTAATAAAATGCCCCCAAAATATCTGGTAACTACTATTACTACATCTGTAATATTGTTTTTCTTGATCACTTCCAGAACAGGGACTCCCCCTGTGCCCTGTGGTTCCCCATCATCACTGTATCTTTGAATACCCTTGTTCTCACCTATTATATAAGCATATACATTGTGCCTGGCTTCCTTTTCATTTTGTCTTACAGATTCAATAAAACTCTTAGCCTCATCTTCATTATAAACCCTCTTTGCATGTCCAATAAATACGGATTTTTTCTCCTCAAATTCATCTCTGGATTGATTTTTTAATGTAAAATAACTCAACTAATCTCACTACTTTCTTTACTAATTCAACAGTCCTCAGCATTAAAATCCTTATTGCACAGTTCTAAAAATCTTTTAGCATTTCCTTTTACATATTCTTTTGAACCTGAAGAATTTATTATTTCTTCTATTTTTCCTTTTGCATTATAACTTTTTATTTTTATGAGAGCCTTTATAGCATAAGTAACTACTTGTGGATTGCTATCATCAAGTGCTCTTATTAATGCAGCTTCTGATGATTTATCTCCTATCTTGCCCATAGCTGAAACTGCCATTCTTCTAATATTTACAAATTTGTGTACACTAGCCCTAGCTAAAATATTTAAACAAGATTCAGCTTTTAACTCTCCTATTATCCATACCGCAGCTTCCTTTTCCTTTGGTTCCATATCTGCATAGGTACTCTTTATATACTCCATTAATTTTGCCTTATTCTCCTCTTGAAGTGTTTCAAGAATATCCCTTTTTTCTTCCTTAGCTTTTAAGGAAATATTTTTAATTAATTCTTTTTCATTTTTACTTTTAACCAAAGTACCATATTTTATCTTACCGTACAATATATGTGATTTTACAGTTTCAATGTCCAATCCTCTTATTTTACATATAGCCTCAATAGGTTTATTCTCCAAAAATAAATAATAAGTTATATCCTCTTCCTTAATATCATGGATTTTATCCCAATGAATGTGAAATAGGTTCATAAAATTTTTACTCCTTAGATTAACATTTTATCAATATATTATTGATTATTTCAATGCCTTCTTTAATCTTTTCATTATCAGTTTGAGTGAAACCCATCCTATAATATTTCTTTCCTTCATTGCTGCTTTTATAAAAAAGTACCCCTGGTGAAATTAATACTTTATTTTCTTTACATTTATAAAATAATCTTACAGAATCCATATCAATTTTATCTGAAATTTTAATATAAAAATGTAATCCTCCTCTTGGTGGTATAAAACTAATTTTATCACCTAATATGTTTATTAGACAGTTATAAGTATAGTTATATTTGTTTTTATAAAAAGTATTTAATCTACCAATATACTCCTTCCAAAGCCCTTTTTCTATATATAAATCCAATGCTCTCTGCATAAGACTTGATGTTGATATGTCCGTGTTAATTTTTGAATTCTGAATACTTTCGCTGAATATTGACGGTGAAATTAAATAACCTATTCTAATACCTGGGAGAAATATTTTGGAAAAGCTTTTTATATATATTACTCTATCGTATTTATCTAAACTTTTAAAACTTTTATATTCTATAAATTTGTCATATATAAGTTCTGATAAATAATCATCTTCAATTATATAAAAATCATATATATTTGCCAATTCTATAATTCTCTTCTTTTTTTCAATGCTGCAGCTAATCCCTGTTGGATTTTGAAAATAGCTCATTGTATAAAAGCATTTAATATTATTTTTCATGGCAATACTTTCCAGCTGTTCCACATCTATGCCATCATCCTCTATATTGACTTCAAATATGTTAGCTCTTCTCCATTTAAATACATTTAATGCTCCGCTATAGGTAGGTTTTTCAACAACTACATTATCATTTGTATTTAACAGAGCTTTTGATACAATATCTATCCCCTGCTGAGCACCTGATACAATTAATATATTATCCATATTCAAGGTATTATTCCAAAAAAACTTGTTTATGTTTTTTCTTAGTCCTCTATATCCTAATGCTTCCTGATAACTTAATGCGTCTATCCCATCCCTATCCAAAACCTTATTTAAAACATCCTTAAAAGTTGCCACAGGGAAAAATTCACTACATGCTGTTTCTCCAGTAAAATCTATATATTTTTTTATTTCATCTACGCTAATTGATTTAAATGTTTCTGAGTATTCCCTCTTAAAACTTTTATTACTATCTTTTCTCTTTGCGAAAGTGCCGCTTCCCATCTTCTGTGCTGCATAGCCTTCACCCTGTAATTTTTTATAAGCACTTACTATAGTTACATTATTCACTTTTAACAATTTAGATAAATCCCTTATGGATGGTAATTTTTCGCCGTCCTCAATGTTATTTATATCAATTAACTTCTTTATATATTTATATATTTGTATGTATTTTGGAGTTTCATTGTCATATATGTTGAAATAATACTTTTCCATTTCACCCTCTCACCCTCCAGAATCATAAAATAAAAGAACTTAAATATTGAATTTAAGTTCATAATTATTCATGTTAATATTCACTATTTAAATGAAGTATACATTCTCTTTAAATATAGATTTGCCATCTGAGGTTTTATAATCTCTTGTATCCTTTTTAATGATATTCTTCTCCCATAATTTGTTTAAAACTTCTTCCATTTCAATATCATAACTTTTAAACAATTTATCATTATTAACATCTTCTGCACTTAAAAAACAATCTTTTTCTCTCATAAAATTAATTAATAGATTGCTGATGTTTCTAATATTATTATCAATAAATTGCTGTATATAATCAATTGTGCTTAGTATTGCTTTGCTAATATCAATTTTATTGAAAAACAGTTCATCAACACAACTCCTAAAGCTGTCATTTAGATTCATTGCCATGGTCATTGCATCTTTACTTATCATATAGCCTGAAGAATTAACATATAATTTTGAAAATTCCTCAATAAACTTAACAGCGGAAGTGTATGCAGTATATACACCATCATTACTCAAATATTTTTTACATACCCCAATTTGTTTTAAAACATTTCCTAAATATACTATATTCCATCTTTCTCTATCAATATCTGGATAATATCTGCCATTATCATATCTCATGGTAATATCCATATCTTTTGAGAAAACTAATCTTGAAGCTGCAAATATCCTATGAATAAATCCTCCCCTTAAATCTTCCTCATACAATTGAAGAAACCTATTTTTGCTCATCAATTTAACATGAACGGGTATATTCTTTTCTTCTGTGTAAATATTTTTAATTTCTACAAGTTTAGAATCAATTACAACAAATAAATCTATATCAGATTCGTCCCATAAATCACCTGTAACCATGCTTCCGAACACCATGGCTGCTAGCACAGATTCATTGTTTTTCATTCTATCGATAATACTGTTAAAAGCCCTTTGGTATTGCAAAATAGTTTTTTCCATATCAGTACCCCCCATAAAAATTTGTAATAATAAAATCACAAGGATAAATAAAGTAAACCAATTTACTATATTTTATACTATTATATATAGTATTTGACTTAAAAACAATAGTTAATCTGAAATATGAATATTTTCTTTCAAATATCAAATTACAATTTTCAGAATTTTCCTTCTCTGAGTATTATTGCAATTAGAACAGCTGAATAAATGATAGCAATACTTATCAGAGTCTACAATTGGCTCCTCTGCACCATATGGATCCATATATTCTTGAATTCTGCCTTTATCGAACATAACTTCATTGCATCTCTCACATACCACTATTTCATTTTTCAGTTTATTACATAAAGGACAAACCCTTTCCAATTTAAACCACCTCCACAGTATTTTGCCCAAATTTCTTAAATTAAACAAAAATCTACCTCAAAATATTTGAAAGTAGATTTCTATTTGCAATTATTATGTTCTACAATTTTTCTTTCAACTGACAGATAATATTCTACAGCAGATTTTAAAACTTTAAAAACATCTTTAGATAATTTGTCTATGGAGTCTGTTATTTTTACCGCATCCTTTACCTTAGAATTGTTACTAATATTTATAGTAGCCAAATTTTTATCAGTTCATCCCTTAATGCATTTATATCTTTTAATGCCAATACCAATGAATTAATTTTTTTTACGTCATCATCCATAAAATCATTAATCCCCTAAGACAGCAATATATTACAATTATATAATTGTACTGCACAACTTATTACAATCATATTTTATTTTTTCTTCATCAATTTTAACAAAATTTCCTTTTTCCATAATAACTTTACCATTGATAATAACATATTCCACTTCACTGCCATTAGCAGAAAATACAATATTTGAGTAAATATCATATAGGGGTATCATGTTAGGTTTATTTAGATTTAGTAATATCATGTCTGCTTTATTTCCATTCTTTATACTGCCCAGATTTTTCATGTTCAGTGCTCTAGCTCCATTAATAGTGGAAACTTTAAGCATGGTTTTTGCACTAAGTTTAGTTGCATCCTTGTAATACAACTTTTGCAATATGGCTCCTGTTTCCATTTCTTCAAACATATTTAAATTATTATTGCTTGATGTACCGTCAGTGCCTAAGCATAAATTGATTCCCTTCTCTAACATTTCTCCTGCTCTAGCAACACCGCTCGCTAGTTTCATATTGCTTTGAGGATTATATACCGGACTAACTTTATAATTTGATAAAATGTCTAAATCAGTTTGGTTTAAATGAACACAGTGGGCGGCAACTGTTTTATTTTCAAGTACACCACATTTTTCAATAAATTCACATGGGGTCATATTATACTTATTACTGATAATGTTGTTTTCATCTTGAGTTTCTGATATGTGAATGTGAATACCCTTATTATATCTTTTGGCTTCAGCAGAAATTTCTGCTAATGCTTCTTCATTTAATGTATATGGTGAATGTGGTGAAAACATTGTGTCTATTAGATCATTTTTTTCATTAATTATTTTATCTGCCAACTCACATGCATCCCTCAGCTGGCCTTCCCACTTATCACCAATTAATGGTATACCTAAAACCGCTCTAATTCCTGATTTTTCAACAACATCTTTAACTGTATTCTGCATAAAATACATATCATTGAATGTAGTCGTTCCGCTTCTTAACATTTCTATTACAGCTAGTTCGGTTCCTAATTGAATATGTTTTTCATTAAACTTAGCTTCCATTGGCCATATTTTCTCATTTAACCATCTCATTAGGGGCAGTCCTTCTCCATATCCTCTTAACAGTGTCATTGCTGCATGTGTATGGCAATTAATGAGTCCTGGCATTACACAGTAATCTTTTCCGTCTATAATGGTAAAACCACCGCTTTCTCTCTGGAAATCCCCGGGAGAAACCTCTTCAATTATATCGTCATCAATGAGCACATATCCTTTATTGATTGTTCTTTCATTATCATCCATGGTTAATATCATTGTATTTTTAATTAGGATTTTCATACTGCCCCCCATTATTCTTCAAATATCCAATTAGAATATTTGCTATATATCTCATCGTCCACCAAGGCTGTAATTAATGTTCCTTGTTCAGCATATTCTTCACTTTCAACCTTAGCATTTCTATGTAAAAATGCCACAGCTGATTGATCAGAGTATGGAATTAGATACTTAATTTTTCTTATAGTATTTGGAATTATTTTACATATACTATCTAATAACACATCTAAATTAGTTAATTTTTTTGCAGAAATTTCCACAATTTTCATATGTGAGTATTTTTCCTTAATCATTCCTAAGTTTAATTCATCAGCTTTATCAATCTTATTTAATACTAATATAATTGGCTTGTTAATTGCCCCCAGCTGATCTAAAACTCCATCCACTGCTTCTATTTGTTCCATACAGTGTTCAGAGGATGCATCTACTACATGAAGAAGTAAGTCTGAGTAAATTACCTCTTCCAACGTAGATTTAAATGCCTCAACCAAATCATGAGGCAGTTTTCTAATAAAGCCTACTGTATCTGTGACAGTTATTGTTCTATTGTCTGGAAGTACAATAGCCCTTGTGGTGGTATCTAACGTTGCAAATAACATGTCTGCTTCAAAAACCTTTTCTTTAACTACTCCATCCTTGCTTAAGGAAATCTCACAAAGTGCATTTCTCAAAGTTGATTTTCCAGCATTTGTATAACCTACTAAAGATACTTTTGTTAATTCATTTCTTCTTATTCTTTGTGTTTCCCTTATTTTTTTTACTTTTTCAAGTTCACTATTTAAATCATATATTCTTTCCCTAATATGCCTTCTATCTATTTCTAATTTCTTTTCTCCAGGGCCTCTCGTTCCTATGCCAGCCCCAGTTCTGGACAAAACTATACCTAATCCTGAAAGCCTAGGCAATCTATATTTTAACTGAGCTAACTCTACTTGAATTTTTGACTCCCTGCTCTTAGCTCTTCTAGCAAATATCTCTAATATTAATGTAGTTCTATCAATTATCTTTAATCCAACATTCTCTTCTAAATTTCTAACCTGGGAAGCAGTTAGTTCATCGTCAAAAATAATTAAATTTGCATTTAAAGTTTGTGCGTTTAAGGCCAATTCATCCACTTTACCGCTTCCTATGTAAAACGTTGTGTCAACCTTACCTCTGTTTTGTAAGAGGCTCCCTACAACCTTTACATTACAAGCCTTAGCAAGTTCTGCCAATTCCTCAATACTTTCCTCATTTTCAATTCCAACTAATACAGCTCTTTCAGTTTCATCCTCAATAAAATTATAGTCTTTAAATTTATTTTCAACTTCACTAATTTTATCAATAATATTATAATTTATGCCCTGTTCAACAGTTAATATATTTGTAGTTTCATAGGACAACATATTATTTTCCACATCACAAAATCCCATAACTATAGATTCAGCCTGATTATTATTAACACCTATAGCTGACATGCAGTCTAATTTCAGCTTTGTGAGGGCAGATAAATCTACTGCGGACAGCCTTGGATTTCCATTAGGATGTGTGTGAACAATTCTTATGCCGCAGAGCTTCTTTTCTTTTACTGTAATTATTGGTACTTCAACTGTACTGCTGTCTCCTATGGATATCGCAACAACATTGCCCCTTCTGTCTATTGCTACGCTTATTTCTTTGTTAAGTTCCCCGCTGATTGAGCTGATAATATTAATTATCTCATCAGAGCAAACAGTATCTTTTTGAGCTTTGAGATTATATAAATCTTCTAATTTATCTAAAATAGTATTTCTAATTCCATTTGTATTCCCACTAATCATAAATTCTCTCTCACTTTCATTTATAGGTTTTTTAAACTAATAATACATCTGCTTACATAAATGTAGAATTTTCAATATACTTGACAACTTTCATATTATTTTATACTATTATAGCAATATTGTAAATATAAACACGTGGAGGCATAATAATGGAGGATAAAAAAATAAATATACTTATAACTAAGGAACAAATTCAAGCTAGAGTTGCAGAATTAGGTGCAGAAATTTCAAATGACTATGATGGCAAAAAATTATATATTTTATCACTGCTAAGAGGAAGTTTTATTTATGCTGCTGATTTAGTAAGAAGCATATCAATTCCAGTTAAAATTGGTTTCATGACTACTTCAAGTTATGGTGACAGTGAAACATCTTCTGGGAAAGTTAAAGTTGTAAATGATATACCCGATGATATTGAAGGTTATGATGTACTTGTGGTTGATGATATTGTGGATACAGGTATAACAATGGATTTTGTAATAAACCATGTAAAATCTCTAAAAGCTAAGTCTGTAAAATCTTGTGTCTTACTTGATAAACCTGAAAGAAGAAAACTGGACCTATCACCAGATTATTGCTGCTTCCAGATTCCTGATGTTTTTGTGGTTGGATATGGTTTAAACTATGGTGATTATTATAGAAACGTACCATATGTATTTAACTGGGAAAATAAATAACATTGAATATATTGCTGATAGCTTATTAGTAAGTTATCAGCTTAATTTTTTAATTTAAATCCAGTATTATCCTCACTAAACTCAATTGCATTTTGCGGAACCTTTCCTACAATAATAGTTTCTGAAATTGGGATTTCATTTTCAACTTCTAAATCTTTACATCTTAGAGGCACAAATATTCTAATGTTAGTTTTAACTTTAACATAAATCTTATGCCTGCATTGATTTATTCCTGCACTTTCAAATTTTGATAAATAGCTGGTTTCTGTATATCCAATAGGTCGAACTTTCATTGTTATATTAGGACCGTAGTGTGATAGAATATTATTTTTAGAAATATACCCTATTGGTATCTTTACTCCAATTGCGCCCATTTTTTTTATTTCTTCTTGAGAGTCCAATGATACATCACAAGCTATTTTGTTCATTTTTAGTGTATCCGCTTTTAACAAATTTATATTACCTTCATTATCCTTTTCAACTTTAATAATTTCATCATATTTGAACTGATTAGAATATTCCTTCAAAATAGAATTATTTATTATGCTGTTTACTTTCCCCTTGACTTCTTCTTCTGCCACACCTAATACAGTTGAAATAATAATTTTATCAAAAGCATAAATAAAAATATCAAATATTACAATTATTAAAAGAAATAATAGCATCAACTTTATTCTGAAGTCTATTTTATTAACTTTATTTTTTTTATATTTTATTTTATTATATGAAATAAAAAATCGCTTCCTTATATTACTATATATTATTTATATGAGTACTTTTTAAATAAAATAATAAAATGCCATAATATTGATGTTTATTATGGCAATTAATGGTACAATATTATTTATAGTGGTACTTGACTAGTAAAGGCAATTTATTTTATATATAAATAATAATATGATATAATATCTTAAAGTTGACAATTTTTTTGTGTCAGGGAGGAAAAATAATGGCTAAAGCTAAAACCAGGAAGAAAAAAGGTCGTTTTAGATTTTTAAAAATATTTTTAGTTATCATTATAATTTTAATATCATTTTGCGCTGTTGCAGGTGTTGGAATCGGCCTAGCAATTATTAAGACGGCTCCATCACTTGATGTAAATCAGATATTATCCTTGAATGAACCTTCTGTGCTCTATGCTAGCAATGAAAAGTTTATGGATATAGTTGCCACAGATCAAAATAGGACTGTAATTCCTTTTAAAGATATGCCCCAAAATCTAAAAAATGCATTTGTATCTATAGAAGATGAGAGATTCTATAAGCACAATGGAATAGATTTAAGGCGTATCACTGGAGTTATTTACATTGATATAAAGAACAAAATTAAAAAGCAGACTGGAGTTCAAGGTGCATCTACTATTACACAGCAGTTATTGAAAAACACACTGCTTTCAAATGAGGTAACAATTAAAAGAAAACTTCAGGAGATGTATCTTGCAGTGCAGTTGGAAAAACATTTATCTAAGGAGCAAATTTTAGAAGCTTATATGAACACTATTAATGTTGGTGGAAATGCATATGGAGTAGAGTCGGCAGCAAACCAATATTTCAATAAAAGTGCCAAGGACTTAAATTTATTGCAATGTGCTTTCATAGCTGGAGTTGCCCAAAGCCCATCTTCATTCTATGCTTCTGCAGTATCCAAAAAAAATGCTGAAGATATGGCTGCACATAAAAATGTTTCTTCCATATATTATGTAAATAGAACTAAAACTGTTTTATATAAGATGTATGAAAATGGCAACATTACTAAGCAGCAGTATGATCAATGCATTAATGATTTATTAAATAATAAGCTAGGATTGTCTATTACCACATTAAATAAAAATAGATTAAATTACGAATGGTATTCAATTCCAGCAATTAATCAAGTAAAAAATGATTTAAAAAGCCAATACCACTACACAGATAGTGAAGTTGAAAAGTTATTAATGTACGGCGGCTTGAAAATTTACACATCAATGGATATGGATATTCAAAATAATACTCAAACTATATTAGATAACATTGTAACAAGAACTAGCAAAAATAATGTGACACAGCCTCAAGCAGCTGCTGTAATTATGGATTATCATACAGGAGAGGTAAAGGCTATTATAGGGGGAAGAGGTCAGCAGCCTGCTCGCTCATATAATAGAGCCGCTTCTAATGATTTCTTAAGAGCACCTGGTTCAAGTATAAAGCCTCTTACAGTTTACAGTCCGGCTTTAGATACAAAAAAGGCCACACCTGGAACGGTACTTGATGATGCTCCATTAACTCCTGAACTTGGGCGAAAGATGAATAATGGTGCTAACTATGATCCTCAAAACAGTCCAGCAGGCTTCACTGGTTATATTACCATGAGAGAAGCAATAATGAGGTCAGTAAATATATATGCTTTAAAGCTTGAAAATGAAATTGGCATAAATACAGGTATAGAATATGGTAAAAAGTATGGTCTTCAAATTGATAAAACAGATGAAGGAAGTATATCTGCAATTGCTTTAGGGCAATTGGATAATGGTGAATATAGAGGCACAAATCCTTTGACAATGGCACAAGCATATGGTGTTTTTGGCAATAATGGAACTTATACATATGCAAGAATGTATACAAAGGTTGTTGATAAGAATGGCAAGGTTATTCTTGAAAGCAAGCCTCAAACAAAATCAGTAATTTCTCCACAAGCTGCCTACCTAATTTATGACTTATTAAAAGGCCCAGTAAGCCCTGGGGGAACAGGTCCCGGTGCAAATTTTGGAGATATGCCTGTAAGAGGAAAAACTGGTACATCAACCGATTCAAAAAATTTATGGTTTTGTGGATTAACTCCATACTATTCAGCTGCTGTATGGATTGGTAATGATGATTATACAGACACTGGAATTACAAGTTCCTACGCCGCTGATGTTTGGGGTAAATTTATGAAATCTGCCCATAAAAATTTAAATTCAAAAGATGTGGCAATGCCTGGCGGAATTGTAACGGCAACTATATGTAAAGAATCTGGAAAAGTTCCTACAGATTTATGTGCTAGAGACCCTAGAGGATCTCAGGATATTTCTGAAATGTTTATAGCCGGTACTGTTCCAACTGAATTATGCGATATACATGTGGAAGCTAAAGTAAATAAATTAAATGGCAAATTAGCTTCTCAAACAACACCTGCAGACTTAATTGAATCCAGGGTGTTTATAAGACGTGATTATGTTCCAATACATCCAGTTGCTGATCAACAGTATGTGTTGCCTACTTTAACTGATGACACATTACCTTCCATACCACCACCATCAACTAATAATGACGGAACATCACCAAGTACAACTCCCGTAACTCCACCAGGAAATCAAACTGGAGGAAATGACACCACTAATACTGGTGGTAAAACAGATGGTAGTAATAAACAAAATTAATATAATAATAAATAAACCAAAATGTAAAAATACATTTTGGTTTATTTATTATTTTTTTGTTTTAGGATTAAATAAAATAGCCATTAGATAACCAAATATTATAGCTGCAGTAATTCCTCCTGCAGTTCCCTTTATTCCTCCTGTAAAAGCGCCCATTATTCCCTTACTATTTACTTCTTTTATTGTAGCCTTTGCAAGGGTATATCCAAACCCTGGTAGAGGCACTGTAGCTCCGGCTTTTCCGTATTTTACAACCACATCATATATATTTAAAGCTCCTAGAAAAACTCCAATTGTTACAAAGCTTACTAATACTCTAGCGGGAGTAAATTTTGTTTTATCCATAAGTATTTGTGCAATCACACATATTATTCCACCAATAATAAATGCCATAATATAGTCTGTCATAATTAAGCATCTCCTTATGCAATTATAAAATTTAAAATTCAATACTTACTGCATGAGCAATACCAGGTATACTCTCTCCTTGTAATGATGATGTGGTACTCATTAGTGCTCCAGTAGAAATCAGCAATACCTTTTTAAATTTACTGTTTAACATATTTTTATAAATATATCCACAATCTACTGCTGCAGAACATCCACATCCGCTTCCACCTGAATTTGTTCCCTGTTTTTCGTTGTCAAATATTTCCTCACCGCAATCAATATAGACCTTTGAAACATCAATACCCTTTTCCATCAGCAGCTTTTGCGTGATTTCCCTTCCAACCTTACCTAAATCTCCTGAGGCAATTAAATCATAATCTGAAGGTGATCTTCCAGTATCATTAAAATGAGCTAAAATTGTATCCACTGCAGCCGGAGCCATTGCCCCTCCCATATTATTTGCATCTGTAATACCATAATCTTTTACCTTACCTATGGTAACATAAGTTACACTTGGAAAATTTCCCTGTTTTCCAAGCAGCATAGAACCAGCTCCTGTAACTGTCCATTGTGCTGTTGGTGTTCTTTGACTTCCGAACTCTAATGGAAATCTAAATTGCCTTTCTGCTGAAGAAAAATGAGATGATGTTGCAGCAATAACATAATTAGCAAAACCACCATCCATTAATATAGATGCTATGCTCAAAGATTCTGTCATGGTTGAACAAGCACCATATAATCCTATAAATGGTATATCCATATCTCTTGCAGCAAAGCTGGAGGAAGCAATTTGATTAAGTAAATCACCTGCCAGTAAAAAGTCAATATCGCTTTCCTTTAGTTTTGCTTTGTTAATACTATCTTTAATTGCATTATAAAGCATATTGCTCTCTGCTTTTTCAAAGGTATCTTTACCATTTAAGTCATCCTGTAATATTATATCAAAATAATTTTTAAGGGGACCTTCTCCTTCTTTTGGTCCTACAATACTTGAGGTGGCTATTATTTTAGGATTACTATCAAGCCTTAAAGTTTGCTTTCCTATTCTTTTATTCATATTTTCACATCCTTAACTGCTCTAATATCAATGTTCATAATATAAAACTGTGCTTTATAATTTAGTAATTAAGAAATAAATTACCCCAATAACCACAGATGAGCTAATTCCATATACTAATACAGGACCAGCAATAGTAAACATTTTCGCACCTACTCCAAATACAAATCCCTCTTTTTTAAATTCCATGGCTGGTGATACTATTGAATTTGAAAAGCCTGTTATTGGCACTACTGTTCCAGCGCCTGCAAAGTTGGCAATTTTATCATAAATTCCAAGTCCCGTTAAAAGTGCACCTAAAAACACCATGGTAATGGACACATATGTACCCACATCATCTTTTGATACTCCAAAAGTCAAGTAAATATTATTAAAAAACTGTCCTATATCACAAATTAACCCGCCAACTATAAACGCATTAAAACAATTTTTTAATGTTTTAGTTTTTGGTTGTGCTTCCTTTGCAATCTTCTTGAATTTCTTTTTTACCTTGTACTCTTCACTGTCCATTAAATCACTTCCTTTTACTTTCTAAGAAGATTTTTTCACCAAATGCAATAAGCAAAATAACAAATTTAATGCATTTTACATAATATTAAAATTCTATTACATTACTCCCTCACAAAAATCCCTGAAGATTGGATATTTTGCAAGGTCATAATGTTAGAATTTTAATGCATTATGTATAGTTTATACATAATTTTATTTTTTAAACAAAAATAGAGTACATCATTTTGAGTACTCTATCCTTCTAATTTTTGCTTCATTGCTTTTAGCACCTTTTTTTCTATTCTTGATACCTGTACTTGACTTATTCCAAGTAATTTTGCCACTTGAACCTGAGTCTTATCTTTAAAATATCTCAGCATTATTATTTTTCTTGATTTTCCGTCTAGATTATTTAATACCTCTTTTAAGGCTAATTTGTCTATCATGTCTCCGCTTTCTTCAGGGTTCTCGCTTAGCTTATCTATAAGAAGCACAGGTGCACCATCATCTTGATGTATAGTATCATATAAATACTGAAGATTGTTAATAGATTCAGATGCAAATATAATATCTTCACTAGATACTCCTGAAAAACTTGACAGTTCTTCTATAGTTGGTTCTCTACTTAATTTCTTGGTAAGCTGTTCTCTGTCATAGTGAAGCTTTTTAGCTGTACTTTTAACACTTCTGCTTACCTTTATCATACCATCGTCCCTTAAAAATCTCTTAATTTCTCCCATAATCATTGGCACAGCATATGTTGAAAATTTCACATTAAATTCTGAATTAAAGTTATTAATGGCCTTGATTAACCCCATGGATCCTATCTGAAATATGTCCTCGTATTCATAACCTCTATTAAGAAATTTTTTACTTATTACAGACACTAAGGGCAAATTAACCTCAACCAGCTTATTAAGAGCATGCTTATCACCATTTTGAGCGGAAAATATTAAATTTATATTCTCATCATAGTTATAACCATCTTTTTTTACAGCTTCATCCCTCATATTTTTCACCTAATTTAAGGACTTAAAAATCTTTTTCATAGTGATTTTAGTTCCTTTTCCCTTTTCTGATTCTATAATAAGATTATCCATAAAAGTTTCCATTACAGTAAAACCCATTCCGGACCTCTCCAAGTCCGGCCTTGAAGTATATAAAGGCTGTCTTGCCTCTTCTACATTTTCAATTCCCACTCCATTATCTTCAATAATAATTGTAGTTTCATTATTTTCTATAAATGCTTGAATTTTAACAATACCATCCTGGTTATTTTCATATCCGTGAATTATTGAGTTTGTAACAGCCTCTGAAACTGCGGTCTTTACATCTGTAAGTTCCTCTATAGTTGGATCTAATTGTGAAACAAAAGCAGCCACTGCAACTCTTGCAAATCCTTCATTTTGAGATTTACTCATAAACTCCAATTTCATCATGTTATCGTACATTTTTATCCCCCCACTAAATTTTATCTATGGCATCTTTAACACTATCATATAATTTAATAATTTTAAACATACCGGA
>JAQSXU010000216.1 GCA_029256485.1 Clostridiaceae bacterium
ATAACCTTATACTTTTCACAGATTTCCTTCTTTAAGTTTCTTGCAGTTTTTAAGTCAACATCATCAATTCTATATTCTTTGATATGTCCTTCACCTCCCCAAATGATAATTTACAATTATATCCAAATTCTAGACCAAATTTTGATGACTTATACAATGCTATAAGATATTTTTATTTGATGTTATATATTATCTTCTTAACAGGATAGATATTGATACTTTTTAACTTACTCTGAACTGATCTTTTAGAAATAAGTTTCTTTAAAACTCATTAATGATCTTACAAAAGCTAGCTATACAATTACAGAATAGTACTTATCAAATTTGATATTAAATTCAAAAGTAACACTTGCTCAAAGTAAAAAAATCAAGATGATTAAATCTCATCCTGATTTTTTTATTACATAAAGATACATATCTATTTTTTTACTATAGAAATTTGATTTAATAATTTTTCTAATTCAATCTAATTAAAATTCTTATTAGCTCTTTTTATTATAATCCAAGTATTTTTGTTTTCAACGCTTCATAACCCACAATTCTTAGTACTATTTTACATTACACCTATTCGTATTTATTATTGTGTAAAATACTATTAAGTTGAAATATGTTATTCCTATGCATTATACTACTCAACTTTTTATCAATTATGAAACTATTGATCACTCTGAATTTGAGGGTGTTACGTTGAATCAATTTGGTAAAAAATATTATAACAAGAACCCTATTTATAAATTACTCAATCGCTACTTCTCCTTCAAGTCCATTAACTTCTTTAAATTCTAAATTGTCATTACATTTTTTTTGAATTTCATCCCTTCTCTTAAGTGTTCTTAAATAATCTGATATAAATTTTTCATATGCATCATTAACTAGTATCTTTTTATTTTCATAATTAATATTAAACATAGAATTTTCAGACACCCAACTTACTAATTCATTAAAATAATGTTCTTTCTTAACATAATCCATTACTTTAACAAAATCATATCCCATATTCCTTATTTCTTCGTTACAACATTTACTAAATGGTGAAATTATACAAGGTTTATAACTGCTCAATAAATCAAATAACAGATTATTTACACCATGCTTGACTACTATATCACTATACAATAGTTCTTTGATACCATTGTCGTTATAGCATGCACTACATTCTATCGCTATCCTTTCTAGGTTATATCCTTCCAGCAATTCCCAAAACAAACTTTCATATTCATTATTTTCCAAAATTGAACAATTAATATTCCTAACTTTTTCCTTTTTCCTCCCGATTATAATTTTATTCTGTGTATTTCTATCTATAAAAATCCTAGTGTCACCAAAATTTTCATTAATATATTTAGATATAAACGGAACACTTATCCATTCATTCTCTAGCCACAAAATCTTATCCTCATCTTTTTCTAATTTAAATTTGTTTAATTCATCTGATAATTCTTTTGGTATTTCACGATTTAATTTGCTATAATCACTTTGAATAATATAATGTTTATCTATAAGTTGATTAAATGTAAAATTATTTTTACCAAAAAATATATTATTTCCCCATTCATTCATAAAATCAGCTTCTTTATTTAAAAAAATATTAAAAGCTACTCTTAATCTCAATAATTGAAAACTATCTATTACCTTTTCGTTTATAGGCATATATATGTAATTACTATTTTTAATAGATTGATCTAGGAATTTATACAAATATTCCAATCCCTCTGGTATAATAACTTCATAAATTAGTTTTATATATTGGTCTAATATTTCATTTTTTAATATATCTCTCGAAATATGCAATATCTCCTTAGCTCTTCCTTTTAGAATATCTATTTCAACATCAAATAATTCATAAAAGTCATCCCTTATTAAAGAATTATTACATTTAATTTCTTTAAATAGTATTTTAAATGCATCTGGATTATACATATTAAATTTTCTATTGTTCCCCATTATTTTTATAATAGATTCATGCTCTTTATCTATTACTTCTATAAACCATTTGTTAACCAAACTAGTTTTATTATTATTTCTATTTCTTTCTTCACATTTTCTAAAATATATTCTATAATTCAAACCTGTTTTTCCTATATAAATTTCTTCGCTATCATCTTTTTCTTGTAAATTGCTCTCCCAAATTTTATTATTATCTTTTATCTTTCTTATATTTAAACTATGTATATTTCTACTAACCGAATCAATCTCATCTTGCAACATTTCTATAATTAATTTTTTTTGATAATTAGGGTCAATAAAGTCATAATTTCTAAATAAAGGATGATCCTTCAAATATATTTCATATAATTTATTTTCTTTCATTCTAACTATTATTTTTGTTCCTATTCTATTTATTTCTTTGTTGTTTTTCACAGTAATATATCCATTTTTTCTTCTAGAAATAAAATTTACTGTATATCCTCCCTCTTCTTCAGATTTTGTCTCTATTTCTATTTCATCAGTTACAAGAAAAACTGAATGAATACCTATACCAAAACTACCAGTTGGTTGCATCCATCCTGGCATACTATCTATGAAATTTTGCAATTCTTCATCTTGCTCCCAACTACCTCCAACATTCTCCATTCTCTTTAGATCGTTTAAACTGATCCCACGTCCTTTATCTTTTATTATGAATATATACTGATTATCTTTATAAGTTAATTCAATATCGATTGGATAAAACTTTCTAATATTATCAGGTAAAACACAAGGAAAATTAAAATTATAATTACTAACCTTTTCACCATTAAAGTTCATATTTAAAATTTCTGAAACATCATCATATTTTCCTTCTTTTATATCTTCCCATATCTTAATCTTTGTTGCATCTATTGCATTTTGTAACATTTCTCTAATAAAAACTAATGAATTTCTGTATATCCCACTACCTTCTATCATCTCAAAAGCTCTTATCGGATCAATATTAAATCTTAAATCAAGTTGTTCAGTTATGTTATCTGCTCCCTCTATGCTTAATTTTATTTCTCCTAGACTAGGAGGACCACCACTAAAACCATTTGGAACAATATCGCTCCACTTACTACTTAAGTTTTTCAATTCATCTCTAAGCAAATCAAACCAAAGTCTGGTTTCTCTATATACATTATCATCGTTACATATTGCTGAAACCTCAATTTTCTCCGGCGAGACTAAAAAGTGAGTAATCGAACTATGCTTCTCCTTATGTATTCTTGAACTACACGGATATGGAGATGTTTTCTCAAAAACTTCATTAAATCTTCCATTATCTAAGTCCAATAAATCTCCCAATCTAATTAAGCACGCTATGAATCGTGGGTGTATCTTGTCAACACCTATACCATTTTGAACGTATTGTAAATTTTTTAAAATATCCATAAAATTTTCCCCATGAGCTGTCGCAATTTTTCCAACTATATTCATTATTCTAATTGGAATAAACTTATTGCTGTTAATATTTACAGAAATTTTTTCTGAATTTCTAAGCAATAATTCACTTCTTAATCCATGATTTTTTCTAAATGCTTCCGCTATAATCAGAGTAACAGAATTTCTCACTTCAATAGGCCAGTCTATATTTTCTTCATTAAATTCAATATTTTCTTCTTGAATATTCAATAAATATTGCGCTGATCTCATTATATCTTCATCAAAACTCTCACTTGAAAGTTTTTTCAAAAATCTTTTAAAACTTGGCTTTTTCCACTCTTCTTTTAATAATTCTTCTGGAATAATCATACCTAAATCATGAGAAAATGCACTTTCTAAAATCAAAAATGTATCTGTAGGACTTAATGTCTTAATTCTTTCTATACCCAATAACATTTCAATTTTATTAATTATACTTAAAGAATGACTTGACTCATGTCTACTATAATGTGGAAAATTTATCGGAACAGCACTCAATGAATTTTTATAAATATCTTTATCGGTTGTCCACGCTGCATATAAATGTTTATATTTTTCATTGTTTTTACATAAATTCTCTAAATGTTCCTCTAATGAGTATTCTCTAATATCATTATTCATACTATAATACATCTTATTTCCCTCTGCTTTCTATTATTCCTGATATAATTTATTTTTTAACTTGTAATTTTTAATTTTGCTAAATTAATAATTTGCTCCATCAACTATAGATGTACTACTATAATCAGTTGTTTGATAATACAGCCATTTATTATCTTGAGCAATTTTCTTACTTTCTGCATAGTATTTCTTTTGATTAGCCAAGGCCATAACTACTCCATTATTATTTAATGTATATCTATCAAGAATTGCTTTGATATCATTGTAATATTCAACATCTGCACTCTTACATATATCTTCATACAATACAGCATCTACAAGTTTATTACTTCCTTTATCTAATAATTGAAAGGCTCTATTTTGAATAACACTCAAATTAGGATTTGTATTTTTTAACTCTTCTAAGAAAGTAACTCCTGCTTGTTCCATTTCTTCTATATAAGCATCTTTATCAGAAACAGCCACTTTATTTTCTTCTAAAATATCTGACATATTTTCTAAATCATCTAATGTATCTACAAATACACCATCATATCCTGCATTGGCAATGCGTTCTGTAACTTTATTAATTACTTTAGCTCTATATGTAGCTTGTCTTAAATCTCCAAGTTGATTGGTTTCCCAGTGTATAAGTATTTTTCCATCTACTTTCAATTTTTCACCATCTTCAATGCTTTTTACAAGTTCAGTATCATATGTAGGTATTTCTATTGAACTTGTATATGCATAAACTTTCACACCAGCAGCTTGTAATTTTTTACGCGCATCATTAGCCCCTACTTCTAGAGGATTTATAACTACCATATTATAAGTTTTTAATTTTTCTAATATAGTTGCGTTGAACTTATTTCCATAATAGATAATATAATTGTCACAAGCTTTTATTGGATTTTTGGCTTGAGCATCCATGACTTCAATTTTGTTAATAGTTTCAGCTTTTGCGATAATTGTATTATTAGTTACTCCTGAAATCATAGTTAATGCTAACGCAATTAATATAAGTTTTTTTACCTTCCTATTCATATAACATCCCCCATATACCATTTATTTACTTAATTATAACATATACTCCCTTCACAATCCTTAAAACAACAAAATACCATAAATTCATTTTAAAATTTATGGTACTTCAATATTTAAGCTAAATCACTATTTGCAGATAATTTAAGAGCTTTAACTTGTGCAGCGTTTTTACTTTTTAATAACCTTAAAGTCATATAACTTCCGAATATTATTGTATATGTGCTCAATCTTAACCAATCTAATTCTTTTTCATTTAACAATACTAATAAAATATGTACATAGGCCAATATATAAAATAAATATGCCCATCGCTGCAGCTTTTTCCAACGCAGCCCTTTCATTTTATATCTTATCTTTTTTATTGATGTTATAAATAAAGGTATCATTATTATAAAGCCTATAATTCCAACTGCTATATAACTAAAATACAAT
>JAQSXU010000042.1 GCA_029256485.1 Clostridiaceae bacterium
GCGCATGATAGTATTTAATAAGCGCCCATAGCTCAGTTGGATAGAGTTACGGACTTCGAATCCGGAGGTCGCAGGTTCGACTCCTGTTGGGCGCACCAATATCAATGTCTTTGAAGATTTTCAAAGGCTTTTTTTAATGCATAAAATAATAAATATTGATATAATAATATTAGATAAGCAAGATAAATTGTTAGAAAGGAAGAATAATTTTGAAGAAAGCAACCATGAACATAATATGGTCAATAATAGCGGCTGCCATGCTGCTATCTTTTATATTAACAATAGTAATGAATGCTCCAAGAGCTATACGATATATAATGAGATTGAAATAATTAGAAATTTGAAATGAAAAAATATAGCTTTTTATATGAAGACAAATGAATACAACTACCTCAAAAGGGAAGCATACTATTTGAGAGGAGTGAATATTCATGTATAAAGGCAATAATAAAGAAGAAAATAAACAAAATACCAATATAGGTACTAAGCGAACTGAAAGAAGTAATAGCCAAGAAAGAAATAATAAAAATAAAAAAAATACACATTAGAAAGAATAAAGTATGCAATACGGGATATACTTTATTCTTTAACTTAATAGCCTTAAGGGGCTATTTTTATTTTTTGAATATGTTTAATTAAATCTATACAAAATCTAAAGCTCTAAAGTTCTCTAAAGTTCTGTTTATATGTTATATGGGAACATATGTTTGCATATTTTATAATTAAATGCTATAATTATCTTAAAAATATGCGAGGTGGTAGAAATGAATGAATATGTTCTAAGCAATTCCTTTAAGGAGCATAAAATTGTTACTATCATATATTTAGGAAGAGATAATAAGATAACTAAACGCAATATAAAAGTTAATAAAATAAGAGATGATGATATTGAAGCCTATTGTTACTTAAGACATCAGATAAGACATTTTAAAAAAGAGAATATATTAGGTGCTATGTACACCCAATAGGGTGTACTTTTTTTAGGAGGTGCAGCATTGAGTGGAAGAGAATTTATTAATTCCATTATAGCTATACCAGGGGGAATTTTTAATTATATATTTGGCGGATGGGATACTACTTTAAAAGTATTAATTATTTTGATAATTGTTGATTATGGTACAGGAATTACAAATGCAGCAATCAAAAATAAGTTAAGTAGTAAGAAAGGCTATATAGGTATAGCTAAAAAGGCATTGATACTAGTGGTTATTATTGTTCCAGTGCTTTTGGATAGGCTCTTAAATAATGGGGCATGGATTTTCCGTACTCTAGTTTGCTACTTTTACATAGCAAATGAGGGTATTTCTATTTTAGATAACATTGGGAAATGCGGTGTTCCGTTACCTCAAAAGCTATTAAGTACTTTAGAACAATTAAAAAAAAAGGAGAATAGTTAGGCTCTCAGACAATATAAAGAATAGATTAGTTTAATAATTTAATTTTTAGTTTTTAATGATACAATTATATCACAGGCTTTGAAATTTATTATTTTCCATGATAAAATATGAATAAATATGTAAGTTATGAACAAAAGAAGGGAATATGCCATGAAAAAAGTAAAAACTATTTTCATTGTTGCTACATGTATTGCCCTTGCATCACAAGTAAATATTAATTTATTTGTTAGTGGCTTTACAATAACTTTATCTGTAATTATATTGCCTGTTCTTCTATATTTTAATAGGGAATTCAACCCTATAAAGCTAACTTGTATAATTGGAATAGCATCCCCTGTTTATAGAGGATTTATGTTATATATCAGCAATACTAGTTTTAATCAGGTAGTAAATTTGGTTGCTACTGATATTTTGTTTTATTTTGCCTATGGAATATTATATTATTGTTTATATTGGCAAAAAACAAATGCAAATCTAACTAATTTCTTTGTTACGGTGTTCACCTGCGATTTTGTTTCCAATGTTCTAGAAATAAGTGTACTGCTGAACTTCCAAGGGTATAAGTATTTTATATTTCAGGATTTGGCAATTATAGCTTTTATAAGAAGTACAATTGCAATATGCGTAATAATGCTGTTTAAATACTATAGTTTCTTGCTAGTAAGGGAAGAGCATGAGGAAAGATATAGAAATCTTATACTTATCACTTCAAAGGTAAAAAGTGAAATATATTTTATGAATAAGAATAAAACGGATATTGAGGATGTTATGAAAAAAGCTTATTATCTTTATAAGACCCTTTCCGAAAATAATTATCCTGTTGAATTTGAAAATACATCTTTGGATGTTGCAAAAGATGTCCATGAGATAAAGAAGGATTATATCAGTGTAATAAAAGGATTAGAAGACATGTTTGATGAAAAAAATGATAATGTTAAAATGGACATCAAGGACATTGCAAGTATTATAGAGGCTGATGTAAAGGAATACATAAAGAGAAACAAATTAGAAATATTTTTAGACTTTAAGATATATGATAATTTTATGGTAGATAAACATTATTATTTGGTTTCCATAATGAGAAATTTAATTTATAATAGCATGGAAGCTATAGAAAAAAGAAAAAATGGTTATATAAGAATTGTGATTAAGAAAAATAAAGATGAATGTATTTTTGTAGTTTCAGATAATGGACAAGGCATAAAAAGTAAAAATATAGATTACATTTTTAATCCTGGTTTTTCAACAAAATTCAATGAAGAGACAGGTGATATATGTAGAGGAATAGGTCTTGCTCATGTAAAAGGTATTATTAATGAGATTTTTTCTGGTTCAATATCAGTTACCTCTGAAGAAGGAAAGAGCACAGAATTCACTATAAAGATAAATAAAGACAAGCTAGAGGGTGATGTAAGTTGAGATTTTATATTTTGGATGATGATATAAATATAGTAAAAATACTTACTATGATAATAGAGGAAAATGATTCTTATGATGTGGTGGGAAGTTCATGCAATGCTGAAACTGCTTATGACGAAATACTTTTGATTAAACCTGATATTGTACTTGTAGATTTACTCATGCCTGTAATAGATGGAAATGTTTTGGTAAAGAAGATTAAAGGAATAAAACCAGATATTTGTTTTATTATGATATCTCAGGTATTAGACATTGAATTAAGGGCGGATTCCTATGAAGCAGGAATAGAATTTTTTATAAACAAGCCTATAAATAAGATTGAGGTTAAAAAGGTAATTTCAAAGGTAGCAGAAAAGATCGAAATGGAAAATATGTTGTCAAATATAAAGAAAATGTTTAAAACCCCGGATAAAAGCGAAAAGAATAAAAATAAAGATTTAATTAAAATGAAACACATTTTAGGAATGCTCGGCATGCTTGGAGAAAAAGGTACAAATGATATAATCAAAATAGGCTTATATCTTATGGAAAACAACAAAAATTTGACAGAATGTAATTTGGATGATTTGGAAAATTACTTAGGAGATAGCCCCCAGATTGTAAAACAAAGAATAAGGAGAGCAATAAAAAACGGACTTACAAATATAGCTAATCTTGGTATTGAAGATTACACTAATGATACTTTTCATATTTATGCAAATGTACTTTTTGATTTTGCCAGTGTAAAAGCTGAAATGGATTATATAAATGGTAAGAGAAAAATAGAAGGGAAGATTTCAATAAATAAATTTTTTGAAGGTCTTATACTCACATGCGAAGAAGATTAGAAATAAAATGAATATAAATTTAAAGTTCTTAAAATCATTTTGATTTTGAGAACTTTTTTTTGAGTTAAAATGATTTATTTTGAAACTGTGATTTTAAAATAAACTATATTCAAAATACAGGAGGTAATAAAATGTACAATCTAAGAAACAGAAATTTTTTAACTTTAATGGACTTCACACCAAAGGAAATAAATTATATGCTTGAACTTGCAGCTAATTTAAAAAAAGCAAAATATGCAGGAACAGAACAGCAGAAGCTTAAGGGGAAAAACATAGTACTTTTATTTGAAAAGGATTCCACTAGAACAAGGTGTGCATTTGAAGTTGGAGCGCTTGATCAAGGAGCTCATGTTACATATCTTGGACCTACAGGTTCACAGATGGGAAAGAAGGAATCTATAGCAGATACTGCAAGAGTCCTTGGAAGAATGTATGATGGAATTGAATATAGAGGTTATGATCAATCAGTTGTAGAAAATCTTGCAAAGTATTCTGGAGTGCCAGTATGGAATGGCCTTACAACGCAGGATCACCCAACGCAGATATTAGCGGATTTTTTGACAATACAGGAGCATATTAATAAACCATTAAATAAGGTAGTTTTTGCTTACTGCGGAGATGGAAGAAACAATATGGCTAATGCTCTTATGATTGGAGCAGCAAAGATGGGAATAGATTTTAGAATAGTATCACCAAAGGAGTTATTTCCGGAAGCAGAACTTGTTTCAAAATGTGAAAAAGTTGCAAAGGAAACAGGAGCAAAGATTACTATAACTGAAAATGTTGATGAAGGAGTAAAGAATGCAGATGTTCTATACACAGATGTATGGGTATCCATGGGAGAAGCAGCAGAAGTTTGGGAATCAAGAATAAAATTATTAAGACCATATCAAGTAAATATGAAAATGATAAAAATGACAGGAAATGAAAAGGTAATATTCGAACACTGTTTACCATCATTCCATGATCTTAATACAAAGGTAGGAAAAGAGATTCACGATAAATTTGGACTTGACTCCATGGAAGTTACAGATGAAGTATTTGAGAGTAAATATTCAGTAGTATTTGATGAAGCTGAAAACAGAATGCA
Organism: Clostridiaceae bacterium; assembly: GCA_029256485.1. Next base: position 4,734 of record JAQSXU010000042.1, read on the forward strand.
TACTATAAAAGCAGTTATGGTTGCTACACTTGGGCACTAAGAAGGAAGGGAATTAAGATATGGCAAGAGTAGTAGTAGCACTGGGTGGAAATGCACTTCAGGCTAATCCTAAGGATAAATCGGCTGAAGCACAGCTTAAAACATGTATTGAGACATCAAAAGCAATTGTTGATCTTATTGAAAATGGACATGAAGTTATAATAGCACATGGCAATGGACCTCAAGTTGGACAGTTAGTTGCTACATATGAGACAGCAGCTGCAGTAAATGAAAAAAATTCAATTATGCCTTTCCCGGAATGTGGAGCAATGAGCCAAGGATATATTGGATATCAGCTCCAGCAGGCAATAAGGGAAGAAATGAAACGAAGAGGTCTGAATAAAGAAATTGCCACAGTAATTACTCAGGTTATAGTAGATGAAAACGATTGGGGATTTAAGAACCCAACCAAACCTGTAGGGTCTTTCTTTACAGAAGAACAAGCTAAAAAATTAATGGATGAAAAAGGATATATCATGAAAGAAGATGCAAACAGGGGATGGAGAAGAGTAGTTCCTTCACCACTTCCTAAAGCTGTAGTTGAGGAGCCTATAATTAAAACTCTAGTTGATGCGGGACATGTGGTTATTACAGTAGGCGGCGGCGGAATTCCTGTAGTTGAAAGAGAAAATGGGAAACTTGAAGGAGTTCCTGCAGTAATAGATAAAGATTTTGCTTCAGAAAAGATTGCAGAATTACTGGACGCAGATGCACTGATTATTTTGACTGCAGTTGAGCAGGTAGCAATTAATTTTGGAAAACCAAATCAAAAGAATATTTCCAAAATGACCGTGGATGAAGCAAATAAGTACATTGAAGAAGGCCATTTTGCACCTGGTTCAATGCTGCCAAAAGTTAAAGCAGCATTAAGATTTGTTGAAACAAAATCAGAAAGAAAGGCAGTTATTACTTCTCTTGAAAAAGCTAAAGAGGCTATAAAAGGAATAGCTGGAACAACTATAGTAAAATGATATAGTTTTAGAAATTAATTTTTTACAAGAAGGAGTTTTAGTATGGAAAATCAGAAAGAAAGTAAATTAGGGCTTATATCATTAATCGGTTTAGTAATTGGTTCTATAATTGGCAGTGGAGCTTTTTCTTTTCCAGGAGATATGGCAAAAGGTGCAAGTGCTGGCGCAATTATTATAGCATGGATCATTACTGGGTTTGGAATGTTAACACTTGGATTTGTATTTCAAAATTTATCTAATAGAAGATCAGATTTAAATTGCGGTATATATAGTTATGCAAAAGAAGGCTTTGGAGATTATACAGGATTTAATTGTGCCTGGGGACACTGGATTAGTTCTACATTAGGAAATGTTTCATATTTGATTATGCTTTTTTGTACATTAGGATATTTTATACCTGCATTTGGAGCTGGAAATAATTTAATTTCAATAATAGGGGCATCTATATTAATATGGGTTGTTCATGCACTTATATTAAAGGGTGTAAAAACAGCTGCATTTGTAAACGTTTTGGCTACCATCGGAAAACTTATACCTATATTTATATTCATAATAGTAGCAATAATTATGTTTAAAGTTAATATATTCACTTTAGACTTCTGGGGAAATATGAATACAAATCTTGGAAGTGTTATGAAACAGGTAAAGAGTACAATGCTTATAACTTTATGGGCATTTATTGGTATAGAAAGCGCAGTAGTACTTTCAGCAAGAGCTAAAATAAGAAAGGAAGTTGGTAAAGCTACTATAATAGGACTATTAGGAGTTCTTATTATTTATGTTTTAATATCTCTATTGGCACTTGGAACAATGAAACAAGCAGAATTAGCCAATTTAAAGAGCCCTTCTATGGCATATGCACTAGAATTCATGATTGGTAAAGCGGGAGCCACTATAGTAAATGCAGGTTTGATATTATCATTATTAGGTGCATATCTTGGCTGGACTTTGATATGTGCAGAATTGTCCTATTCTGCATCAAAGGGTAAGGCATTTCCAAAGTTTTTTTCAAAGGAAAATGCAAATGGTTCGCCAGTAAATTCCCTTTTTGTAACAAATTTATTAATTCAATTTTTCTTAATATGTGCATTCTTTTCAAAAAGTACTTATCAGGTAATATATTCTATTGCAAGTTCTGCCGTATTAGTGCCATATTTTTTCAGTGCTTTGTATTCCCTTAAATTAACTATAACTAAGGAAACTTATACTATGGAGGACGGTAATACAAGATTAAGAGATATGACTATATCAGGCTTATCAGTTATTTATGCAATTTGGCTTATATATGCAGCCGGATTGAATTACATACTTCTTCTTACTATATTATTTTCGGCTGGGATTATGGTTTATTATAAAGCTAAAAATGAAGAAGGATCAGCTGCTTTTACAAAAATAGAAAGAACTGTAGCATTTGTTGTATTGATTCTTGGAGTTATAACAACATATATGATGGTTACAGGTAAAATAACAGTGTTATAAATACCATAATTATATTGCATTAAAACTATATAGGCGGCAAAGAATACTAATGGCGCATTATTTTTACATAGTGCGCTTTTCTTATATAAATAAGATCATTTGCCTGAGTTTTGAGAATACATTAAATGATATTTTGAAACATAATGGTATAATCAATATAATATGAAGAAGGAGTAATAGAAATAAAATAAGGGGCAGCCTATTTTGAGACTGCCCTGTTGAGCTTAACGATAGTGATGATAACTACCGTGTTTATGATAATATGGATAATATGGATAATATCCATACATGAATGGATAATATGGATAGTAACCGTGACGACGTGAGTAATAACGACGTCTACGTCTATAATCGTCTTCTAATGAATCATCCACGTCTTCATCATCGGTTCTTTCATAAGGTTCCATGGTGGATAAATCTTCTTCTTCCATCATAGGCTGCTGTGGCATCATAGGTTGTTGAGGCATAGTAGGTTGTTGATACATCATAGGCTGTTGAGGCATAGTAGGCTGCTGATACATCATAGGCTGTTGAGGCATCATAGGCTGCTGATACATCATGGGTTGTTGATACATCATGTAAGGACAAGTTCCCTGCATATAGCAAGGGCACATTTGATATTTTTTAGTGGTATATTTTAAATTCTCTTCCAATTGGAATCCTCCATTTAATATTACAATAATAATATATTCTGATATAAAAAAAATGTGAATAAAAATGGCAGGCAAATGAGTAATTTAAATGAAGGCCTTTTATTCTTTTTACTTAAATTTATAAAAGTTAGAGGAAAAACAAATATTTTGTGGAAAATAAAAAGTAGAACTTTGTGTATATTAATTTATTTTCGAAAGGAGTAAAAATGATTAGAGAAGCTGATAAAGATGATTTAAATGAAATCTTAGAAATTTACAATGATGCTATATTGAATACAACAGCTGTGTATGATTATGAGGCTCATACTCTTAATGATATAACAAAGTGGTATGAAAAAAAGAAACAGGATGGATATCCATTGCTAGTATTTGAAGAGGATAACAGTGCTGTTGCATTTGCAACATTTGGGGAATTTAGAGCATGGCCAGCGTATAAATATACAATAGAACATTCTGTGTATGTTAATAAAAATTATAGAAATCAAGAAATTGGAATAAAATTAATGAAAGAGATAATAAACATTGCCAGTGAAAGAGAATATGTAACTCTTGTAGCGGGAATTGATGCGGAAAATAAAGCCAGCATAAGAATGCATGAGAAATTAGGATTTGAATTTTCAGGTGTAATTAAAAAAGCAGGATTTAAATTTGATAAATGGCTTGACTTGGCTTTTTATCAATTAGATTTGACAAAGCAGTATTAATTTTTAAAAGAAAATTATAGTTAAATATTTTAATTAATAATTTAAGGGGTACTTATTATGAACTTGAAATTAACTAATTTTAGCGAAAGTCATGCAAAACAAATTTGCAGCTGGAGGTATTCGGGTGAATATAGTGTTTACAATTATCCTGATTGGAATACCGCAGTCAGCCAAAATTGGGGAATCACAATAAAACAAAAATGGGAAAATGAGTTTATAGCAGTTGTTAATGAACTAAATGAATTATGCGGATATATAAGATTTATAAATCAAAGTGATTATGTTTTGGTTGGTATAGGCTTAAAACCCACAATATGTGGGTTTGGATTGGGAAACACTGTAATGCAGTTATTAAAGCTGGCGTGTAATAGAAGATATGGAAATAAGAAAATTGTATTAGAAGTGCGCTGCTTCAATGAAAGAGCAATAAAATGCTATAAAAAAGCAGGATTTAATATAGTTGATAGTTATGAGAAAGAAGCATTAATAGGTAAAGATCAATTTTACAGAATGGAATGCTTAAATAATCAGCAATGAGACTTGAATTTAATATTCAAGTCTTTTTTTATATGAATAATTGTTAGAATTTATAAAAAATTGCATTAAAGCAAGAAATAAATATTGACAAAATTAGTTTTTCAAGGTATGATATTGGGCACTACAAAAAATTTCAAAAAGGTTAAGGGGGCTTCAAAATGAATGGATTATTAATAATTGGAGTTGCAATTGTAGTTCTATGCGGGGCGTATTTTGTCTATGGCAGATGGCTGGTTAAAAAATGGGGAATTGATCCGAATGCCAAAACGCCTGCGTACACAAAAGAAGATGGTGAGGACTATATCCCAACTCCAAAAGCTGTGGTATTTACTCACCAATTTTCATCTATTGCAGGGGCTGGACCTGTAACTGGACCAATTATTGCTGCAATGTTTGGCTGGCTGCCTGTGCTATTGTGGATTCTTTTTGGAGGTATTTTCTTTGGAGCGGTGCATGATTTTGGGGCACTTTATGCATCAGTTAAAAATGAAGGAAAATCCATTGGATGCATCATAGAACAGTACATAGGAAGAACTGGTAAAAAGTTATTTTTACTTTTTTCCTGGATATTTTCGCTGCTGGTTATTGCAGCATTTGCAGATATTGTAGCCACTACATTTAACGGCTTTAATGCAAATGGTACATTAAATACACCAAATGCAGCAGCAGCTTCAATATCAATGCTGTTTATAGTAGTTGCAATAATATTTGGATTATTTATCAGGTATAAAAAACCAAGCCAGAGATTACAGGCTATTATTGGAATTATTCTTTTATTTGCAATGCTGGCAGTTGGAATTAGTTTCCCATTATATTTCAGTAAATCCTTTTGGATAGGTATTGTGTTTATATATTTATTTCTTGCATCAATCACTCCTATGTGGCTTTTGATGCAGCCAAGGGATTATCTTAGTTCTTTTTTGCTGATTTCAATGATTGTTGGTGCTGTTTTAGGAGTTGTAGTAGCCAATCCATCTATGAATCTCTCAGCATTTAATGGCTTTGAAGTAGGCGGAAAACAACTTTTCCCAACCTTGTTTGTGACTATTGCTTGTGGTGCTGTATCAGGATTTCACAGTTTGGTTTCTTCAGGAACTTCTTCTAAGCAGGTGCAGAATGAAAGGGATATGCTAGGCATTAGCTTTGGAGCAATGTTAGTAGAATCGTTGCTGGCAGTTATAGCACTTGTTGCAGTGGGATCTGTTGCTGTAGGCGGCAAAGTACCTGCTGGGACTCCATTTTCACTTTTTGCTTCTGCCATAGCAGGATTTCTAGGAATCTTAGGTATTCCTAAGAACATTGCAATTTGTGTTATGACAATGTTTGTTTCTGCATTAGCACTTACATCTTTGGATTCTGTTGCTCGTATTGGACGTATGTGCTTCGGAGAATTTTTCATGGATGAATCCTCTGATGAAAGTAAAATATCACCAATTACAAAATTCCTTACTAATAAATATGTTGCAACAATAATCACTCTTGCGTTTGGATTAATTCTTTCTGCTGGAGGATATAACAATGTTTGGCCATTGTTCGGATCAGCAAACCAGCTGCTTTCTGCTCTTGTATTAATTGCGTTAGCAGTATTTCTTAAAACAACCGGGCGTTCAGGAGTTATGCTTTGGGGACCTATGGGTGTAATGCTGGCAGTTACTTTCACTGCATTAGCACAAGCAATTATTAAAATAGTGGGCAAGCTGTCCGGAACAGGTAAATTTGTATTTTTAACTGACGGATTGCAATTGATATTTGCTGTTTTGTTAGTATCCCTTGGTATAATGGTAACTGTTTCCTGCTTTAAAAAGTTAGCTGCAAAAGGTGATAACAAAACTACAGGAATTCAGGATATAGAAAAAACACTTGAAGCTTAAAAATGTAAATCCGCACAAAAAGGCTTTATCTCAACATTAATGAGATAGAGCCTTTTTATCTAAAAATAAATAAGCTATACTAAAAAGTGAGGTGAAAAAATATGACTGAGAAAGAAAAAATGATAGCTGGGAAACCATATATATCATCGGGTAAAGAACTTGCTGGAGAACGCCAGCATGCAAAGGAATTGGTATTTGATTTTAACTCTTTACATCCAAATGAATATGAAAAAAGAAATGATATAATTAAAAGACTATTCGGAAAAACAAAAAACAGCTTTTATATTGAGCCTCCATTTCGATGTGACTATGGATACAATATTTCTATTGGAGAAAATTTTTATTCAAATTACAATTGCGTTATTTTAGATTGTGCAAAAGTTACTATTGGCGATAATGTATTTCTCGCACCCAATGTAGGCTTATATACAGCAGGACATCCAATACATCATGAAATAAGAAATACTGGACTTGAATATGCCTTCCCAATAACAATAGGCAGTAATGTATGGCTGGGGGGCGGAGTAATTGTTACACCGGGTATTACTATAGGAGATAATGTGGTGATAGGCGCAGGAAGTGTTGTTACAAAGGACATTCCATCCAATGTTGTAGCTGTAGGGAACCCTTGTAAAGTACTAAGAGAAATTGCCGGCGAAGATAAAAAATATTATTTTAAAAAGCTTACAGTGTAATAATTATATTGACCTTGCCCATAGGGCAGGGCTTATATTTTTATAGAGGTGATAATTAATGAATACTAAGGAAGTGTGTAAAAGCTTAAATATTTCTCCTAAGGCATTAAGAATATATGAAGATTATGGGATTGTAGTACCAAAAAGAACCGAAAACAACTATAGAAACTATAAAGACAACGATATTATAAAATTAAGGCAGGTTATACTTTTAAAGGAAATAGGTATTCCATTAAAAAATATAAGCACTCTTTTAAGCAGAGGATATAATGAAGAAAATAAAGTAGTTCGTGGTTTAGATTTGCAATTAAAGGCTGTGGAAAATAAGATATTTGAATTAGAAAATATTAAAATCGCACTAAACAAAAGTATTAATGAAGTACTTGAAGATCCAGACAATGATAATTATGATAACTATTTTAATGAAATAGGCAATTGCCTTAAGGAAAACAGGAAAATCAGAACTAAATGGATTGACAAATGGGGATTTGATTCCTGGGCTAAAAACTATGATAAATCCATTATGGAAAATTCAAAAGACGGGTTAAATTTATTTGAAAAGTATAATTATGTATTAGAAACTGTAGTGGAAAAAATATATGAAAATAATGCATTAAAAGTTCTCGATATTGGATGCGGAACAGGAAACTTAATAAATAAATTAGATAATCATATTCAATATACTGGTATGGATCAAAGTATAGAAATGCTTTTAATGGCTAAAAAGAAGTTCCCAAATGCTAATTTCAGATTGGGAAATTTTCTGGATGAACCATTTGTAAATAAGGAATTTGATATGATTATTTCAACCTTTGCATTTCATCATTTAAATACAATTGAAAAGGAAAAAGCAGTTAATTTACTTCTTAAATATTTAAAGCCGAATGGTAGAATAGTAATTGCAGATCTGATGTTTTTGAATAAAATAGAGAGAAGAGAGAAAAAGGAATATTTTATAAAGCAAGACAGAGAAGATTTATGGAATATAATTGAGGATGAGTACTATACCGACATTGAAAGAATAAAGAAATATTCGGAACTCTTGGGCTGCCATGTAAAATATAAGCATCTGGCAAATTTTACATGGATAATTGAAATAGAAATTTAGATAAAATTATAAAGGATCAGGTAAGTATGAATTACCTGGTCCTTTACAGTAAGTACCATGTTAATCAATAATATTTACAAATTTAACAGAATATAAGTCACATAAAATTTTTACCCTGGTTTCAGGATCTCTTATGATAAGATAACTAATGCCTACAGCTTCTAATATACCATTTCTATCTTGGGTTTGATTAGTTCCAATTAGGAAAGTTACATTTACCTTTTTACCTATTTGAGTTTTTAAATATCCTTGAGTATATTGAGTGTCTAACTGAGTTGGAGAACCGGGTGCAACTTCAAAATTTTCTGGAGAGGGAGTAGCAGGCTGTTGAACACCTGGTACAGGCATTTGTGAAGTACCAGGCATCATAGGACCACTTGGTGGCATTACACCGCCAGGCCATATTGGGGTTCTAAAATATTGATTCATATAATTAAAATAACATTGAGGGAACATTCTTTACCTCCTAGTAATAAATGTTTAATTTTAAGTTTCATAATAAAGAGCCGTTGGATTATAATAACAATGATTTATAATTTTAACCTGAAAACTCCCGGAACCGTTATAGGGGAATGTGTATGGGCATGGAGCAAAAGGATTAAAGTACCATAATGAATAACCAACGGTGTATAATCTATTGCCGGATAATGCCCAATCAGCAATATCATAGTGTATCTGTTCAGGATTGTTGGCCCATATTGTCTGAGGATTTGCAACACCTCCAAGAACTGAACGCATGCAATCAAATTGTCCATTTTGATAAATTACTTTTCTTATGTCACCTTGACCAATGGTATGGTATTCACCATTGGGGACTCGTACCCTGTTCATAATTACACTGGCAACACCTTTCATTCCGTTGTCACCCTCACCACCGGCTTCGCATTTTATAATTCTCGCCAGTAACTCTCTATTAGAGTAAGCCATTTATAATCCACCTCATTAATTACTCATATTATTATTTTATTCATTTCAATATAAAATGTTACAATTTAATAAAGTCTAATACTATTTATAAAAGCTTATTCTTACACGTGTAATGATGATTTGACATGATAGTAAATTAATTATATATTTGTTATGATATTCCTAAATATATAACAGTTCTATAGAGAAAGTCTTTCTTTTGAAGAAAGTGAAAAAAATCAAAATCTCAGTAAAGCAGAGTAGGGGTGTAGTGTAATGGCAATAAGACAAATAAGGTTTTCAGGTGATGATATACTAAGAAAAAAGTCTAGAATAGTTGAAGTTGTAGATGATAAAATAAGGCAAATTTTAAATGACATGGCGGATACTATGTATCATGCAGAAAATTGCGCAGGATTAGCAGGACCTCAAGTAGGTATATTAAAAAGACTGGTTGTTATGGACATGGGCCAGGGACTTATTAAATTAGTTAATCCAAAGATAATCAAGCAGGAAGGGAATCAAGAAGTTATAGAGGGATGTTTGAGTATTCCAAATACCTGGGGGAAATTGAAAAGACCTGCAAAGGTAACAGTGCAGGCTTTAAATGAAAATGGAGAGGAAATTATATTGACAGGTACAGGGGATTTAGCAAAATGTTTCTGTCATGAAATAGATCATTTAGAGGGAATACTTTTTACTGATTTAGTTACTGAATATATAAGGTAGTAATTATTGTATATTCCCTAACATTAAATATTTATATAATTTGTATTATGTTTTTTATAGATGGTGCTTGTATAGCAATTTTAGATTCATTGATTCAATCCAGCATGCAAAAAAGTGTACCTTCAAATATAAGATCAAAAGTATTTGTCTTTAGAAGTACCTCGTCATCTGCACTAATGCCAATTGGAATGATATTATAGGCAATATATTTGACTATTAGAAATGTAAATAATTGCATATTGTCATGCTTTATTATTTCTAATATAATAATTTTAGTAATTAAATGTTGGGGAGAGGGTATTTTTGTTTTATAAGAAATTAATAAAGCTATTGCTATTTTTTTTAGTTGTAACTGGTAGTTTGCTTATCTGTCAGACCAGGATAAAGGCAAGTGGGGAAACTACTGTTGGCTGGCAACAAAGTGGGACAACATGGTACTACTTAAATGATAATGGAACTAAAATCACGGGATGGCTGCAAAGCGGAGGCAAGTGGTATTACTTAGATCCTAACAACGGAACCATGGTTACAGGTTGGATTGAAAATGAAAATAAACGATACTATTTAAAATCTAATGGAGAAATGGCAACGGGGTGGAATTGCATTGGATCTTACTGGTACTACTTTAATTTAGTAAATGGAGATATGATAACAGGTTGGACTCTAAGTAGTGGTAAGTGGTATTATTTGAGTCCTTCTGATGGGGCTATGGTAAATGGATGGAATAAAATTAATTATAACTGGTATTATTTAAATCCAAATGGTGATATGGCATATAATACACGTATTAATGGGCATTATTTAGGTAAGGATGGAAGCTGGCAAAGAGATGGGGAAATAAGATGGATTAATACTGGTAACCAGTGGTATTATTTAAATCCTATGATGAACCACGAAAAGGGATGGGTTTGCACTGGCGGCAAGTGGTATTATTTTAATCCTGTAAGCGCAGAAATGTTAACAGGTTGGACACTAGTGGATGGCAAGTGGTATTATTTCTACTCAAGTGGGGCTATGGCATTTAATACAAAAATAGATGGATACTTCCTAGGCAGTGACGGTGTTTGGCAAAGTAATTTACCAGCATCAGCATATTTAATAAAAATTGGATCCACTGAAAAAGATGTTTTATCAATTATGAGAAAACCTACAAGTGAAAATGCTACAGGCTTTCCACTATACACATATAATTATAATAGGTCAGCAATTTTCTTTCTATATGGAGAAGACGGCCCTAAGGTAATAGGATGGTGGAATATAGATAATAATCTTCAGATAACTGCTGGTGAAAAAAATAATTATAATTCAACGTTCACTTTAGGTTCATCAAAAGAGGATGTTGTAGGTGCAGTTGGAACACCTTCTATATTTGATCCATATTATTATTTATTCTCTGGAAGACTTACCTATTGGGAATATGCTGATGGTTCCAGAGTTGATTTTGATGAAAATTTTAAGGTTATTGGATGGACTAATAAAGGCAGCCTGAAAGTGAATTTAGGAGAAAAGGTAACAAATGCATCTGCAATTAAGCTAGGATCAACATTGCAGGATGTAACTGCAGTGCTAGGAACACCTGTAGAATTGACATTCGATTCCAGATACAATTCACCTTCCACATTAGGCTATGGTAACACATTGGTTAATTTAGATAAAAGTGGATTAGTAATTGGATGGACCAATAAAGATTCATATAATTTTGATATGGGAAGTAAAGATCCATCAGCTCCTCCAATAGCAATTGGGTCAACATTAGATGATATAATTAAAGCTATGGGAACTCCTGATGATATAACTTCCAGTGGTTTTAATGATAAGCCATATAGAGTTAGATATGGTACTTCATACATTTATCTGGACGATATGTCTGGTAAGGTGGAGAGCTGGACCAATACAGGGAATCTGAATATTGCTAAGTGATAATAGGCGTACACTAATAGTTATAAATTAGGGTACGCCTATATGCTCTAAAAAATTATGTATAAATAGGATATTTACTTGCAAATAGTTATAAAAATATATATAATTAATGAATAATAATATATATTGAAAACACAGTGATTATAAAAGCTGCGATTTATGAATTTCTTCAGAGAGCCGGTGGTTGGTGAGAATCGGTGAAAGGCTAAATCTTTCCACTTTTGGAGCTGTCGGTGATGAACCGAAAGGGTTGTATCCTTTATGTTACTATTGTCGAGAGGCTGACTTATATATAGATCAGCAATTTGGGTGGCAACGCGGATTACCTCCGTCCCAGTTATATGGGACGGAGGTTTTTATTTTAATTTTTAACAATATATTATACATATAAATTAGGAGGGAAAAATATGTTAGATTTAAGATTTGTAAGAGAAAATCCTGAAATAGTAAAGCAAAATATAAGAAATAAGTTTCAGGATAATAAGCTTGAGTTAGTAGATGAAGTTATTGCTTTGGATACTGACCTAAGAAATATAAAACAGGAGGCAGATGCCTTAAGAGCTGGAAGAAATAAAATTTCAAAGCAAATTGGCGGATTAATGGCTCAGGGTAAAAAGGAAGAAGCAGAGGAAATGAAGAAAAAGGTTACTGCGGATTCAGAACACTTAGCTGAGTTGGAGGTAAAAGAAAATGATCTAGAAGAAAAAATCAAGAAAAATATGATGGTAATTCCAAACATAATTGACCCAAGTGTTCCTATAGGTAAAGATGACAGCGAAAATGTGGAAATCCAGCGCTATGGAGAACCTGTTGTACCTGATTTTGAAATCCCATATCATACTGAAATTATGGAAAAGTTTAATGGTATTGATTTGGATAGTGCCAGAAAAGTTGCTGGTAACGGCTTCTATTACCTTATGGGTGACATAGCAAGACTTCACTCAGCAGTAATTTCCTATGCCAGAGACTTTATGATAGACAGAGGCTTTACATATTGTATTCCACCTTTTATGATCCGCAGCGAAGTTGTAACTGGAGTTATGAGCTTTGCAGAAATGGATGCCATGATGTACAAAATAGAAGGTGAAGATTTATATCTTATCGGAACCAGCGAACACTCAATGATTGGTAAATTTATTGATACCATACTGCCAGAAGAGGATTTACCTAAAACACTGACCAGCTATTCTCCTTGTTTTAGAAAGGAAAAAGGCGCTCATGGTCTGGAAGAAAGAGGAGTATATCGTATTCACCAATTTGAAAAGCAGGAAATGATTGTTGTATGTAAGCCAGAGGATAGTATGATGTGGTATGATAAGCTGTGGCAGAATACAGTAGACTTATTCCGTTCTTTAGATATACCTGTTAGAACTCTAGAGTGCTGCTCTGGTGACTTGGCAGATTTAAAGGTGAAATCAGTGGACGTAGAAGCTTGGTCTCCTAGACAGAAAAAATACTTTGAAGTTGGAAGCTGCTCTAACCTAGGTGATGCACAGGCCCGCCGCTTAAAAATCCGCATAAATGGAGAAAAGGGAAAATACTATGCACATACATTGAACAATACTGTTGTTGCACCTCCAAGAATGCTTATTGCTTTCTTAGAGAATAATTTAAATAAAGACGGATCTGTAAACATTCCAGCGGCATTACAGCCATATATGGGCGGTAAAACAGTAATTAAATAATGAAAAAACTGGGTATTAATGCCCAGTTTTTATTTATTATATTATTGAAAAATAAATTGATAATGCTATAATAGGTAAACATAGTATATGAGGAGGAGTGTAAGTTGGATTCCAGCACTATAAATTTAATTCAGATAATGTTATTAGTAATATGTTTCACTGGCATATTCTCTTATGCTGTGTACTCATATGAAAATATTAAACATAAAATTCAAGAAAATATTACAAAAGATATTTTAATTTTATGGTTCGGATGTATAAAAAAAATACTACCGGAAGATTATATAGTTTTCCAGAAATATGGTATATGGAGATACATAGAACGATTTAAAGTAGAAATGATGTTTTAGCTAAAATTATTTTAGGGAGATGTAAAAATGAACATCATTTTTAATTTATTAAATAGTTTATTAAATTTATTTTATAATTTTACTGGAGATTGGGGATTAGCAATAGTTTTATTGACGGTGGGTGTTAGAATAATACTTTCGCCATTATCTTTTAAACAAAAAAAATCTATGCAGAAACAGCAAAAACTCAGTATAAAAATGCAGCAGCTTAAGGAAAAATATAAGAATAATGAAAATAAGCTTCGTGAAGAAATTAATAAGCAGTCCGCTGAAAGTACAAAAGGCATGCTTGGTTGTTTGGTAACTTTATTTCAGCTGCCAGTACTTTTTACTTTGTGGAGTGTAATTAATAAAATACCTGTGAATGTGGGCACATATCTTATACCATGGGTGTCCAGTATTAAGGTGTCTGACAGCTACTTTATAGTTCCACTTATATATATGTTTGCATCTTTGACTCCCAGCTTGCTTTCATACGTTACTTTTTTAAAAATTGAAGGCCAGGCTGCAATGAGCAAGAGTAATATTTTAGTAATGGCTTTAATTGGCTTGTTTGTTATTAAAGCTGCTCCAATTGCCATTGGTATATATTTAATAACTACAAGTGTATTTAATTTTTTAGAAGAGCTTGTTTTTAGAATATACATGAGAAAAATTAAGACTGTTCAGCAATAAATTTTAAAATGAAAGTCCTGTTAACTTGTTTTGCGTTAGCAGGACTTTTGGTTTTATATTACATTGTTTAAGCAGTATTAAGAAAACTTCAAAAAGTTAATCAATTCTCTCCAGTAGTTTTATAAAATCCTCTTCACTTTTCTTCTCCAGATATATATTTAGTAAGGCTCTTGTAGACATTTTATCAAAGCCTTTACAACCATTATATAATATCTCAGTTAATATATTCATAAAGGTCTCATTATTCTTATCAACATCTTTTAACATTTTGTCAGCTAAGTCCTTTGCCAGCTCTTCCTTTATAGCCTGTCTGAATTTCTCTGTATATTTTATCATATATTGCTGAACATCCTCTGGATAGGAAGAGAAGTCCTCAGACAATATATCTTCAATTTTAAACATAAATTAACCTCCATAAATTGATTTTATAATTTGATGCACAAATATTATTATAGCTTCCTTATATTTTTTTTCAAATGTATTATAATTAAATATATACTTTAATTATAATATACGGAGGGTTACTATGACGGCCAGCACAAATAATGTAAAAATATTAAGACCAAAACTGTCAGTTGATTTATCTGATTTTTCATTGTCGGCAGGAGATATACAAGATGATATTTCAATTTCCTTAAAAATAATAAAAGATTGCTGTCTGGCAAATTTTAAGGCGGTGCATGTATGTTTTGATCAAGTCTTATTTAGAAATGTAGTCTTCTCAAATGTAAGTCTTCAGAATGTAGAACTTACAGATGTAATTTTTGAAAATTGCGATTTATCAAACCTTGATTTTAGGGGATCAGCAGTGTATAGGACAGAATTTAAAGGATGCAAGCTTGTAGGTACCAATTTCAGTGAAACTACATTAAGAAATGTAATTTTTCAAGAATGCAGTGGAAAATATTCACTTTTTAGATTTACAGATTGTAAACAAGTTATATTCAACAACAGTGAAATTCCATCCTCCGACTTTGGAGAAAGTAAGTTTTTAAAAGTTGAATTTAAAAATACATATATGATCCAATGCCAGATGTGTGGCACTAAACTAAAAGGAATAGACTTTTCAAGCTGTCAAATAGATGGAATGGGGGCAAAAGCTGAAGACGTATATGGTGCTGTGGTTTCAATTGATCAAGCAGCTTCTCTTTCTGCATTGCTGGGTTTAGTAATAAAAAAATCCCCGTAAAATTAAGTTTTAATTGAAATTATGATGGTACATTTATATTTTAAATAGTATCCATTTACATGTATTCAATTCATACTTAAGCTCATAAATTTTTTCAGTTCCTTGTACTATGCTCTGACACCTAAATAACAGCATATTATTGCCAGCCAGTTTTTCTTTATCTTTTTGAAGTACCTTATGAACTTTTATTACTATAAAACTTTCATCATCTGCTTTTATTCTAAATCTTACAGGATGAGGAACACCATTTTCTTCAAACCAGCATATCATCTGCACAGGTTTAGCTACTACGCGCATAGTAAATACACCACCCTTTATTTCAAAGTACAAAGATTAAATAACAAATAATAAATAATGTTGTTTTGCCCTAAGGCAAAACTTAAAAATTGATTTTCTGCTCTGCAGAAAATCTTCAATATTTGATCTTTGTTATTTAATCTTTGTTATTTATTATAAAATGCTTCCCATCATAGGGAAATCATTTTCATTAGTGCCGCCAGTTAGGGGTTTTAGGCCTGATTGCAAAAATGTGCACCTATAAATGGACTTAGATCCAAATCTTAATCTAATGCTGTCTATGGTTTTATCTATAGTTCTATTTTTATCCATACTCTTTTCATCAAATAATGTAACCTGATAAAACTCATTAGTGCAAAGCTGTGAAACTTGGACTCCAACATGCCTAAGAGACTGACCCTGCCAGAGCTCATCAAATAGTTTATATGCTTCCTCTGCAATTTTCATTGTAGAATCTGTGTAATAGTGAAGCTTTTTTTGTTTACCATAGCCATAAAAATCGCTAGTTCTAAAATTAATAGAAACTAAGCTACAGAAGTTGCCAGAATCTCTTAATCTCATGCCAATGGTCTCAGAAAGAGATAGAATTACTTTATGGGCGTCTTCACTATGTTCAATATTAAAGGGTATAGTGGTGGAGTTCCCAATGCCCTTCATGTTTATGTGATTGGAGATTGTCACTGTTGAATTTTCAATTCCATTTGCATAATTCCAAATAACAGCTCCATGACTTTTTAATTGTGCTTTTAATATGTCTAAGTTATAATTTGCCAGATCACCTATTGTAAATATATTAAGCTTGTTAAGCTTGGGAAGGGTAGCTCTTCCTATCATAAACAAGTCTCCAACATCAAGAGGCCACATTTTTTCCTTTATTTCACATGGAAATAAAGTTGTAACTGCATCCGGCTTTTTTATATCAGAAGCAACCTTGGCTAATAGTTTATTGCAGGATACTCCGATTGAAACAGTAAATCCAAGCTCTGTTTTAATCCTATTTTTAATTTCATCTGCAAGAGTCATGTAATTTGGATAAAGATTTTCCATTCCAGTAAAATCTAAAAAACATTCATCCACAGAAAAGCGCTGTATATAGGGGGTATACTCTTTTAATAAAGCCATCATTGCATTGCTGCATCTTACGAATAAATCATAGCATGGTGAAACTATAAATAACTGAGGACACTTTTCAAGTGCGGAATACAATGGTTCACCTGTTTGAATTTTATATTTTTTTGCAGGAATAGATTTTGCCAAAATAATGCCATGTCTGTTTTTAGGATCTCCAGCCACTGCTGAAGGAATTTCCCTAATATCCATCACAGATCCATGCTGTAGTCTATCCGCTGCAGTCCATGATAAATATGCAGAGTTTACATCAACATGAAATATCAGTCTATTACTGCTCATACAAATTACTTCCTTCTATAGAATGAAAATTATTATAACACTATATGTAAATATTATATGATAATTATAACGAACTTATGTTCGGGCGTAAAGAGAAAAATTTGGAAATTAAATTATTCTTGACAAAATATATATAATAACAATAGAATTTTATTTATACTCTGTGTTTTGTAATTTATATAGAGAATAAATGGGGGGGCAAAAATGAATACTATAAAGAAATTTATAAGTTATTATAAACCTTACAAGGGAATGTTTTTTATGGATATGTTCTGTGCATTTGTTTTATCCGTAATAGATTTGATTTTTCCTATAATTGTAAGATATTTACTGAACGATGTATATACAAAGGATAAAGCAAGAATAATTAAATATGTATCGATAATAGGATCAGCACTGCTTATTATGTATATATTGAGGTATTTTTGTCAGTACTATATAACTTCAAAAGGCCACATAATGGGAGCTAGAATGGAAGCTGATATGAGAAGTGACATTTTTAATCATCTTCAAAGATTATCCTTTTCTTATTATGACAATACCAATACAGGAAAGTTAATGTCAAGAATTGTCACAGATCTTTTTGACATATCAGAACTTGCTCATCACGGTCCAGAGGATGTTTTTATATCACTTTTGAAAATAATAGGATCCTTTGCCATACTTATGGGCATTAATGTTAAAATAACAGTTATATTATTTTTCATAACTTTATTTATGATATACTTTTCATATTTTTATAACAAAAAAATGAAGGCAATTTTTACTAAAAACAGAGAGAAAATTGCTAATGTAAATGCGCAGATTCAGGACAGCCTTTCTGGTATAAGAGTAGTAAAGTCATTTTCTAATGAAAATGTGGAAAATAAAAAGTTTCAAAGGGGAAACAGTGAGTTCCTGGAGACTAAAGAGGACAGCTACACCATTATGGGAAGATTCTACAGCATGAATGGATTCTTCCAAGGAATATTATATCTTTCAGTGGTGTTATTTGGAGGAATATTTATAAGCCAGGGTAAATTAAATATTTCTGATTTAGTAGTATATATTTTATATATAAATATATTTTTAAACCCTATTGATAAACTGGTGAACTTTACTGAACAATATCAAAGGGGAATAACAGGTTTTGAAAGATTCCTAGAAGTTATAAACACTCATCCTGACATTGTAGATAGTAAGGATGCCATAGAACTTAATAAGATAAAAGGTGAAATAAAATTTGAGAATGTATCTTTTAGCTATGACAATAGAAATACGGTGCTTGACAATATAAATGTAAATATAGAACCTGGAAAAACATTTGCCATTGTTGGGCCTTCTGGAGGAGGTAAAACAACATTTTGCAGTATTATCCCAAGATTCTATGAAGTTGATAAAGGGTCAGTAAGTATAGATAATATTGACATAAAAAATATTAGAATTAAATCATTAAGGGATAATATAGGAATTGTTCAGCAGGATGTATATATGTTCTCAGGCACTATTAGAGATAATATTGCTTATGGAAAACCTAATGCAAAAGATGAAGAAATAATTGAAGCAGCTAAAAGAGCAAATGCTCATGAGTTTATTATGGGACTTGAAAATGGATATAATACCTATGTAGGGGAGAGAGGTGTAAAACTCTCAGGAGGACAAAAACAGAGAATATCAATTTCCAGAGTGTTTTTAAAGAATCCCCCTATTTTAATATTAGATGAGGCCACATCAGCTCTTGATAATGAAAGTGAAAGACTTATACAAAAATCACTGGAGCTTCTTTCAAAAAATAGAACCACTCTTATTATAGCTCATAGATTAAGTACCATTAGAAATGCAGACAATATATTGGTTCTTACTGAAGAAGGAATTAAGGAAAAGGGAACCCATGAGGAACTCATAAATAAAGATGGAATATATGCAGGGCTTTATAATATGCAGTTTGAAATGTTTTAAATGAGTTTATAATAAATACATTATTAATAAGTTATTAATAAATTTTTAATATTTTAGTAAAAATAGCTTGATTTTTGTCTAAAATTAAGTTATTATAAAAATGCGATGAATTAACGAATTATAGAACGATAAAAATGAATAATGTTCGTACTCATATATACTTGATAATGTGGTTCAAGTGTTTCTACCAGGCAACCGTAAATTGCTGGGCTATGGGTGTTTAATATAGTAACGTGTTTAAGTTGTTATTAAATTAAGTTTTATTTTCTTAACTTAATAATACATAAGACAGGTATATGCTTTTTTAAACTCCCTATAAACGGGAGTTTTTTTATTTTGCATATAATATACATTAAAACATATAGTGTGAGGGGATAAGATGAAGTTACTTGAAGAACGTATTGTAAAAGATGGAAATGTAATAGGTACTGAAATTTTAAAAGTGGATAGTTTTTTAAATCACCAGCTTGATGTAAATTTATTTAATGAAATAGGTAAAGAGTTTAAAAATAAATTTAAAAACAAGGAAATAACTAAAATATTAACCATTGAAACTTCTGGCATAGGTATTGCATGCATAACAGCTCAATATTTTAATGTGCCAGTTTTATTTGCAAAGAAACATGCAGGAGTCAATATGGATACTGACAATTATGAGTCTAAAGTTTTTTCATTTACTAAAGGAAAAGAATACAGCATTAAAGTGTCAAAGAAATTCTTAAATCCAGGTGATAAGGTACTGATAATTGATGATTTTTTAGCCAGCGGCAGTGCAGTAATAGGACTTATGGATTTAGTAGAACAGGCCAAGGCAGAAACTGCTGGTGTGGGAATAGTAATAGAAAAAAGTTTTCAAAATGGAAGAGAAGTTGTGGAGAAAAGAGGAGTTCAAGTAGAGTCTCTGGCTATAATTAAATCCATGAATAATGGGAAAATATTTTTCAAATAATAATAAATAAGAAAAAACAAGGAGGACTATAATAATGAAAAAAATACTTAGTTTAGCTGTAGCGCTAATTATGTTAGTAGGAATTGTATTTACAGGATGCTCCAGCAGCAATACTGCAGATACAGCTAAAAAATCTGCAAACACTGGAAAGAAAAATGTTAAGGTAGGATTTCTCTATGTTGGACCTATAGGTGATGGCGGTTATACATATGCACATGATCAAGGAAGAAAATACTTAGAAAAACAACTTGGTGTGTCCACTATTTACAAGGAATCAGTTAAAGAAGATTCAGCTGAAGTTCAAAAAGCAGCTGAGGATATGATAAATCAAGGATGTAATGTAATTATTGGAACAAGT
>JAQSXU010000043.1 GCA_029256485.1 Clostridiaceae bacterium
AGCTATTCTTTCAATTTCTGATATATCCAGTTTTCGGCCTATAGGATTTAAATAATTTTCTTTATAGAAAGAAGTTCCTATATCTTCAATGAGTTTAAGATTATATAGACTTAAAAAATCACTTACCTCTAATGGATTAAGACCAAAGCGCCAGGGTTGCTCTCCAGCTTCAAAGAGATTTAATAGTCCCTCTGCCCCTATCATATTTGAAGTTCCATCAATAACACTTTTTAAAATATACGTAAATACTAACTTACTTCCAGAAGAAGCTTTTGATATGAATTTTAATGTATTAGCAATAGCCTCTTCAGTGATATATTGGGTAACTCCTTCCCATATAAATAAAATAGGCTCTGAAAGCTCTAAATTCTTAGCTTCTAATACTTCATCAAGTTTCTGAATATTAAAGTCCATGGGAATAAAAATTACATTGTTAGGAACTAGTCCAACACATTTTTTTATTATAGCTTGCTTTTTATCCAAAATAATAGGCAGATCTACTTCAAATACCTTGATTTCACTAATGCCTGATATTCTATAGGGTCGTGTATCAAAGCCTGTACCCAATATAACAATCTGCTTAATTCCATCATCTAATGCTTTTTTTAGTATATCATCAATATATTTAGTTCTACATACTTGAAGTCCCCAAAGTCCCACTGCAGTAGTATTGTACATAAAAATAAGAACCTTTCTTAACACACTAAACCTCATTAAAAAGCTGATGTAGCTGCTAAAAAAATATTTAACCAATGAATCATTAAAAAGCCTCATTTCTTTTGATTGATATTGCTCAATTAACCTAGCATACGCTGCCACATATGCAGTTTTATAACTTTGATTATTATCCATTATCAAACATCCTTCCAAAAGGAAAACTATACTTGATATGAATATTGTAACATAAATTCAATTACTGTTAACAATATTAATATAATTTAAGAAAGCACTATGAAACTTATAAAAATTTCATAGTGCCTTTTTATTATTATCTAGTATCCATAAGGATATGGATATGGACGGAAATGTTGGCGAGAAGTATTGTAATACATATAAGGAGAATAATATGGGTAATAATATGGCATGTAATAAGGTCTATAGTAAGGCCTATAGTAAGGTCTATAGTAAGGTCTATAGTAAGGTCTAGAATATTGTCTAGAATATTGGTCTGGATCAACTGGATCAACTGGATTATCTGGTTCAACTGGATCAGCTGGATCATCATGGTCAGCTGGGTCGTCACGATAATATTGTGGCATTATTTTGAATTCTTCATTTGTAAAACCAGACATTTTTTTATACTCTAATGCAATTGGACAAGTTTCTTTCTTTGGACAAGTATGAATATAAGGGCAGCATTGCATTTGGTAAGGCATTTCCATGCAGTATCCGTCATGGTAATGATGATGATGATGCTTACTGCTATGATCTCGAGTTGCTACATCATCATTTTCAAAATTATTGATGCTTGGGTCTTGGTCATTACTTTTGAAAGCCATTAATAATCCTCCAAAAAATTTTTATTTACATTATATATAATATGCAAATGTTTTCTAAGTGTTCCTAATATTCATTTTAGTTTATGGTAAATTAATTACACTAAGGGCCTTTTAGACATATTTCTTATTTTAATACTTCTTTAGTAAAGGGTAGGAACCGGGTAACATGCAACTTGATCAATTAATTCCGGATCAAGCCCATAGAACGTCCAATTTCGTCCAGTCCAGATATAACCCGAGACTTCCCCATATTCTACTCTCGTTGGATAAAACCAGAAAGGTCTTCCATATTTGGGCCATACATACGTATACGAGTGCATACAATCAATGATATATGAAACTCTTGGTTTTTTAGGGATAGTTGTTGGCGGTGGAGAATTCGGCGGTCCGAATTGTCTCATTTATTTTAGCTCCTTTTAATAGTTCTATGTACTTATAATATGAGCAAAGGCATGCAGTTGTTAATAAATATTATGATTAATACCACTTTTATTATCTAACAGAGCTAAATATTAAAAGGATATATCAAAATTAGATATACCCTTTTTATCAAAAAATAAAAAAAAGCCCTGGATCAGGAGGCTATTTCAATGTTTTTTTCAATCTGCTGTTTGAAGAAATTTTCTTTTCAGTAAATGCAGTGTTCTTTTCAAGAATATCCAGAGATTCACTTAAGCATTCCTCAATAACATCAGGTGTCAGTAATACTGATTTTTTATTCAATTTTTCACCTTCTTTCTTATAACATTTTTATTATATACCTTTAATGCTCAAATGTCTATTAATATTTTGTTAAGTTATTAGGTAAAACATATTGTTTATTTATGGGTAATAAACTACAATTAATATTAGCGCTTAAATTTAGGGGGGTAAAAATTTGAATTTTATTAGAAGAAATTTTGACAGACTCAACATATATTCAGGATTGCCGCGGTCTGTATATGTTTTAGCTACTGCACGGGTGGTTAATGCCATGGGTAATTTTGTTTATCCATTCTTAACACTGTTTTTAACTGAACATTTAGGATTTAGCACAGTAAAGGCGGGTACTTATTTTACTATAAGTGCTGCGGCTCAGGTTCTGGGGTCAGTATTGGGGGGGAAACTTACTGACAAGTTCGGACGTAAAAAGCTTTATTTAACATTTCAAGGGTTTACAGCTCTCTGTTATCTTCCCTGCGCATTTTTGGGTGATTCCATAATAATTGCATGGCTTTTGATAATTGCAGGTTTCTTAAGTAATGCAGCCCAGCCTGCAAATTCAGCAATGGTAACAGATTTGACAAATAAAAATAACAGAAAACAGGCATATTCACTATTATACCTGGGTATAAATTTGGGCTTTTCCATTGGACCAGTAATTGCAGCCTTCCTGTATAAAAATTATACCTGGCTTATATTCCTTGGGAATACTATAGCAATTCTATTTACTTTAATACTATTATTTTTTGGTATTGAAGATACAACACCCAGTGAAAAAGAAATTGAAAACAGCAAAACAAGGCATGACAGTGAATCTGCGGAAGATGGAAATGTAATAAAGGCACTTTTAAAAAGACCTTACCTTTTATTGTTCCTTATAGGAACTATGGTAAATTCCTTTATTTATTCAAGCATAAGATTTGTTCTGCCTCTCCAGCTTTCACAAGTTTTTGGCAGAGATTTAGGACCTAAATATTTTGGGTATATGATGTCCACTAACGGCATTGTAATAATTTTAGTTACTACATTTATTATAAAGATAACAATTAAGATAAAACCTATTATGAATGTTTCCTTTGCCTCATTATTTTTCGCAGTGGGGTTAGGGCTGCTTGGCTTTGTAAAAAGCTTTCCTGTATATATATTAGCAGCTGTTTTATATACCTTAGGAGAAATATTAGAAGCAACAAACACAGGAGTTTACATTGCCAATCATTCTCCAATAAATCACAGAGGAAGATTTAATGCTGCTGGTCCTCTAATTATGGGCATAGGTTCTTCCATTGCACCTTCTGTATTTGGAAAGCTTATGACTGATTATGGAAATACTACACTTTGGATTGTGTGTTTTGTCATGGGAATTGGTACAAGTATATTCTTAGCCTGGGTCGGAAGATTTGAGACTAAGTACATAAACACTGTGAAATAAATAAATTAATGAAATTCAAAGGAGAACCTTCAGATGAATAACAAAAGATTACAAGCCAATATGCTGTTACTGCTTACTGCGGCAATATGGGGATTTGCTTTCACTGCACAGAGAGTTGGCTCCCAATATGTAGGAGCTTTTACCTTCAATGGAATAAGATTTGCCCTTGGAAGTATTTCTCTTACGCCTTTAATAATTTATTTTAATAAAAAAAATAAAAAAAGTAATAATAATGAAGATCCTAAGAAAACAATAATACCAGGAATACTGGTGGGTATACTGCTTTTCTCAGGTTCTACTCTTCAGCAGATTGGACTTATTTATACTACTGCCGGAAAAGCAAGCTTTCTTACAGGGCTTTACATTGTGTTGGTGCCTATTATAGGAGTGTTCCTAAAGCATAAAATTGGAAAGAGCGCCTGGATAGGAGTCGTCCTTGCTGTTGCAGGACTTTATCTATTAAGTATAAATGAAAATTTTACCATAGGTTTTGGGGACCTGCTTCAAATTATAGGAGCACTATTTTGGGCCGTTCACATTTTAACCATAGATTATTTTACAAAAAAGCTGGATTCCTTGAAATTATCCTGTATTCAGTTTGCAACCTGTTCAATATTAAGCCTTATATCTGCCTTCATATTTGAACAAATCACTTTTAGCGGCATATTCAGTGCCTTAATTCCAATACTTTATGGAGGATTATTATCCGTTGGAGTAGCTTATACTCTTCAGGTAGTTGCCCAAAAGAATGCCAAGCCTTCTCATGCAGCTATTATATTAAGCATGGAATCAGTGTTTGGAGCTGTAGGCGGTGCAGTTATACTAGGAGAAACCATGAGCACAAGAGGTTATTTAGGGTGCATTTTTATACTTTCAGGAATACTTGTATCACAGATTAAACCTTCTTCAAAGCAAGCCTAATATTTCCATGTTTAATATAACTTAAATTACACATACTAATGCAGAAATCAATACATTAAGTGTAAATGGAGGTTTGAATATGAGAAAACTTGCTGAAGGAGAAGTGCTTTCATTGACAGCACTATTAAAGTTTGAAAATGACGGCTTAGCAGTTTCAAGAGCTATGCAGTCACTTATTACAGATGATGAATTAAAAAAACAGGCAGAAGCTGGTATATTGGCATCTGAAGGAAGAATTAAAGGAATGCAGCAGTTTATCAATGAAAATGATGTGGCAAGGGTATAAGGAGGTAAAGTTAAATGTCAACTATTTTAAGTAATATAGTTCAAAACACTACTGATATAAATAATGAAGTCATAGCTGGAAGCATGCTTGGAGCTGCTAAAAGTGCTGCAGATGCATATCTAAATGCAGCAATGACCAGCACCACACCGGAATTAAGAGCACTTTATTCAGCTAACCTCAATCAGGTGGTTGGCGGACATTCTTCACTTACCGAGTTAACTGTAAACAAGGGCTGGATTAAGCCATATAATCCACCTTCACAACAGCTGTCTGAGGTAGTAAATAAGGCTGAAACAACAGTTTAATTTATAATAAAGAGTTCTTATGAAGTGCAACGCAAATGTTAGATAAAATAAATCAGCATTTGCAGGTGCACTTTTTTAACTGCTCTTTAATTTTTTTATTTAAATATTTAAACTTATATTTACTTATTGCTCCATAATTGAACTTAGTTATGCAATGTTGTAATAAATTGACATAAACTCTAATATATTATATAATTATTAAAATATATTATTGGAGGTATTTAAAAATTATGAGGCTAAAGAAACTTACAGCACTAATTTCTGGGGTACTGGTTAGTACAATGATATTTAGCGGATGTTCTACAGAAGGGACGGCATTATATAATGCATTTGCTAAAACACAGACAATAAACTCTATGGAAACAACAACTACTGTTAAATTAAACATAGCAGGGACAAACCTCTCTGACCAGGAAAAACAAATGATGCAAACCTTAACACCTATGCTTAATGATTCAACAATTGCTATGACAACTAAGACAAGCCAAAATTCAGCTAAGACAGTTGCCAAGGCACAAAGCGATGTTACTATGCAATTTGGCGGCATGTCAATGAATATGGGAGTATGGGTAAATACAGATTTGACTGGAGACAAGCCTCAATTAAATGAAATAGTGAAACTTCCTGCAATATTAACCAGCAGCCTTCCAAATGAACTTAAGGGCAAACAGTACATGGTTATGGATTTCGACAGTTTAAGCAATGCTTCAGGAGCTTCACAACTGGATTATAGTAAGCTTATTAACTTCAGTAAAGATTTTCAGACCAAACTAGCAGATTTCATGACAAAATACTCTCAACAGTATAATCCTGACTTGAATATAGTCAGCAATTTAGGAAATAAAAGTATTACGCAGGATGGAGCAACACAGTCAGTAAATGTGTATGAAGTAAAATTAACTGATGCTTCTTTTAAAGCATTATTAAAATATACATTAACTAACTTTGCTACCAATACAGATGCAGTTAATTTATTAGAAGAATACATTAAAGCTGTTTCATCAGTTGGAGGATCTTCAAATGATGCTGAGCTTCAGAAGGTTCTGGACGAGCTTCCAGCTTTACTTACAAATTCAAGTACTGTAGTAGACAGATTACAAAATGTAAAATTACTTGGCGATAAAGGTATAACTATTGACTATTCAGTTAACAGTGATGGATATATAATCAATGAATCTCTAAATGGAGAATTTGTTATAGACATGCCTGGCCTGAATAAACTGGCTGCTGCATCAGGAACACAGGATGCAACCATGCAGAGTCTGACAGGTATTTACACTATCGGCATAACATCAAATAGTGAAACAAATAAAATAAATCAGGCTGTAACAATTAATATGCCTGCTGTAAATTCAACAAATTCCTTCAACTATTCAGATTTAATAAATGCAGCTTCTTCACAGGGTAAAGTTAATCCGGGATGGAATAATATCAATGGAAAATGGTATTATGGCAACAGCGATGGAAGCAAAAAAGTCGGCTGGCTTTCAGAGGGAGGAAAGTGGTATTATCTTGACACTAACGGCGTAATGGCTTCAGGGTGGAAATCTGAAGGCGGCAGCTGGTATTATCTTCAAAGCAATGGCGCAATGAAGGTTGGCTGGCAGCTTGACGGAGGAAAGTGGTACTATCTTCAGACTAGTGGAGCAATGAAAATAGGCTGGCATTCTGAAGGTGGTAAATGGTACCTGTTACAACCCTGCGGCGCTATGAAAACCGGCTGGTACCGTGAAGGAAACAAGTATTACTACTTAAAGAGCAATGGAGAAATGGCTGCAAACACAGTTATAGGCGGTTACAGATTAGGCAGCGATGGAGCCTGGGTTCAATAAATCAAGTAAAATAATAGAGATTTTCAGGAAACTGAAATCTCTATTTTTTTTTACTATTTAAGAATATTATTCATATTATTCAAAATACGAAAAAAACACCGTATAATTCATTTGATTAATACAGTGTTATAATAAATTGTTTTTAGTTATTATATCCTAAAAGTCTAGTTACCTATAAGAAAATCTAAAATATTCCATCCATCTGAAGACTGCCCTTTGTACAATTCTGTATATCCACATCTTTTACAACTTATTGTAATAAATTTTTTATTCTGTACATCAAATATCTTTGCAAAATTACCTCCTGTTGCCTGAAATTGATCTGTTTCATATTCAGTGTTGCCGCACTTTGGACAGATATACTGTTTCTTTTCCATTTTCACCCTCCTCATAACTTATATAATTCCGAATTAATTAATGGTAATTATATCATATAATTTAAAAAAACGCATTATAATCATTCTTATTTCAATTATAACATGAATTCCAATATAATACATATTTAGTTAATATATATAATTGCTATGCACACCTGTATGGCTCTTTTAAACAACTGTGTTGATGTAGTTTAAAGCACTATATACTGTCAATAATTATAATAACTTTATATTTTTGAAAGGTATAAAATTATTATGATAAAGTCAAAATCCAATGATAACAGTGTTCTATCTCATTTTATTTCCTTAAGGCATGGAGTCCAGAGAATCTGCCCTCGCTGCGGCAGTTCATATACTGTATTATATGGAAAAAGCCGGGGCAAACAGAGATATATGTGTAAAGGCTGTAGAAGAACATTCAATGATTTTACAAACACACCTATAGCAAAAACTCACTTTCCTGAAAAATGGGAGATATTTATTAAGTGTACAATTGAGGGCTTGTCCCTTAAGGCGGCAGCCTGTCAGGTTAATGTTTCTTATGTAACACTGTTTTACTGGAGACATAAACTGCTTTCTGCCTTAAAAGAAATAAAGCAAAATAAAATGCAGGGATCATTTGAGCTGGAGAATTTCTTCTTAAAATATTCCCGGAAGGGAAAGAAACACATTGAACATAATGAAAAAAGAATGCATGACCAAAGTGTAAGTTTTTTTAATATTAGCAATAGAAAGGTTTGCGTTGTTACTGCCTTAGATACACATAAAAATATTTATTCCAGGGCAGTGGGCACAGGCCGTATGAATGCAAAAGATACTGAAGATTATATTGGAAAAATATTAAACAAAAATAAACAGGTATGCTCAAGACCAAAAAACTTTTTTGCCATGTTTTTTAAAAGAATGAATATAAAAGAATGTAACAAATTTCTAGATGATAGTTCAGTAGCAGTAAAATATAGATGTCATTGCATGGAGTGGTTGTACCGTTTCAAGGGAGTGGCAACAAAATATCTAAATAATTATCTTAGTTTATTTAAATTTCTAAAAGAAATTAATTTTTGCAAAGAATTCTGGTCAGTTAGAAAATTTATAACTGATATTGCTGGCATTAATGTTGAAAATACATATATAAACATAAGGGAAGCTGAGGTTTGCTTCATATAAAGTAAGAATGATTAGCTAACATATATTGATATAAATAAAGTCTGTCCCTAACGGGAAATGGATATTAGACAACCTATCGGTTAAAAAGCTTTGCAGCTCTTATAGAAATCCATAATTTATAATTTATCTAATAAAAACTTTTAAATAATAATTATATTAAACTACATCAACACTATTATTTAAAAGAGCCTTAGGGGAGGCCTAAAGTAATATATACTATATTTTACAGGACATCATTCATTGAATGTAGTAAAATAATTACATGGTAAATAAAAATATTGTGATTTATGGAGGAAATAATTATGTTAAATATAGGTTGTCATTTATCATCATCAAAAGGCTACAAAGCCATGGGATTAGAAGCACTCAGCATAGGTGCAAATACATTTCAGTTCTTTTCAAGGAATCCAAGGGGAAGCAAAGCAAAGGAAATGGATCCAAAGGATGCAGAGGCTTTAATGAAAATAGCAAAGGAGAATAATTTTGCTCCAATACTGGCACATGCACCATATACTCTTAATGCTTGTTCAGCAGATGAAAGAACCAGAGAATTTGCAATAGAAGTTATGGAGGATGATTTGAGAAGGATGGAATATACTCCAAATAATCTTTATAACTTTCATCCAGGCAGTCATGTAAAACAAGGAGTAGAAGCTGGCATAGAATATATTGTTAATATGCTGAATGCCATTTTGAAACCGGATCAAAGTACCACTGTTTTGCTTGAGACAATGGCTGGCAAGGGAACAGAAGTGGGCCGCAGCTTTGAGGAAATAAAACAAATTATGGATGGCGTTAATCTTTCTGATAAAATGGGAGTATGCCTTGATACCTGCCATGTATATGATGCAGGTTATGATATAGTGAACAATTTAGATGGTGTGCTGGGTGAATTTGATAGAGTTATTGGACTTAATAAGCTGAGAGCAATTCATTTAAACGACAGTAAGAATCCTTTTTCAAGCCATAAAGACCGACATGAAAAAATAGGAGAAGGTTCCCTTGGAAAAGAGGCCATAATCAGGATTATTAATCATCCAAAACTGAGACATCTGCCATTTTATTTGGAAACTCCAAATGAATTGCCAGGCTATGCAGAGGAAATTAAGCTTCTTAGACAGTCATATAAATAATAATATAGAAATGAAGATTTTCGGCAGTTCACATCCGGGAATCTTTATTTTATTATAATTTAATCATTCTTAGTGACAATATACACTTTTCCGTCTGCCTGAAGGCCTGCATAGATTACATCATCAATATTATAAATATTTTTTGATTTCAACTGTTGAAAAACCCAATTCTCGTCCTTTTGAATTTGGGGCAGATGTGTGTATAAAATACTGCCATCTAAAATAATGTCCACCATCATGCCTGCTTTAGGCTTTTTAATATTTAGGTCCTCTGCAGTAACAGCAGATTTTTCAGCCTTTTTAAGAACACTTAGCTTACCGTCAGGCTCTAAGATTGCGATTTCAACATCAGTTATATAAAAAATATCTTTAACTCTAAGCTGCATTAATAGATCGCCTATATTATATTTGGCCTTTTTCATATTTTTGTAGATAACTTTTCCTTTATTAATTATCAATAAAGGTTCACTGTCTATCCATAATCTTAATTTAATATTTTTTAAAGTTACTTCTGAAATCAATAATGTAAGAAGGCTCCATATAATAATTGAGAAGCAGCCATCAATCACACTGATAGTTTTATCTACTGAAGCCACTGCTGCAATGGAGCCAATGGTTATTCCAAGCACATAATCGAAGTATGTTAACTGTGAAATCTGCTTTCTTCCCATAATTCTGGCGAAAAGAAGCAGAATAAAATAAGTAACAACTGATCTTAAAAGGATAATTAAATAATACTTCATGGTAAGCACTTCCTAATGAACAATATATCAATATTTTTGACAAACAGATTTAAATTTAATCAAAATATAGTTATCCTTTAACACCGTTGTCTGATATACTCTGCATAAACCATTTTTCAGCTGCTACAAATAATATTAAAAGGGGTAGTACAGTAATGGTGCTGGCAGCCATTATTTCAGGCCACTTTATCCCATAGGCTCCTCCTTGTATGAAAAATTGTCTAAGACCTGCTGAAACAAGGAATTTCTCTGGGCTTTTAGTTATTAAGGAGGGATACATGTAATCATTGTAACATGTAACAAAACTTATTAGTCCAAATGTTATAAAGGTTGGTTTAGTTAGGGGAAATACTATTTTCCATAGTATTTTCCAGTGAGATGCACCATCAATAACTGCTGCTTCAACCAGGCTTTTATTAATTTGTAAAAAAGCCTGCCTCATTAAAAAAATGCCGAATATATTTGCAAGATTACTTATTATAAGCCCTGTTAATGTATCTATTAAATTGATATCTGAAAGTAAAATATAACAGGGAATATAGGTAGTGGCTGTTGGCAGCATATATGTACCCATTATTACTGCAAATAATATTTTTTTGCCTCTAAATTCAAATTGTGTTAATGCATATGCTATCATTGCGGAGCTTATAACCTGGAATGTGACTTCTAAAACCGCCGTAAATAAACTATTCCACATATATAGAGCAAAAGGAGCTTCCTTAAAAACATTAATAAAATTAATAAATTGAGGAGATTTGGGAATTAATGCTGGTGGAAAGTTAAATATCTCATCCTTGGTTTTAAGGGCGCTGCTTATCATCCATATGAATGGAAAAAAGGTTATTATGCTAATAATTATAAGAACCATGTGCCTTAATAATTTTCTAATCAATAGTGTACCCACCTCCTGGAGGTAATGAATTGTACTGCCGATAATGCAGCGGTTATTATCAATATCACTGCAGCAATGGCAGCTGCTTCACCAATATTAAAGTTTTCAAAGGCAGTTTGGTAATACAAATATAATAAAGTTCTTGTACTTCCGGATGGCCCTCCCTGGGTTAAAACTTTAATTTGATCATATGCCTGAAGAGAATTTATAGTTGTTATTATAGTTAAGAAAAATGTGGTTGGAGATATAAGGGGCAGCGTTATACTTTTAAATTTTTTAAAAGAGCCTGCTCCATCTACAGATGCTGCTTCATATAATGCAATTGGAACTTTTTCCAAGGCTGTCAAATAAAATACCATTGCCCATCCCAGCCCCTTCCATACGGTAACAATTGTAACTCCAATCATTGCAGTATGTGAACTTTGCAGCCACTGTAATTTAGGTAAATTTAAAGTCTGCAGAATATAGTTGGCAAATCCATACCTTGGCTCAAATATCCAGCTCCAAACAATAGAAATTGCAACAGTTGGAGTTATCCATGGAGAAAATATTATTCCCTTATAGAGAGCTGACCCTTTAAGCTTTTCCTTCAATATCAAAGCCAGAGTCAATCCACCGGCTATAGTTGGAATCAATGTGCCTGCAGCAAAAGCAAAAGTATTCTTAAGTGCACTGTAAAACATTTCATCAGAAAATATGCTTTTATAATTAGCAAGTCCTACTATATGATAAGAGGATGTCATGTAATCCCAATCTGTAAAACTTATAAATATGGATTCGGCCATAGGCCAAATCCAAAATATTGAAAGGGGAATCACTGCTGGTAAAATAAATATTAATACATTTTTTACTTTCATTTATCAAGGGCTTCCTGTGCAGTTTTTTGTGCCTGATCTAATGCTTCCTTTGCAGGTATATTTTCTATTTCCACTTTATCCGCTGCAACCTTAAGTGCATCAAGAATTTTACCATCAGTAGGATCAATAAATTTTTTTGTACCATGAACGGCCTGTGCTGTTGGCACTGCTGCTTGAGGATTTTTTTGTACAAATTCCTTAAATTGCGCAATGTTCATAGTTCCTTTATTTACTGAGATATAGCCTGAAGCCATTGACCACTCAGCGCTGACCTTAGCACTGGTAAAATATTTCATAAATTCATAGGCACCTTTTTTCTCATCTTCACTTACATTTTTAGGTATTACTAAAAGTTTGGCTTCTGCAACTGGTTTAGCTTGCTGACCAGCCTTAAATGCAGGCTGCTCATGGGCTGCCAATTTGGTGAAATCTAAATCTCCCTGATCGCCAGATGATCCTGTATATCCTGCTGCTTTATCTTTCATAACATCATCAATTGTTGAATACCAATATTCCCAGCCCTGGCCGCCTGAATGCACTGCCATTATTTTATCTTCATGAATCCATTTCCTAAAGCTGTCCCAGGCTTCAATCCATTCTGGTGAATTAATTAAAACTTTTTTTCCGTCATCACTTAGTATTTTTCCGCCGTTACTTAATGCTGCATCAATTAAATTATCCGGACCCCACATTGGCTCCCATCCATAAAATGAAACCCCATCACCATTGTTCTTTGTAAGCTTTTTAGCTGCCGCCGCCAGTGATGTCCATGTATTTAATGAATCCGCAGATATTCCTGCATCCTGGAATGCCTTTTTATTGTAGTACAATACCTGGGTTGTACCATAGATAGGGAATCCAAGCAGCTTATCACCTTTTTTGCCTGAGCCCAGGAATGTTTCAACATAGCTGTTTTCCTTAAAGTCCTTGTCTTTACTTGTATATTCACATATGTCTGTCAGCAAATCCTTATCTGCAAAAATTGCTTCCTTATCTGCCTCCAGTAATGCTAGGGCAGGGGTTTTCTTAGCGGCTATTCCAGCTTGTAAATTTTTAAAAGTGGCATCGTAATCTTCTTGTGCTACTCCCTTTACTTCATATTTGTCCTGGGAAGCATTAAATTCCTTTATTATTTTCTCCATATTTTGTCCAAGTTTTCCACCCAGGCCGTACCAGTATTCAATTTGAATTTTGCCATCTGCAGTTTTTTCAGCACCTTTTACTGAATTATTTCCATTTCCGCAGGCAGTCATGGTTCCTGCCAGTACTGCAGCTAATGCAATAGAACATATTTTTTTTAGACTTTTATTCATAATTTACCTCCATTTGTATGTTCAATATTTGAACATAATGTTATCATTGTTCAATGTTCAAAACAATATGTTCATGAATATTTTTTATAAATTGAAAAATGTGGTATAATACTTTATAAAATTTATGGAAAATTTATTTAGTTGGAGAAGATTTTATGAGAAGGTTAAAAGGAGCAGTGCTGCCGGTTTTAATTATACTTATTTGGTGGGCAGGTTCTTCACTGCATTTATTTAATGAGTACATAATACCAGGCCCAAAGGTGGTGGCCCAAACTACATATATTTTATTGATGAATGGAATTTTATTAAAAAATTTAGCTGTCAGCTTAGGAAGAGTGTTTTTAGGCTTTGTTATTACTTTTGTAATTGCCTTTCCCTGTGCCATATTAGTTGGAGTAAGCCAGAAGTTTAAATACTATGTGGAGCCTGTGCTGGAATTTGGCAGG
This sequence comes from Clostridiaceae bacterium, assembly GCA_029256485.1. The sequence continues at coordinate 13,903 of JAQSXU010000043.1, forward strand.
CATGTGCCTCCTATTGCAGTTATTCCAATGTTAATATTATGGTTTGGCATTGGGGAAACCTCAAAGCTGGCAGTGATTTTTCTTGCCACTTTCTTTCCCGTGTTTTCCAGCACATTAAATGGAATAACCAATTATGATAAAAAGCTTTTGGAAGTGGGACGGATTTTTAATTTCAGCTCAAAGGATAAATTTATAAAAATAATTTTACCTCAGGCTGTGCCCTCCATACTCACAGGCATTCAGCTGGGCTTAGGCTACAGCTGGAGATCGCTGGTGGCTGCAGAGTTAATAGCAGCTTCATCGGGAATTGGCTATATGATAATGGATGCTGAACAGCTTTCAAGACCTGACATCATAATTGTGGGTATATTGTCCATAGGGTTGTCTGGATATGCTATAGATTATATTATTATGAGCATAATAAATTATTATGGAAAAGGGGCGGAACATGGCAGGGTTAATGATTAATAATTTATCCAAGTCATTTTACATAAATAATGAGGAGATAAAAGCAGTTAAGGATATAAATTTGAATATAAAAAATGAAAGCTTCACAACTATAGTTGGTAAAAGCGGCTGCGGAAAAACCACTTTACTTAGAATAATATGCGGGTTGGAAACACAAACTAGTGGTCAGATAAATTTCTTAAACACCAGTGAAATTGAAAATGGCTCAGGAAAAGTGGGTATTGTTTTTCAGGAGCCTAGATTAATGCCATGGCTTACAGTTCAGCAGAACATGGCTTTCCCCATTTCAAAGGGAAGGGATAAAAGTAATGTTGATGAAATTGTTAATAAATATTTGGAGATGCTGGGACTTGAGAAGTTTAAGGATGCATATCCTTCTCAGATTTCAGGAGGCATGGCACAAAGGGTTTCTCTGGGCAGAACACTTTGCTATGATCCAGACATAATATTAATGGATGAACCCCTTGGAGCCCTGGATGCTTTTAATAGAAGAAAGCTTCAAAATGAATTTATTAACATTTTTAAAAAATATAAAAAAACTATTGTATTTGTTACTCATGATGTTGAAGAAGCAATATATTTAGGTGAAAATGTGGTGATTATGGATCAGGGAAGTATTGTAAAACAGGTTCCTGTGAATATGGATTACTATAGGGATACAGCCGGTATTGACTTCATAAAACTCAGGGAGCAGATACTAAATATTATTTTATTAAAAAATTAAAGTTTTTGGGAGGACACTAAAATGAAAATCTTAAAGAAGGCAGGGGCATTACTTTGCTGCAGCTTACTGGCCACTTCTGCTTTAACAGGCTGTGCTGCAGGCAAAAATCAAGGTAATGCCACTAATCAGCAGGCAAAGGAAACAGTAAAGAATATAAATATTTCTTATGTTAAGGCACCTCTTAATGTGCCATCCATAGTGGAAAAAAAGAAAAATCTATTTGAAAATGAATTTTCAAAGGATAATATAAAGGTTACATTCCCGGAAATAACAGAAGGTTCTAAAATGACTGAAGCAGTAGCTGCAGGGTCACTGGATTTCTGTAATGCCATTGGTGCTACCTCAGTTATTCTTGCAGCAGCTAATGGAGTAAACATTAAGATAATTGGCATGTACAGCAGAGCTCCAAAGGCTTTCACAATTATGTCAAAGAACCCAGCCATTAAGACAGCAGCAGACCTTAAGGGCAAAAAAATTGTAGGACCAAAGGGAACTATATTACATCAGCTTCTTTTAGAGGCATTAAAAAGCAAAAATATGAAGGCAAGCGATGTTCAGTTTATAAATATGGGAATCCCACAGGCAGTAGCTGCAATCATGGGAGGCAGTGCAGATGCAGCCTTAGTTGCAGGAGCAGCTGTGCCTCAGGCAGCGGCTAAGGGTGCACATATTGTAACTACAGGAGAAGGATTACTGGATGCTACTATTGTAATAGCAGCCAGAGGAGATTTCCTTGATAAACACGAGGACATAGCTAAAAGGTATATGAGCGTTCATCAAAAGAGCCTGGAATTTATGAAAAACAATACTGCAGAAACATATAAACTGGCTTCAGAGGAAACTCAAATGTCCATAGATCAGGTAAAGGATATGTATACTTTATATGATTTCAATCCTAAAATTACAGATAAGGACATAAAAGAATTAGAAAAAACTCAGGACTTTTTAAAGGAAAATGGAATGCTGACTAAAACTGTGGACATAAAATCATTAATTCATAATCTTTCAAAGTAATATTAATATTTAAAAAAAAGTGATAATATAGTAAAGGTAGAAATATTATTTTAACAGGGAAAATAATATTTAAAGTGCATCAAGGGGGTAACCATGAAAAAGGTTATTAAATTATTTCTAGCTTTACTTTTTACTTTCAGTATTGCCTTCAGCTCAGCTTTAACTGTAAAGGCAGACGGCAATATTGTACCGCCAAGTACTAATGATCCAGCAATGCTGGTAAGTGGAATTACATTGGATAAAAAAGACGCAGTTTTGGAAGTGGGCAGTACATTACAATTAAATGCTTCTATACTTCCAGAAAATGCTTCTAATAAACAAATAAAATGGACAACCAGTAATGCTGATACAGCTTCAGTGGATGCCAATGGTTTAGTGACTGCCCTGCAGCAGGGAAGTGCAGTTATTACAGCCACCACTGTGGATGGCAGCAAAACAGCATCCTGTACTGTAACTGTTAATGCCGCTAAAGGCTGGGTTAAAGTTAATGGAAAATGGTATTATTATGACGCTGCAACAGGCATAAAAAAAACCGGCTGGTTAAATTACAATGGTGTTTGGTATTATTTAATGCCCAATGGAGAAATGAAAACTGGATGGCAAATGGACAAGGGATACTGGTATTATTTAAATCCAAACGGAGCTATGGTTAAAGGATGGCTGCTTTATAATGGACAATGGTATTATTTAAACTCCAGTGGAGATATGGCTGTTGACTGGATTTATAAAAATGGAAAATGGTATTATTTATATTCCAGCGGGGCTATGGCTACTGGATGGATACAAAGTAATGGAACCTGGTATTGTTTATACAAAAATGGAGAGATGGCTGCAAAGGCAGGTCTTCAGGCAGCAGTAAATTCCTCAGGTGTGTCCAGCGCCACCCAATATTTCATTACCATTGATTCAACAAATCAAATGGTAAATATATACACGGGCTATACAAACCATTGGACATTAATTCGATCAATGAGATGTGCCTCTGGAAGAGCTGAGACACCAACGGTAAAAGGACTATACAGCATTTATGGAAGAGGTCCTCAGTTCAGAGCTGCAAGCAACACCATATGCAAATACTTTACAGGTTTTTACGGAAACTATCTATTTCATACAGTATTACTAGACAATAATGGCAACATACAGGATCCAACACTTGGAGTTCCTGCATCTCATGGCTGCGTTAGGCTTGCCATTGAGGACGCTGAATATATTTATTACAATATGCCTAATGGCACCAGAGTGTGGTCATACTAACTGATAAGTTCAACTATTTACCAATGAAAGGATTATTAATATGAAAAAGTGTAATAAAATTGTATCTGGAATAATAAGCATAATTATTTCCGCTGTTTTTATCACCGGTTTCAATACTACAGTATTTGCAGATTCAAATACGCAAAGTGTTCTTAATTCAGCAAAGGATATAGTAAAGCAATATTATATAGGGGATATACAGGATTCTTCCATAAATTCTGCTGAGAATGTTGAAGGTCTGGTAAAATCCCTAAATGATCCTTATTCAGCTTATTTTACAAAGCAGCAGTACAACGATTTTGTAAATTCCATTAACAATACCTTTACAGGAATAGGAATACAGATTGATTCCGCAAAGGAAGGTATAAAAATTTTATCTGTTTATGACAACACACCTGCCATGAAAGCTGGGTTAAAACCAGGAGATATTATTACTAAAGCAGATGGACACAGCCTTAGTGGAATGCCGGTAGAACAAGCTACCTCATATGTAAAGGGAACACCTGGAACTTCAGTTCATCTGGAGGTTAACAGGGCAGGAAGCTTACTTAGCTTCGATGTTTTAAGGGAGAAAATAGTGATACCAACTGTGGAAAAAACCGTATTAAATAACCATATTGGCTATTTAAAGATATCTTCCTTTGGGGATAACACCAACACGGAATTCACCAATGCTTATAATGCACTTAAGAAGGAAAATGTGGATAGTTACATTATTGACCTTAGAAATAATCCTGGAGGCTATGCCAATATATCCTTTGACATTGCAGGATATTTCATAGGTACTAAACTAGTATCAAAAATGCAGCCTAAAACCGGAGATCCTATACTATACTATGGGACGGATCATAAGGAAGTAATTGATAAGCCCACAATATTTTTAATAAATCAATACAGTGCCAGTGCTTCTGAAATATTATCTGCTGCAGTAAAGGATAATAAAAAGGCAGTTTTTGTTGGAGAAAACACCTATGGAAAAGGCGTTGCACAAAATGTATTTATGCTGCCTGATAGCAGCTATTTGAAGCTTACTGTACTTAGATTTGTTTCTCCTCTGGGAAATGAAATAAATAAAAAAGGTATCAGTCCTGATATTAAAGTCAAAGATGATGTGAATAACGGTGCTGATTCATTAAATAAAGCTGAATCCCTGTTAAGCAGTTTAAAACCAAATGAAACAAGCTCCGAATTTTTAAATTTAGCTTTGGCAGATAAAAATAATCTTTCACCAAATGACAATAGCAAATCAGAAGAAAATGCTGTAAAAAAATTACCATCCACAGGCACTGTTTATGATTTGCGGTTTTATTTAATAATAGGACTTTTAATTACAATCTCAGGCATTTGCTTAGCTGTTTTATACAAAAAACAACAAAAAGAGAAGATAGATTAATCTTCTCTTTTTTTTAACTTATGGTATAATTATTATAAAATTTAAGTTAATTTAACTTTACATTAAAAGGATGGTAATTATGAAAAAGGGTATTAAAATAATTTTATCTTTAATTACAGCAGTTACCTTAATGCAGTTACCTCATTTCGCACAGGCTGCTGGTAATATCAATAGCACTTATACCACAAATAATTTAAGCGAAAAATATATTTCAGCATCTTTAAATTCCTCAGTTCTTGGTGGAAAACCATCTACCTTCAAAGTTATAAAATCCAAAACTAATTTAAAAAAAAGTACAAGTAGTTTACCTTCAGCTTATGATTTAAGAAAGTTGAATTTAGTTACACCTGCTGACGATCAGGGCAGTAATGGTACATGCTGGGCTTTTGCTGCCACGGGATCTCTGGAATCCTATCTTCTTGAAAAGGGATATGGAACCTATAACTTCTCTGAAAACAATGTGGTAACTGGTGGTTCAGCACCTGGCTACTACTATGTTGGAGGAAACAGAGACATGGCCACTGCATACTATGCAGCATGGGCAGGACCTGTGCTTCAAAGCACTGATGCTGATTCCTTAACTTCCATTGTAAACAGAGGATCCTTTACGTCTGCAATGCATGTGCAGGACGTTATGTATCTTCCTGACAGAACATCACCCCTTGACAATTCAGAGCTGAAAAGCCAGATCATCACCAATGGTGCTGTGGACAGCTCACTTTACTGGGATGATTATAATTATAATGAAAGTAATTATTCTTATTATGATCCATATTCCTCTGACAGGACAGATGCTAATCATGATATTATCATTGTGGGCTGGGACGATAATTACCCCAAGGAAAATTTTTTAGATCAGCCTGCAGGAAATGGAGCCTTTATTTGTAAAAACAGCTGGGGAACTGACTTTGGTGATAATGGATATTTTTATGTATCCTATTATGATGGAGTAATAGGGACAGACTTGACAAGCTTCACTGCAGAAAGCAGCAGCAATTACAACCATATATATCAATATGATAAAAATGGATATATTTATGAACTACCTTCCGGCTATAACCAAATATGGTTTGCAAATGTATTTCAAAGTTCATCAAAGCCTGAGAGCTTAGCCGCAGTAAGCACATATTTCAATGTTGAAAATACATATTATGAAGTTTACTGCAGCATAGGAAGCGATAGCTTAACTAACCTTACCAAAATTAAATCCGGTAATATGGAGAAAGCAGGTTATAGAACAATAAAGCTGGACAACCCAGTGAATTTAAAACCTGGTGAAAAGTACACTGTAGCCATTAAGTTCATTACTTCAGGAAATAATGCCTATGCACCAGTTGAAACTGATGACTATACTTTAGGCATTATAGTAAATGCAGCTCTGGGAAGAAGCTTTGTATCTGCAGATGGTTCATATTGGGAAGATGTTAATAAGTACAATATCAATAAAAACGTGGCTTTAAAAGCATTTACTATGGATAATACAAGTTCCACTGCATCAGTAGTACCGGATAATTCTACTAAGTGGCCTTCAAAAAATACCAGTGATTTAAATAAAGTTTGGAATGTAAAGTTTAGTGTGGGTCTGGACTCAACCACTATAAATAACAGCAACGTATATATTTATGACAGCTTATTTCAAAAAATAAACTGCAATGTAGTGCTGGACAGTGATAAAAAAACTTTGCATATAAGTGTTCCATCAGGCACATACAAATCTGGGCAAAGCTATACATTGGTGGTCAGCGGCAATGTGGGCTCTGCTTCAGGCGGTAAAATATTAAAGCCTGTGGTAATGAATTTTAATATAAACTAAGTAATGTTTCACTACACATTGATACTGAATTGTAAATTAATATATAATAAAAATAAGGTATAATTATTTATGACAAATAAAATTCTGGGAGGAATAAACTTTGTATAATAAAAGAGTTGCAACATTTTTTTTAAGCATAATCGTAGCAGCTGGCACCCTTGTATTTTCAAATTTTACGGTAAAGGCCAGCGGATGGGTACAAACTGCAGGCAATTGGTACTATATGAATAATAGTGGGACAAAGAGTACAGGCTGGCTATATGCTGGAAACAACTGGTACTATTTAAATCCAGATGGTACAATGGCCACGGGCTGGAAATCTCTTGGCGGTAAATGGTACTATTTAAATTCAAATGGTACAATGAAAACTGGATGGCTTTCTAATGGAGGAAAATGGTATTATTTAAATCCTAATGGAGATATGGCTGTTGGCTGGATTTTATACAACAGCAAATGGTATTATTCAAATCCGGGTGGAGACATGGCTGTAGGCTGGCTTCAATATAAAAACAACTGGTACTTTTTATATTATGCCTCAGGTGAGATGGCAGCAAATACAAAAGTAGACATATATAATTTTGATGCCAATGGAGTATGGGTAAGTACTGATTTAATTGTTGTTGGCATAGACTAAATATAGAATTATTTTAAATAGGGGGATTTTTTTATGTTGTATTCAAAGAAAAGAAGTGTTAAGTGTGCTGTAAAGTTTTTAATTGCTGTTTTCATTTTTACAATGTTCAGCGGCATTAATAAGGTTATGGCGGCTGATTTCACATCTTATTATAATGGTGCAAATCTTAGAATTGGATTAGAAAGTATGATGTCCAATAGCATAAATGTTACAATTAATGGAGATTATACAGTGAATTCCACTTTGTATAAAAGTGGGACAAGTTTTACTCTTCTAAAAAGTAATGACAAGATAGATTTAAATGGATCGGCAGTGGATTCGGTGAATTTTGTCCCTTCACAGGCTGGAAACACCATAAGTATTACTTCAGGTTCGAATAAGTACAAATATTTAGGAACTATTAGTTTTCAAATTAAGACTGTAGGAGCTAACATAGGTATTTTACCTATAAATAGTATTTATATAGAAGATTATTTAAAAGGTGTTGTACCTTCAGAAATGTATAGCTCTTATAATATTGAAGCATTAAAAGCTCAAGCAATAGCAGCAAGAAACTATGCTTTGAGAAATTTAAATAAATATGGATCAAATGGTTATGATTTAAATGACACTATTAGCTGCCAAGTTTACAAAGGATATTATGGAACATTAACAAATGTAGATAGGGCTGTTTACGAAACCAAGGGAATGGTTTTACAGTATCAGTCGAATATTATCGAAGCATTGTATTCGGCTAGTAATGGTGGGTACATTGAAGACAGCAGCAATGTTTGGGGTGACTCTTATGCGTACTATAAGGAGAAGTTAGATACATTTGATCCAGAAGATAGCTGGACTAAATTATTTACTGCAACGGATATAGATACAATTTTAAAAAGCAAAAAGATTATTTCGTCTACTGATACATTTACAAGTATTAATAGAAATACAATTACCTATTATCCAAGTGGAAGAGTAAGCAATATAGAAATTAATTACGTAAATTCAGCAGGTGCACAGCAAATGTTAGCATATTCAAAAGATAGTGCTAGAACGTTTTTATCATTACCAAGCTCATTATACACTATATCTTTCGATGAAAAAACAAATACTTACACTTTTACTGGTAAAGGAAATGGGCATGGTATAGGAATGAGCCAAAAGGGGGCTCAGCAGATGGCGCTTAGCGGGAAAACATATAGCGAAATACTGAATTTTTATTACCCAGGCACAAATATCGTAAATTTAGTTGGTGATATAACCACACCTACTACACCTACTGTACCATCAACAACTCCAGATGGCTGGGTATTAAAGAATAACAGCTGGTATTTATATAAAAATAATATTTCTTTAACAGGCTGGCAATTTGTGAACAATAAGTGGTATTATTTAGATAGTACAGGTATAATGAAAACTGGATGGTTTTTAGACGGCACAACCTGGTACTTCCTGGATAACAGCGGAGCTATGGCAGTTGGCTGGACACAGGTAAGCGGAAAATGGTACTTCTTAAAATCCAGTGGTGCAATGGCAACGGGCTGGGTTTCATACGGCGGAAAGTGGTATTATTTATATAGCAGCGGTGCCATGGCATTCAGCACAACCATTGGAAGCTATAAATTAGATGCCAGCGGTGCATGGATAAAGTAATAAACAAAATATAAAACTAGCAATAGTAGCAGGAGGCATTTATGGAAAACAAATGCGAAATATTTTTGGATTTAGGAAATGATCAATCACTGTCAGAACTAAAGAAACGTGTATTTGAAGAGGAACTAAAGGAAATAAATGATAAACATCCATTGAAGGACAATGACATAGATATTTATGTTACTTATTTTACTAAAAATGAGGATGATTTAGAGGCAGGATTTTTTGTGAGAAATGGCCTAAGCACTAATTTATCTTTAGAGGAAATTCCTTTAGTTATAATGGATGATAAAGAAAATCCGATAATGAGCCAGAATTTTAATTTTAAAGATGAGGGATTAATTAAAAGCCATGGTGCAAGACATTTTACTGTGAATTTTAAAATTCCTGAAGGTGTGGCTTTTGACGAATCCAAGGATTACAGCCTTAAATTCAATACGTCAGTTCAGATGAAGGCATTTAATTCTGTAGCTGCAGACATTGAAAATATACCAACAAATCTTTCTTTTGAACAGGAAAGTGCTTTAAAGAATTTTGCCAATGGTTTACCTACATTAAAGGCAAATGAATTTTCAGTTTCTTTATTTAAGCTGGAGTTTACTCCTGAGGATGATATCAGGTGTACACTGCTGTTCAGAAACGGCAATGCAAAACCTGTTAAGGTTGAAAAGCTGCCTGTGTGCATTTTTGATGGTGCCGGTACCTTAATCAGCCGCAAGGTATTTTCTAATGCATCTGAACTAGAAAATATTAATCCTGGCAAGTCAAAGGTGGTAAGCTTTATATTTAAACAGGCTGAAGTAAGGCCTGGAAGGTTTGATTTTGCTAAGTGCAGAGTAGAATTTAAATAAATAATAAAAATTATGAAAAAATTATAATACCTATTCTAATTTGTGATAAGATGTGTTATAATAATCTTGTATTAGTAAATTTAGGTAAGTTTAATTTGTTGTTCAAGTTTTTGTAACTCTTATTAATATAGGTTAGAGGTTAAACCATCAGTATTCAGGTTGACCTCTATTCTTTTTTAATCAATAATAGTTAAGAGGGTGATGGCCATGAAAAAGCAAATGTATAAAATCAGTTACGTACTTATTTGCATTTATATATTTCTGGTTCCAGTGATACCATATAATTTAACCATAAAGGATAAAGGCTCTGTCAGTGACCTGCTGCTGCTGGTAATATTTTTAACATTTTTTGCTGCACTGATTGAAAAAAGGGTGTCTGTCAGGGACATTATAAAGTGTGTATTTAGTGACCTGTTTTTAATATCTATGTTATGTCTTTCTATTATAATGGTTTTTTCAGTATTATATGCTAAGGAAAAATCCCTGGCTTTGTCAGAGTCCTTGAGATTCTTTTCCTATTTTGTTTTAATTATTATTTTAAAGTTAAATTATAAAGAGGAAAGATTCTTTAAGAAAATTAAATTTAGTTATTTTGCATCTGTATTTACCACTTGTGTAATTGGAATAATTCAAGTTGCTACTGGACTTGGACTTGAACATAAATACTATTATGTATTTAACGGAGTAAATAAGGAAAGGATAGCTTCTACCTTCGGAAATCCAAATTCTTTTGCAGCTTTTTTAGTTATAAGCATTTTTCCTGTGATAATGTTTGTTATCAAGGAAAAAATAAGGGCTTTAAAGGTTATATATTCAACTTTGCTTGTTTTAATTTTATATAATATTGTATTGACCTGGTCAAGAAATGCCTTTATAGGAATTGCTCTTGGACTTTTAATACTGGCTGCTATGTACAGCTTAAAATTTCTTATTCCAATTGGAATTTTAGGGGGGGTATCATATTTTATTCCTCAAATCAGTTCCAGAATTAAGGATATTGGAAACAGTAATTTAAATGAATCAAGATTGAGATTGTGGAAAACTGCTGTTAAAATGATAAAGGATCACCCAATTTTAGGTGTTGGAAATGGGAATTATGTAAGCTACTATGATGAATATGTGAAAAAGTATCCTCAGCTGGCTTATGCGGATTATACCAGGTACCCTGTTCATAATTCATATCTTAAGGTTGAAACTGAATTGGGTGTGTTTGGAGGTTTATCCTTTGCTGCAGTTATATTAACCGCATTATCTAAAATTTATAAAACATTAAAACATTCTAACAGTAATATTAAAAGGATATTTTATACTGGATTTTTTGCATCTGCTGTGGCATTCTTATTTATGAATTTATCAGATAATCTTTTATTTGTTCCTCAAATAGCTGTATATTTTTGGACATTTGTTGCACTATGCGATAACTAAGGGAGGAGTATATGTTTTCAAATATTTTAGGATATAAAGTTTATAATGAAGATAAATCAAGTCTGCTTAAGTACATAAATGAATTTGAAAAGGTAAATATAGTTTCGGGAAACCCTGAGATATTATTTAACGGCCTTTCCAATAGGGAATTGTTTGATGAATTCAATTCAAAGCAGTCTGTAATTATCCCTGATGGAGTAGGTATAGTTATTGCTGCTAAAATTGCAGGGGTGCCGGTAAAGGAAAAAATTGCAGGTATAGAACTTGTAGAGGATATATTAAAGTACTGCCAGGATAATAATAAGTCTGTTTATCTTCTGGGAACAAAGCAGGAAACTATAGAAAAATGTGTTTTAGAGCTGAGAAGGAAATACACAGAATTAAGCATCTGCGGATATAGAAATGGATTCTTTAATTTAGACAATTGTGAAGATTTAATTTCTGAAATTAACAATAAAAAGCCTTATGCCATATTTGTTGCCATGGGAAGCCCAAGACAGGAAAGGTTTATCATAAAATATATGGATAAGCTGTCCTGCAGCATATTTATGGGTGTGGGAGGAAGCTTTGATGTATTTGCAGGTGAATTAAGAAGGGCACCAAGGTGGATGATTAAATTAGGGTTGGAGTGGCTTTACAGGGTTTCAATGGAACCATGGAGAATAAAAAGGCTGGGAAGCATTCCTAAATTTATATTGAAAGTAATAGTAAGTAAATATATAATAAAAGATAAGAAAAACTAAAAGGGTGAGCTTTAAATAAGCTCTTCTTTTTTTGCTGGGTTGTGGGCATATATTACGCTAGGGTTTTAGGAACCAATTTATTTGGTAGTGTTACTGTTATTCAGGCAATAATGGTTTATTTCACTATGGCAGCACTGCTTGGACTGCAAACCTATGGAACAAGGGAAATATCAAAGAATATACAGAAGGTAGATGCAATAGTAGGGGAAATTATATCCATGAGACTTGCTGCATCAATTTTCTGCTTTATTCTTATTTTAATATTAACTTTTTTCATAAATAAAAATTATGAATTTAAATTGTTGTTAATACTATATGGTATCACAGTTTTCCCATCAGCCTTAAATTTGGACTGGGTTTTTATGGGAACACAGGAAATGCAGCATAATGCTGTGTACAATATACTGAAAAATTTAATCCCATTTGTTTTTATATTTTTATTTCTGAAAACTGAACAGCAGGTAATGCTTATTCCTATATTTACATTTATTGGGTTATTAATTGGATTTTTATATCAGCTGTTTATCTATAAGAGAATAGATAAATTTAAATTTCATTTAAGGTTTAATAGGAGTAAAGCAGTTCAGTATGTTAAATTTGGTATGCCGTTTTTAATATCGGGAATACTGGCTATGATAAACTGCAATGTGGACAGAATAATTATTGAGTTCACCAGAACCGAAGGAGAGGCAGGAGTTTACTCATCTGCTTATTATATAATTTTGTTTTTAACAAATGTGGTTACAATTATATTTACACCAGCCTTTCCACAGCTTATAAGCTTTTATAATGAAAATAATAAAAAGGCTCTGCAGAAGCTTACAGGCTATTTGTCTAAAATAGTGGTAATGATTTGCGTGCCGGCTGCAGCAGGTGGTATAGTACTTTCAAAGGAAATTATACTACTGTTGTTTGGAAAAGAATATATACAAGCTTATATTCCATTTTCCATATTGATGATATATATACTGATGCTTTTTATAAGGGAGCTCTATGGTTATGGGTTAAATGCCTGGGGAATGGAGAAAAAGTATTTAAATATAGTACTGATTTCGTCACTGGTTAATTTGGTTTTAAACTTAATTTTTACTCCGGTTTACGGCATGAATATTGCAGCAGTTATTACTGTGGCTTCAGAAGTAATAAATTTAGTGCTTATGAGAAAGTATGCATTAAAAGTTACTGACATAAACAATTTGGAGAATATAGCAAAAGTGCTGATACCAACAGCCTTCATGACATTGATTATAGTTATATTAAAATATTTATCAGTTAATACTGTAGTTATTATTTTAAGTGCCATTTTGGTTTACTTCATTTCAATTTTTGTTTTTAAATATATAAAGGTTGAAGAGGTAAAATCTATTTTAATTAAAAAAAATGAGGTATAAACATGAGATATTGTGTGCTTTATCCTGAAACTAAAAATGTTCATTTAATAAAAGATGTGGGCATGATTGCATATAAAATGAATAAGCTATTTGGGTGGGAATCCTTTGTTGCTACATATAATAACGATGATTACAATTATTTAAATAAGGAAGTCAAAGGGCTTAAAATGGATTTTATAAATAAAAAGCACAATGCTGTAGTTGATGGAATTACATATTTAAATAAATTTTCAAATAAAATTGATGTGCTTCAAATATTTCATGTTACTCTTAGATCAGTTTTATATGCCTATGTTTATAAGAGTAAGAACAGTGGGGGTAAAATATTTTTAAAGCTGGACTGCACCGAGCAGTTATTAGAAAAAATCAAAGGCTTAACCGGAATAAAAAAGATGATATTTATGTCATACTTTAATAAGGTGGATGTTATTGGTGTGGAGCAGAAAGAGCTGTATTCACAGCTGATTGAAATACTGCCTAAGTTTAAGAATAAGATTATAAACATTACAAATGGCATAGATTACAGTTCTACAGACTTATACAATGATATTCAATATTCCAGTAAGGAAAATAATATTATTACTGTTGGAAGAATAGGCAGCATTGAAAAGTGTTCAGATAAAATTATGGAAGCATTCAGTATGCTGGATGAAGAAATACTAAATCAATGGAAGCTTATTTTTATAGGCCCCATAGAAGACGGATTTAAGCAGTATATTAATAGCTTCTTTATAAAAAATCCAAATTTAAAGGATAAAATAATATTTACTGGGGGTATTGAAGACAGGCATAGGCTCAATAAATATTATTTAAAATCAAAGATATTCTGCTTGAGCTCTCAATATGAAAGCTTTGCCATAGCACTTTTAGAAGCAGCCTCCTTTGGCAATGTAATAGTTTCTACCAATGTGGGAATAGCTCCGGAGCTGGTACAGGGCGATCAGGGCAGAATTGTCAGGGAAAACAAGGCAGAAAGCTTGAAAGATGCCCTTAAGGAAATTATTTTAGATGATAATAAGGAAAAGTACTCAAATTATATGGTTCAGTTGTGCAAAAGTGAATATAATTGGGATATAATAGTGGATAAATTAAAGGAAAAACTAACCGCTATATGAAAGGTGTAACAGCTTAAATGAATAAAAATTTATATGTTATAATACTTAATTTTAATTCCTGCAGTGATACACTGCAGTGCATTGAAAGTTTAAATGAAGTGGATAATGAAAACTTTAATATAATTGTGGTGGATAATTGTTCTATGGATAATTCCATAGAAGTTTTAAGCAGTGAAGCTGAAAAGCAGGACTTTGTTTTTTTAAGAAGCAGTGGGAATCTTGGCTATGCCAATGGAAATAATATTGGCATAAAATATGCATTACAGCATGAAGCTGATTATGTATGTATATTAAACAGCGATGTTAAGGTTCATAAAAACTTTTTAAAGCCCTTGCTGAAATTGCTGGAAGACGAGCAGGTTGGAATAGTTGGACCATGCATATGTGATTATAATAAACCTGATATAGTTCAAGCCATGGGGGCAAACATTAATTTGTATAGAGGTTTGGCTATGGGCAGCTATAAGGGTGTTCCATATAAGGAGCTGAAGCATAAATTTTATGATGTGGATTATATTGGCGGGGCATGCTTTATATGCAAAAGAGAGGTGTTTGAAAAAATAGGGCTCATTCCTGAAAACTATTTTCTATTTTATGAGGAAACTGAGTTTTGCTTAAAGGCAAAGGAAAAGGGATATAAATTAATATGTGCCTCTGACAGCATTGTGTATCATAAAGGATCTGCTACAATTTCTAAGTTTGTAGGTTTAAGCTATTATTTTTTAAATAAAAACAGAATAGTATTTATGAGAAGAAATTCAAATATTTCGGAGAAAATTATATTTGTTCCCTATTTATTTATTGAAACCATTGGCAGAATTATAATAAGAAGAGAACCCTGGAAATTGTTTAAATATTATATTGATGGCTTTAAGTCCGATGTGAATAGCATGGATACAGAAAAAATCAGTTTCTTTACAAAAAAAATTTAATATATATTTCCGTATAAACTTCATATAATTTACGTAAAATACCTTTTAATAGAGGAGTGTGATTATATGCAGTTTTATGATGTAATAGAAAACAGAACCAGTATTAAAAAGTTTAAAAAAAATGAAATTCCCCGTGAGAGAATTGAAAGAATGGTTACTGCGGCAATGATGTCACCATCATGGAAAAATAATTCCTGCTACAGATTTATAATTGTGGATGATGAAAATCTCATTCAGCAGCTGTCGGAAACTGTTATAAATACTTCTGAGGATGCTTCTGAAGCTGTAAGAGAAGCTCCTTTGGCTGCAGTGGTGGTAGCAGACCCAACTGAAAGCGGAACCATAGAGGGCAGAGATTATTATATGGTTGATGCAGCTGTTGCTATGGAGCATTTTATTCTGGCTGCTACAGAAGAAGGCTATGGAACCTGCTGGATTGGGGCTCTTAACGAGGACAAAATAAGAGATTTACTGCAGATACCAAAGAACATAAGAGTTGTTGCAATGACTCCTGTGGGAGAGGTAGCTGAAAAAAAGGAGCACTACGAAAAAAAGCCTCTTAGGGATTTTGTATTTTTAAATGCCTGGGATAAGGCCTTTGATGGTGAAGAAAACAGCATAAAACATTAAATATAAAAGTCGTACTATAAAAGTACGGCTTTTTCTTATGATTACTGTTAAAGTAAATATTCTTTTTAAATTCTGTAATACGTGTTAAAATATTCATTGTAAATACATAAATGTTAATTGGAGGTCAAAATGAAAAACATTCAGGGGGATTTATACATAATATTAGCTTCCACGGCCTTTGGGATAATGCCTATTCTTGCCAAATTAGCCTATGGAAGAGGAGCTACCACTTATACGGTGCTGTTTTTAAGATTTTTATTTGCAGCATTAATTTTGCTTTATATAATTTTAAACCGAAAAATATCTCTTAAATTAGATAAAAAACAAATTTTACTGGTAATTATGCTGGGGTTGTTTGGATATTCAGCAACAGCTCTATGCTTATTTATTTCTTATAAATATGTATCCGTTGGAGTAGCCACAAATCTGCTTTATACATATCCTGCTATAGTTACACTGCTTTCCAGATTCTTATATAATGAAAAGCTCTATGGCAGAAAAATTGTATCTTTGATGATGTCTTTAATTGGAGTATTCATTTTAATTGAAATAAGAAATCAAAGCTTTAACATTACTGGAGTGTTATTTGCATTTAGCTCAGCCATATTTTATTCCTTATATGTATTAGGAGTTTCAACAGAAATAGCAAAGAAAGTAAACAGCTATGTAATGATTTTTTATCTTTCCGTAATTTCCAGCATAATAATGTTTATTCTTGGAATATCCACTTCTTCACTAAATTTAAAAATAGATTTTTATGCCTTAATATGCATTATTTTATTGGCATTTATATCTACAGTCATAGCTCTTATGTCATTCTTAAGGGGTGTTAGAATTATAGGACCATCCAGAGCGGCTATTTTAAGCACTTTAGAGCCCATTGTAAGTATCATATTGGGTTTTTTGATTTTAAGAGAAAGATTATCTTTAAATATGATAATAGGAAGTGCTTTGGTAATTGCTTCTGTTTTATTGTTAGTAAAGGACAACACTTCAAAGGAAAGTTAATTCATAGAATAATGCTGAATTAAACCTCCATATTTAGGGAAAAATAAATAAACTAAATAATGCTATTTATAGGAGGTTAATATGGATTTAAACAGTACAATTGATGGATTAAAGGATGAAATTATAGAACAAACTCAAAAGCTTATCAGGGTAAAAAGTGTACAGGGACAAGAAAAGCCTGGAATGCCCTATGGAGAGGGAATAAATGATGCCCTTCTCACAACTCTCCAGTTAGGAGAAAAACTTGGATTCAGATCCAGAAACTTAAATGGATATATGGGTTATATTGAATGGGGAGAAGGAGAAGAAATAGTTGGTATCCTGGCTCATTTGGATGTAGTACCTGAGGGTGACAACTGGGATTACGAGCCCTATGAAGGAAAAGTGGAAAACGGAAAGCTATACGGAAGGGGCACATTAGATGATAAGGGTCCGGCAATAGCATCTTTATATGGTATGTATGCCCTTAAACAAACTGGATTTAAACCAAACAAGAGGATAAGGCTGCTGCTTGGAACCAATGAGGAAAGCGGATGCCACGAGGTTGAATACTACCTCAAACACGATGAAAGCCCCACTATAGGTTTTACACCTGATGGATATTTTCCGGTAATATTTGCTGAAAAGGGTATTACCTTTTTTAACATAGTAAAAAACTTTAAAGAAAAGGAAAATAATAATCTGGTCTATATGAAGGGCGGCAACAGGCCCAATATGGTGCCTGATTACTGTGAAGTTGGTCTAAAAAATGTGGATAAGGAAGTGCTCATGAGAAAGACGGATGCCTTTGCTCAAAGAAGCAGTGTGAATTTAACTTATGTGATAAATGAAGATATGCTTGTAATAAAGTCCAAAGGGATTTCAGCCCACGGCAGCACACCTCAGTACGGTAAAAATGCAATTATGCAGCTGATAAATTTTCTCAACAGTGTAGAAGTATGCACCGGTGAAGTTGGAGAGGCAATTAAATTTCTGGCAGCGAAAATAGGTATGGAGACAAATGGTGAAAGCATAGAAGCATATATGCACGATGATGTTTCCGGAGATTTAACCTTTAATGTGGGAACCATAGAAATGAATGAGGACATGATTTCTATAGGAGTAAATGTCAGGTATCCAGTTACACTGAGTTTGGAAGGATTTATGGATCCATTAAAAGCAAATGTCAATGAAGCTGGTTTCAGCATTGAAGGTTTAATGCACCAGCCTGCATTGTATTATCCTAAAGATCACAAACTCATTAAAATATTATCAAAGGTATATGAAAAACACACAGGCCAGCCCGGGGACCCAATAGCCATAGGAGGAGGAACCTATGCAAAGGAAATGCCAAACATTGTGGCATTTGGACCAATATTCCCAGGAAAGCCTGACTTAGATCATCAAGCAAATGAATACATAGAAGTTGATGATTTAATACAAATCACTAAAATTTATGGAGATGCAATAAAAGAGCTGGCAGAAAGTTAAAACAAAAAGGATTATATCACAATGATGATATGATCCTTTTTCTTATTTACATATTTATGTTTCCCTAAACCCTAAGGCTCTTTTAGTGAATAGTGT
>JAQSXU010000217.1 GCA_029256485.1 Clostridiaceae bacterium
TGCAGAAAGAATTTTCATCTGATTTAAAAAGCAAATTTCATTTTTATATTGATAAATTACTTCAACAAGTTTTGGATTATACATAAACAATTCATCCCCCTACACTTTTTATTAATCATATTAAGAAAATCAGAAAATAGACCACTATAATTTATTTTATAAAAAAACCACTGATGTAATTATCCCAAGTTTCTTTGGTATGAACATAATACCATATGCCAAATGAATCTGCTAAAGATTGGTAAAACTTGTACATCTTTTTGGAATAACTTAAAATACCTGCATTAGAAAGAGTCTGGCTTGCCAGGCTCTAGCGCTGACGCGCTGTCACTTCAGTGACAAATTTCCTTGGCGCGTCATGCGCATCCTGCCTGGAGGGCTTTTTCTTTAATAGGTAAGTTCAGAGAACTTTCCTATAAAATAAAAAAATCCCAAAACAGAAAAAAGGTAATTTCTGTCTTGAGATTATAAAAAGTTTATTTTGTTAAAGATATACAGGAGCCTCGCTTTAACAATGCTGATTCAAACACTAAATGCTGTGTTTTTCCTCCCTGCATCATGTCAAATAGCAGTTCCACTCCGGAAAGAGCCATCTGGTCTGCCGGCTGTGATATAGTATCTAAGGACGGATGATAAAATTCCGCTTCTTCAATTCCATCAAATCCAACAATGGAGATATCTTCAAAATCAAATCCGGATAGGGAAGAATAATCGGTTGCAACTAAAGAAGGATCAAAAGGTATATTATAATGTTCCAAGGCACGAATGTATCCTCTATGTCTCAAGGAATTTGGCGTCATAATATTAAGTGGGGCATTATAAATAAAGCCAATTCTTCTGTGACCAAGGGAAATCAAATATTCAACCGCTTTAAAAGCTTCTGCCTCATCGTCAATTCTAACACTGGAATAGCTTTCCAAAGGTACATCTTCCCCAGCAGATACCGTTAAGAAGATGCAGGGTACTTTTAAGCGTTTAAACTTCTCCGGCGAGTAATTAAAGGAACCTCCCATAATAATAATCCCCTGCAGATTTCTATCCTGGGCTTCCTGGATTGCTACATCCAATTCATTTTCCGTATCTTCAACATTCTGAATAATTAATTGATATCCTCTTAATGCAACTTTTTGCTTAATCACATTTATCATTTTTTGAAAAAACGGGTTAGCAATTGATTTTACCAGCAACGCAACACTATTTGACTGGGTTGATTTTAAGTTTCTGGCATTATTATTAGGAATGTAATTATATTCAGATATCACTGACATTATCTTTTCTCTCGTTTTGGGACTAACAGGTCCTGAATTATTAATAACTCTGGATACTGTAGTGATACCTACTCCAGATAGCTTAGCAATTTCCTTTATTGTTATCTCCATATTACCACCCTGTAATTTACTCGACTATATACTTGCTATATTTTACTAATTATACTATATACCCCATAAGGTTGTCACCTTATTTATATTGGGAGACACTAAGTGTCTCCCAATGTTCTACTTTATTAACCTTATTGACCTACTGGTGTAAAGTTTGCTAATTGTGCTTTTACTTCTTCAATAACTTTATTAATTCCAGCTTGTTCTAATTGTTTTCTATATTCAGCTACCGCTTCTTCTGGAGATTGTGATGTTTTTCCAAGAAGAATCTGGATTCCAAGCTGTGAATTAACATTAGAAATAGCTGCGATTTCTGTAGTTACATTACTTGGATCAAAGCTAAAACCTACATAAGGATTATCAATTGCAGTTTGATTCCATTTTTCATTTAATTCATAACGACGAGGATCTTCAGAAGCATTAGGAATATTAAATTTATCATTTCTAAGTGACCATGCAGAGAATCCACCGCCATCAACAGCTGCATCAAATCCTTCTGGCTGTTTTACAACACCATCAACGATTTCATATTGTTTTCCTTCAATTCCATATTGAATTAAACGATAATAGGATTCGTCAGTCATAAATTTCTCTATTGCCATTAATGCTCTTTCTGGGTTTTCAGAAGTTATACTAAATACAGTAGCGTTTTCAACACCCATTTTTCTCTTGATTTTTCCGCTTGCTTCAGAAAATGTATAAAAGTCTGTTTCAACGCCTAATTTCTCATTAGTTGTACCATATTGTCCAGTCCAGTCTGCCATATGTGTAATATAAGCTGCTGATAAACTGTTAAAGAAGTTATCTTTTGCACTTTGCTGTGATGCTAAAACATCTGCAGTCCAATATCCTTTGTCTGCCCATTCACGCATTTTTTTTGCAAATTCTACAAATTCGTCAGTAAATGCTGGATGAAATACATCCTCATAAGCATCTGCACTTGTAGCAGCTAAGAATAACTCTGAAGTTGAAATACCAGGTACTTCATCAATCCAGGTGCTTGTAGTGTTAATGAACATTCTGTATAAATCGTTTGCTAAAGTTGCAGAACCATTTAAAGGTACCATTTCACCAGCTGCTAATACTGCATCCATATATGCTTCCATAGTTTCAATGGAAGTAACTTCTGCTGCACCATATTTTTCTCTTAAATCACGACGTGTAACAAATCCATAAGGTGTGAATTCACTGTAAAGTGTAGGAATACCATAGATTCTTCCGTTAACTTTTGTGGATTCCCATACACTTTCAGGGATTTCCGCTTTTAATGTTGGAGCATACTTATCTAGCATATCTGTAATATCTACGATAGCACCCTGGCTTGCAATTGTATTGTAAGTTATAGGTGCATTTGGTGATGCATGTGACATGTCAAAGGTTTCACCTGATGCAAAAAGTAATGGATATTTTGTTCCAAGATCGCCCCAGTCAATGTACTTAACTTCAATTGTTGCATTAATATCTGCTTTTAATTTCTTATTAATCTCTGCTAAAATATCTTTATTTGCTACGCCTTCTCCACCCCAAAGATAGTAAACTAATTTAACTTCTTCTGAGAGATCAATTTCTGATGCTTCTGTTTCGCTTCCAGTAGCAGTTGTTGCTGTGGTAGTACTTGCTGGATCATCATTTGCTTTTTTTGTGCAGCCTGCTAAAGTTCCAACACTTAATAACATAGCTAAACCCAATGCTAACATTCTTTTTGTCTTTTTCATTCTTATATCTCCTCCATAAATTTTTATATCCTAAATCACATGAATATGTGACTAGTTATCCTTTTACAGCTCCAATGGTTAAACCTGAAATAAAATATTTTTGAACAAATGGATACAATAATATAATTGGACCAATGGCGACTACTGCTGTTGCCATTTTAATGGACTCTGACGGCAGTTCCAGATTATTTATAACTGCACCCTGCTGTACTAATAATTGTACATTAGCCTGAGATACAATTTTTTGTAAGAAATACTGCAGGGGAAACTTGTTCTGTGACTGAATATATAACATAGCATTATACCATTCATTCCAATAACCCAAAGCAAGGAAAAGTCCTATGGTTGCTAAGGAAGGTGTGGACAAAGGCATATAAATCTGCCAGTAGATTCTAAAGTCCCCAGCACCGTCAATGGCAGCCGATTCATACAAGGAATCGGGAATTGACTTCATAAAATTTCTCATTAAAAATATTGACCATGCACCCATAAGACTTGGCAAAATCATGGCTAAAACATTATCTTTTAGTCCTAAGTAGTTTACCATTAAAATATAACTTGGTACCAACCCTCCACTAAATAGTGTGGTAAAATATATAAAAAAGGAAATTACATTACGATATTTAAAATCACTTCTGCTAAGTACATACCCTGCCATAGACATAAAAAACAAGCCAAAAGCAGTTCCTACAATAGTAATAAAAATTGTAACAGTGTAAGCACTAATTAATTTCTTAGAATTTTTAAATAAGAATTCATAAGCACTTGTGGTAATTTCTTTCGGTATTAATTTAAAGCCTTCTGAAACAATTTCCTTTTCACTCATAAAAGACGATGCTATCATTAGTAAGAACGGAAACAGGCATAGCAAAGCAAATGCTGCAATTACTATGTAGAATATAATTCTTAAAATAAAACCGTCTTTATTTTTAATGTAATAATTTACTAACATAAAGCACCTCCTTAGAACAAAGCATACTCAGGTTCAATTTTCTTAACAATAAGATTAACCGTAAGTACAAAAAACAAACCGAATAATGACTGATAAAAACCAACTGCAGCACTTAATGAGAAATTAAACTGCCCCATTAAACTTCGGAAAACATAGGTATCTATAATATCCGTCTGTGCATACAAGATGGAGTTATTACCGATTAAGTTATAAAATAAATCAAAAGAACCTTTTAATATACCACCTAAACCAAAGAGTATTAACAAGATTGCTGTAGGTTTTAACAACGGAAGCGTTATGTACCTAATTCTCTGGGTTGCTCTGGCTCCATCTAAAGCTGCTGCTTCATAGATATCTCCACCAATTCCTGTAATGGTTGCCAGATAGATTATCATTCCATATCCGGTGCCATTCCAAACTTTAAATGCAACTATAATGTATTTCCAAATCCCTTGATCTGAGTAAAATTGATGACTTTCAAAACCTAATGAGTTAAGTAGAGAGTTAATAAAACCATAATCATAATTAAACAGGTTGTAAGCAAAATATCCCACTATTACCATTGAAATAAAATAAGGTAAAAGAATAACGGACTGTGATATTTTTTTAAACCACTTGCACTTAATTTCCGATAACATAATTGCCAGTACAATCTGAGTTAAGTTACCAACCAATAAAAATGCCAGGTTGTAAAGAAGTGTATTCTTGGTTATGGTCCATAACTGCCCTGTTTTAGCTAAGAATTCAAAGTTTTTAAGTCCTATAAAGTTACTTCCAAATATTCCTTTATTTATATTGTAATCCACAAATGCCACATAGGCTCCAGGCATTGGGATATAACTGAATATTAAAAAAAATAGAACTGTAGGAAGCAGCATCAGAAACATTACTCTTTTCTTAACTAATTCATGACTAAAACTTTTAAATTGTTTTTGAATCTTTGTCATAAGGTTAGTCCTTTCCTCTATTACGTTACCTTTTTTGCTTGTTTTTGCTTATTTTTCACTATATCTTTATGGATATGTGCACATTTGCTATGGTAACGTTTTCATTTATGATGATAATGTAACTTATGTCCATAGTATATTCAACTATAATCCACTTGTCAAGTGCTTTTAAAAATTTTTATTGATATTTAAATAACAAAAATACATAATTTTTTATTAATATAGATTGTTCTATTGACATATTTTAATAATAATACTATAATTAGGTTGCAATTTTGTATATTTTCTGAAATCGTTTCCACTATAATAAACAGGAGGTTTTTAGGCTTATGATTACACTAAAAAATAAGCAAATTATAATCGATGGAAAGCCAACCTTTCTTCTATCAGGTGAATTGCATTATTTTCGTCAGCCCAAAGAAAACTGGCAACATTTATTAGATGAAGCAAAAGAACTGGGGCTAAATTGTATTTCCTCTTATATTCCTTGGATTCTACATGAAGAATATGAAAATAAATATAATTTTACTGACAATCTTGATCTTGCTGCTTTTCTTGATCTATGCAATAAGAACGGCTTTTATTTCTTTCTTCGTCCAGGTCCCTTTATTATGGCTGAAATGAAAAATGAAGGATTGCCATATTGGATTGCAGAGAAATATCCGGATGCTTTACCCATAAGTTTTGATGGCAGCCAAAATCCTTCTACTACTCTTGACTATTTACATCCAGGTTATTTAGAAGAATGTAAACGGTGGTATCAGGCATTAATGCCCATAATATTGCCACGACTTATAACCAAGGGTGGTCCCATTATTGGATTTCAGTTAGATAATGAAGTAGGCATGTTAAATTGGGTAAATTTCGTTCTCCAGAGGAAAGTTATTCTGTTCCCTTTCATTTTGACTTTGGCAGATTTATGCGAAAGTATTATTCCGAGTATTTGTTAACATTAAAAGCCTATGCTGAAGGATACGGCATTGAAGGAATTCCATTTTTTATTAACATTCAT
>JAQSXU010000005.1 GCA_029256485.1 Clostridiaceae bacterium
ATGGTCAGGTGGACCGCCTATGGCAGTAGCTCCAATCAATGAAGTTAGAAAAGTAATTAATTATGCAGTTTCAGTTATTCCGTCAAAAAAGATCATGATGGGTATACCATTATATGGGTACGACTGGACATTACCATATACACCTAAAAGTGAATTTGCAGAAGCAATAGGAAATCAAGCAGCTATTGACAGGGCTGGAAAGTATAAAGCTGTTATAAAGTATGATGCAGCTTCCCAATCTCCTTTTTATAACTATTATGATGAAAAAGGTAACCAACATGTAGTGTGGTTTGAAGATGCAAGAAGTGTAGAGGCAAAATACAAACTGGCTTCAGAATATGGACTCAGAGGAGTCAGCTATTGGTCTCTTGCACAGCCATTCCCGCAGAATTGGCAGGTATTAGACAACATGTTTAAGATTGTAAGAGTAACAAGATAGCCAAAAATATTATCATACCGTAAAAAATTGTATAACTTTCGTATATATTAATATGAGGTGATATAAATGAAAGTTAATACAATAGAAAAAGCTTATAAGTATAGCAGCTATGGGGATTTAATTGAGAAACGCCAATTTAAACAGAAAAAACAAAATGTAAAGAAAAGTCCTGTTACATTTGCTGAGGTTTTAAAAAATGTAAAAAAGAGTAAATGCATATAATACATTCAACTGATTTTTATAATGGTGTTTATAAGAGCTTGGATATCCAAGCTCTATTTTAATATAGAAAATATTCTATTGCTCAGCTGCCAAAGCTCTATGAAATTCATCTGTTATGATTTTAAGTTTTGATTTATCAGCTAATAATGTGAGGCCTGTAAGAGCTAAGGCTTTAGCGCCGATAAGCAGACCCTCGTCTCCTTGATCTGATATTGCTGCATCACAAAATTCTTTAGTGTGCCCCACCAGAGTATCAGGACCAATTTTAATATTTGGCTGAATTGTTGGAACAACATAGCTTATATTCCCAACATCTGAAGAACCTATACCAGATGCCTTGTCGGTATCTGCATCGTATCCTAAAGACTTTAAATTTTCCACAAAAATATCATCAAAAGGCTTATTTTTAAGCATATTGTCCACCTTGTTCTGAAAGGCTATAATATTAACCTTTGAACCAGTGGCAAGGGCTGCACCTTTAGCTATATTTTTTACCTTAGCAGTAACCTCATCACAACCCTTACGAGTGGCAGCTCTAATAAAAAATCTAGCCTTGGCATATTCAGGAATAATATTTGGAGCATCACCTCCATGGGTAATAATACCATGTATACTTACATCTTTCGTTAAATGCTGTCTCAAGGCACTAATTCCATTGAATAACTGTATAACACCATCTAGGGCATTTATACCTTTTTCAGGGCAGGCAGCGGCATGGGCTGATTTTCCAATAAATTCAAAATCCAATGGATCAACAGCTAAAGAATCCCCTGTGATACGTGTTCTATTTGAAGGATGGGCAATTAAACAGGCATCTATTCCATTAAGCAAGCCATGTTTTACAAAGCTTCCCTTTGCACTGCCGTTTTCTCCTCCCTCTTCAGCTGGTGTACCTAAAACTAATACTTCTCCTCCCACCTCATCCAATACTTTTGAAAGTCCTATGGCAGCAGCAACGCTGGTGGTGCCGATAATATTATGTCCACAAGCATGTCCTAAATTTGGGAGAGCATCATATTCGGCTAAAAAACCAATAGATGGCCCTTTCTTATCTTTTGATGTTTTCTTTGCAATAAAAGAAGTAATATGACCAGCCACAGATTTTTCTATGGTAAAACCTTCTTTTTTCAAAGTTTCAGTAAGAATACTGGAGGCAAAGAATTCCTGATTCCCTATTTCTGGTTTATCATGGATACTGTGGCTTACATCTAAGTAACTTTCTTTATTATTCTCAATGTTGGATAAAATTCTGTTCCTTAATTCATCAATTCTTTCTGTAGTAACTCTCATAAATTTTCCTCCTAATAATTTTTAACAACTTATCAAGTATATTAAGAATCCAAATTTTTAAATTATATACAATGGAAAATTCTAATAAGATGATTTAAAATAAATTGGTTAATTCATTTTAAATAAAACACCCTCTTCTTTAGAAAGAAGAGGGTTAATAAATATCTCATATATCATATCCATCTTATCTTTCAAGAATAATTTTGTTGGAATTGGCACAGTATTCTATAAGAACCCGCTGCCGAGGCTTCAAAGGGCCAGTCCCTCCACCTCTCTTGATAAGAATTCTCGTATTAAGTTGTTTAAAAGCTATAATAAAGCTTTTATTTAATATTGTCAATAGCAAAAAAATAATTAATTTTGTTGTTGACATTTAAAAATTTAATACGTATAATGAATTTCAAGCAGTAAAAAAGTTGCAAAAGCAAACAATTTAATAATTATCCTTATCGAGAGAAACTGAGGGACTGGCCCAATGACGTTTCAGCAACCACATGTTTCATTTGCATGTAAGGTGCTAAATCCATCAGAACTTTGTTCTGGAAGATGAGGGAAGGTGCTAGTAAAAGTGAACCCTTCCATGGGGTTTTTTTTATGCATTATATCCTCTTCTTTTTTAAAACGAAAACGAAGAGGATTTTTTTATAGGTACTTAGAAGGAGGAAAAATATGATTTGGCTTAAAGGGGTAAGAAAAGTTTATGTAAATGGACAGGGAACAGTTGAAGCATTAAAAGAAATTAATCTACATGTTGAAAAGGGTAAAATTTTTGGAATAATAGGATATAGTGGAGCAGGTAAAAGTACTTTGATACGCTGCATAAATTTATTGGAAAAACCAACTAGTGGACAGGTTATAGTTAACAATAAAGAATTAACTAAGTTATCAGAAAAGAATCTAAGAGACAGCAGAAAAAAAATTGGCATGATATTTCAGCATTTTAACTTGATGAGCAGTAGAAATGTATTTGAAAATGTTGCATATCCCCTAAATGGAAACAAATATAGCAAGGAAGAAAAAAAACAAAAGGTTTTAAGCCTTTTAGAGCTGGTGGGACTTACTGATAAAATTTCAGCATATCCTTCTCAACTAAGCGGAGGACAAAAACAGAGGGTTGCCATTGCAAGGGCCTTAGCAAATGATCCTCAAGTACTATTATGTGATGAAGCAACATCAGCATTGGATCCACAGACCACTGCATCAATTTTAAAACTATTAAAGCAAATCAATGAAAAGTTGAATTTAACCATAGTAATAATTACCCATCAAATGGATGTGGTAAAGGAAATCTGTCATGAAGTAGCTGTTATGGAATTTGGCAGAATAGTAGAACAAGGAAATATAGTTGATATTTTTACAAATCCAAAGGCTGAAATAACTAAAGACTTTATATCTACTGTTTTCCACTATGATAAGATTTATGATTTTCTTGAAAATAAGGAATTTGTTGAGGAACTCACAGAAGGAGAAACCATTGCAAAAATATCATTTGTGGGACAAAAAACAGGACAAGCTTTCATTTCAAAGGTTTCAAGAAAATTTAAAATAGATGCTAGTATTTTATTTGGGAATATTGAAATTATTCAGCAAATACCTATTGGCAATTTAATTGTAAAGTTCAGTGGCAGTAAGGAGGGAGTAGCAGAGTCAATAAAATATCTAGGAGAAAATAATATAAGTGTGGAGGTGATAGAAAATGCATCAACTTCTAGTGAATTACTTGCCCAACGTAGTTGAACTATATCCTGATATGATAAAAGCGTTATGGGAAACCATAGGAATGGTGTTGATTTCAGGAAGTATTTCTACACTCATAGGGATTCCCATAGGAGTCATTTTAGTGGTTACAAGGCCAGATAATATTTTAGAGAATAGTGCAATTTACAATGTGGTAGGTAAGACTATAAATATATTTAGATCAATTCCATTTGTAATATTACTTGCAGCAATAATTCCATTCACCCGTCTTGTTGTGGGAACTACTATTGGAATGAAGGGGGCTTTAGTTCCTTTAGTAATTGGTTCTGTTCCATTTGTGGCAAGACAAATTGAATCAGCTCTTTTGGATATTGACAAGGGAGTCATAGAAGCAGCTCAAGCAATGGGATCAAGTTCTTTTGAAATAATATATAGAGTTTTACTTAAGGAAGGACTTCCTGGAATTGTATATGCATTGACAATAACTACTGTCAGCTTGATTGGATTTTCCGCTGTAGCAGGAACAGTAGGCGGAGGAGGACTAGGAGACTTTGCAATTAGATACGGTTATCAATATTTTAAAACAGATGTAATGGTTGCAACAATATTGATTCTTCTTGTATTAGTAACAGCAATACAAAGTTTTGGAGAATTTCTGCTAAAAAGATTAAAACACTAAAAATAATTAAACAGGGGGCTTTAAAATGAATATAAAAAAAATATCAACATTAATATTAGGGGCAATAATAACAGTAACTGCTTTAACAGGCTGCGGGAGTTCAAAAAATGCAAGCGCTGCAGGCAGTACTTCAGGGAAAAAACAAGTAATTAAATTAGGTGTTACAGGGGACGAACATAAGCTTTGGGACAATATAAAGGTAAGATTAGCTAAAGAAAATATTGATCTTCAATTAGTAAGCTTTAGCGATTACATAAGACCAAACCAAGCATTAAATGATGGGGAAATTGATGCAAATGCATTCCAAACTATAGCGTATTTTGATAAATTTAAGGCAGACCATAAATTAGATCTTACATCACTTGGCTATACAGTTTTGGCACCTATGGGCATATACTCTAAAACAGTTAAGGATATAAAAACTCTTAAAGATGGAGCTAAGGTTGCAATACCAAATGACGCAAGTAATGGTGGAAGAGCACTTATATTGCTTCAGGATGCAGGATTAATTAAATTAAAGGATGGAGTAGGTATAACACCTACAGTAAAGGACATTGTTGAAAATAAGAAAAACCTTAAGATAGTTGAACTTGTAGCT
Source organism: Clostridiaceae bacterium (assembly GCA_029256485.1). Next base: position 4,927 of record JAQSXU010000005.1, read on the forward strand.
ACACAAATTCCAAGATCAATACAGGATGTAGATATTGCTGCTATAAATAATGGAGTTGCAGTAGATGCAGGGTATTTACCAACTAAAGACTCTATTTATATTGAGGATGTTAAAAAGGACAGTGTAAAAAATTACTTCAATATAATTGCTGTAAGAACTAAAGACAAAGACAATGAAACTTTGAAAAAATTAATTAAAGTATATCAGACTGAAGAAACAAAGAAAGATATACAAGAAATATACAAAGGGGCTACTTTGCCAGCATTCTAAGGTAAACTCAATTTAACTTAGCACAAGCTGTGCAGGGTAATAAATAAAGCAATTATCAAATTATATATTATAGAAAACCTCCTCCTACTAAATTGAAAAGATTCAGTTTTATACTGAATCTTTTTAATGTTTATTTAAAATTTTCAATAAAATGTTTAGCAGCGGAGGAAAGATGACGGTTTTTCAGCCAAATGGCAGCTATTTGGGTTTCTAAGGTTTGTTCGTTAATTACCCTATAATTTAAATATGAGCTTCTAATTAAATCCAGGGCAGACTTTGGAATAATAGCTATTCCAATTCCTGAATCAGCCCATAATAAAGCAGTTCTGGCATCATCAGTTCTGCAAATTATCTTTGGCTGAAAACCCGCATTAGTGCAGCATTCAATTATTAGATTTTCAAATCTTCTGTAGATTATTAATGGTTTGTCCATCAATTCAACTAAATTTATATTTTTTTTAGTTTCTTTTAAATATAAATCATCACGTATAGCTGCTACCATAGGTTCCTTTTCTAAATATATTGCTCCCAAATTTTTTGAATTAAATGGAGTTCTGACTATACCTATTTCAATAACTCCGCTATTTAAAATTTCTAAAATTCTGTAGGTATTACCTTCCCATATTTCGAAGGAAATGCATGGATATTTTTCGTGAAATTTGCTGATTCTATTTGGTATTAGCAAAGCTCCGGAGGAAGACACTGCTCCAAGGGTTAATGTGCCCTGTATGCCGCTGCTGTAATCTTCTAACTCTTTTACAGTAGCTTCTGTTAATTCTATAATTTGCTCAGCTCTGTTACGAAGAATTTTACCGGCATCTGTTAAGTGTATTTTTCTACTTCCTCTATCAACTAATTTTACATTTAATTCTTTTTCAAGAGCTTTAAGTTGAGAACTAAGAGGAGGCTGTGCTATGTGGAGCTTTTTAGCAGCTCCGGTAATTTGCTCTTCTTCGGCAATAGTTAAAAAATATTTAAGCTGTCTTATATCCATAATACTCATTACTCCCTAATATGAAACCATATTTTTTATGTATGGATTACATATAAAATAAATATTTTAAATATGTATTTTACATTGATATAATGATACATGAAACCATAAGTAAGGTCAAATATATAAAGTTCAGGGGTGATTATTATAAAAAAGTTAATAGAAATATTTTTAATTTTTATTAAAATTGGAACCTTCACCATTGGAGGAGGCTATGCCATGATTCCTTTAATTGAAAAGGAGGTTGTGGATAAAAAGAAATGGATAAATAGAGATGATTTCATAGATATGCTGGCACTAGCTCAATCTTCACCAGGGCCAATAGCAGTTAATGTTTCCGTATTCGTGGGCTATAAAATGGCAGGAATACCAGGAAGTATCTTTGCAGTACTTGGGGCAATTTTAACGGCATTTTTAATACTTCTTGTAGTTGCTATGTATTTCATAGGTATAAAGGATAATGCTGTAGTAGAAAGAATATTCAAGGGAATAAGACCAGCAGTTGTGGCTCTGATTGCTGCTCCAGTAATGAGAATGAGTAAAAATGCAAAAATAAATAGAAAAACAATTTTTATACTTATAGCCGTAGTAGTTTTTGTTGGGTTCCTAAAGGTAAGCCCAATTTATGTAATTATAACATCAGCTTTAGGCGGAATACTTTATGGAATCATTAAGAAAAGAGGTATGGTGAAATGAATATGTATTTGACATTATTCTATATTTTTTTTAAGATAGGTCTTTTCAGTTTTGGTGGAGGTTATGCTATGCTTCCATTAATAAGACAGGAGGTTGTAATAAATAATCACTGGCTTGGAACAAAAGAGTTTACTGACTTAATTGCCATATCCCAGGCTACTCCTGGACCTATTGCAATAAATGGAGCTACATATGTGGGCTATAAAGTTTCAGGATTTTTTGGCAGCATATTTGCCACACTTGGAGTAATATTACCCTCATTTATCGTTATGCTTATAATAACAAAATTTTTTTTGAGTTTTAAAGATAATGAATATGTTGAAAACGCCTTTTTAGGTCTGAGACCTGCAACAATAGGTCTAATTGCAGCTGCAGCTATTCTTGTTTCTGCAGATTCATTTATTGACTATAAGAGTTTTATTATTTTTGCTGGGGTTTTTATTGCATCATATAAATATGAAGGAGATCCAATTTTGCTTACTATAATATCAGGAATAATAGGGTTTATATTGTATAAATAGGTACCTATATTTATAAATACAAATTGATATTAAATTCAATCTATTTTTTATTTTCAGTTTAATAATTATAGGATATAATATATTTAGACAAAATTCTACATTGAAGAAGCTGGAATATCTTATATAAAAAATAATAGATATGAAGGGATTAAAAGGGATTAAATTGAATAGAAAAGATAGAGTGTATAAAAAATTAAAGGAGCTCACTAATGCAGTACAATTTAGCGCTAGTGACGACATTGAAAATTTTGGATTTCAAGCAAATACTATATCTGAGCAAATTAATATTAGCAGGAATAATGTGAGCAAAGAGTTGAATTGCCTTTTAAAGGAAGGTAAGACACTAAAGGTTCTTGGGAAACCAGTGCTTTACTTTGATAAGGTATGGTTAGAAACAAGATTTAAAGTTCCAATCAGTGAATTGATTTTTAATAATGTTTTTGAGTTTAAAAAATTATTTATTAATGATTTACCTTCTAATGAAGCTGAAGTAAGGACGGTACCATCGCCCAGTGAAGTTAGAGGCGGAAGTGGAGAAAAACATGATGAAGGTGAAACTATTTTCCAAAGTATAATTGGAGGAGAAGATGGGCTAAAAACTCAAGTTAAGCAAGCTAAAGCAGCAATATTGTATCCTCCTAATGGGTTGCATACATTGCTTGTAGGTCCTACTGGGACTGGTAAAACAACTTTCGCTGAAATAATGTACAGATATGCAAAGGAAGTATGTACTTTAAAACCAAATGCACCTTATGTGATTTTTAATTGTGCTGATTATGCTGAGAATGCTCAATTATTACTGTCCCATCTTTTTGGTTATGTAAAAGGAGCATTTACAGGAGCTAATGCGGAAAAAAAAGGATTAGTTGATCAAGCTAATGGTGGAATACTTTTTTTAGATGAAGTTCACCGTCTGCCACCTGAAGGTCAGGAAATGCTATTTTCACTCCTAGATAGAAGCAGATATAGAAGGCTTGGAGAAGCAGAAAATACAAGAAAAGCAAATATACTTTTTATAGCTGCAACAACTGAAAATCCTAAATCTGTTATTTTAGATACATTTATGAGAAGAATTCCTGTAGTTATCACTTTGCCTAGTTTGGGGGAGCGATCATTAAAGGAGAGAATGACTCTAATATGTGAATTTTTCAGAGAAGAGTCTGTAAAAATCAGGATACCCGTAAGAGTTTCAAAAGAAGTTTTAAAGGTTCTTTTATTATACAAATGTCCTGGGAATATAGGCCAATTAAGAAATGACATTCAGCTTATTTGTGCCAATGCTTTTGTAGAATATGTTACAGAAAAAAGGGATTTTGTTCATGTAAAACTTTCTCAACTATCTCAAAGGTTTAAGGAAGGTATGTATGCATTTGATAATAAAAGAAGTGAATTAGCAAAAGATTTTAATTTAAATGACTTTGAATCTATAACATTTAATGGTTTGGGAGAAGGTCTATCTGATAATTTAAAAAGTGTACTTTTATATGATGAATATAAAACAGAAGAAGATTTTTATGATCTGATATTGCAAGATGCCCAAAAGTTTTATGAAGATGGTTTTTCAATAAGTGAAATAAAACAAAATATAACTATGCAAATTCAAAATCGCTTTGAAAATTCTACATCCAGGATAAAATCTAAAAAATTAGCGTTGGATAAAGAGGTTTTATCTAAAATTGTTACTCCAGAAATCGTTGACATTGTCCAGGATTCACTGACGGAGACTTTAGGAGAATGGAGAAACTTTATTGATGCCAAAATTGTGTATAGTTTATCTTTACACATAGAAACATTAGTTGAAAGGATAAGATTAGGCTACATATCAATTCATCCTAATGTAGAGAAAATACATGAAGAACACAAAAAAGAATATGAAATTGCTAAAAGGCTACTAGTAAAACTTGAAGAAAAATTATCAATAAAAATACCTGATGATGAAGCAGCTTTAATTGCCATGCTTTTATTTTCCATTAATAAAAAGAAGAATAATGCCAATGTTCAGGTATTAGTTATTACTCATGGATATGCTACTGCAACAAACATGGTGCAGGTTGTTAAAACATTACTGGGATATGAATGCATTTATGCATTGGACATGCCTTTAGAGGAAAGGGTACAGGATGTTTTAGATCGGGCAACTGAGGAAGTAAAAAGGATTAATAAGGGAAAAGGTGTCCTTTTGCTAGTTGATATGGGTTCACTTACTACTTTCCCTGAAATTATAACTGAGAAAACCGGGATACCTACAAGAGTAGTTAAAATGGTCAGCACACCTATGGTTATAGAGGCCGCAAGAAAGGCAATGGTTCCAGATATGGATCTTGATACACTTGTGGAGGATGTAAAAAGCATGAGTGCTTTAATTGGTGAAAGAATAAAAGTAAATGACATATCGTCTAACAATATTGATTTCGCCAAGGTGAGTTACCAAGAGGGTATTACCAATTTATTAAGAGAAGCACTCACTTTCTTAAATGTAGAAAAGGCAACAAAGGTACTTGGTGATGTTCTAGAAAATATATTGGTTGACTGCAATAAAAGTATGGACGACTCAATAAATATAAAATTTTTATTTCATTGTTCTTGTATGATTGAAAGGGCCATTAGAAATGAGGCACTATCCTATAAAAAATTTATAAATGTAAAAACTACTAAGGAGAAACTTTTTATTTGCGTGAAGAGCAACTTTAAAATAGTGGAGGAGGTATTTGGAATAACCATAGAAGATAGCGAGCTTGCTTATATTGTTCAAATGTTAGATATGCATTTTAATGCTTCAGTGGGAGACGTTAAATGTGAAAAAGCCTAAATGTTTAAAGCATTTAGGTTTTTCCTTTGTATAGGTAATACACATTATATAATTATAGGGTATAGTTATTGCTTATCTTTGATAAAAAAATAAACAATTTAAAAATTAACATAGACTAAGGAGTGGTAATATTAATAATTAATCTGAACCAGAAAAGGCAATGGTGTTTAACACCAATGAATGTATGATTTAGATGGCACACTACAGACTCAAGATGGTTGCTATGGACCAGGTAATTTTATTTGGTTTCCAGAAGGTTGTTTGGAAGAGCACGGCGCAACAGCAGTAACAGACGTAACTGTGCTTTTTATAACCAATAAAGCTTTTGATATATGTTATAAAGAATAAGGCTCATTTAATCTAGTATTATGTGGGTAAGTATATTAAAAACAAAGGGGAGGTTTCATAACAATGGATAGAAACTTCCCTTTTAGATATTCTTACGTAACAATTTTACAATACACATTTAATACACATTTAATACAGGTTTAATACAGGCTTAATACAGGTTTAAAAGATAGGAAGTTTTCTATGAAAAGCCGTATCTTATTTATAAAATCACATTTGAAACAGAGGATATCACAGGGCTCACAATGTTTTTATTAATTAAATACATATGTATTATAATGTTGGCACGGTATTTGCTAATTATATTTATACAAGAGCAAGGAGGTGATGTAATGATTGGAATTTTGATAGCAGCTCATGGAAACTTTGGTGAAGGAATAATGAAAGGTGTAGAGCTAATCAGCGGAAAGCAAAATGCAGTACGCACCTTAGGACTTTGCCACGGAGACAGTATCGAGGAGTTCGTTGAAAAGGTTTCCGAATCTATAATACAGTTGGACAATGGTGATGGGGTTTTAGTTTTTGTTGACCTTTTTGGAGCAAGTCCTTATAATGCAGCAGCATTAAGCCTGAAAAAAGTTGGAAACACTAAATTTAGGTGTATAACTGGAGTCAACTTACCAATGATATTAGAAACATTAATGGCTCGTGTTTCGTGCACTAATTTAGAGGAATTGACAAATCAAGCACTTAATGCTGGTGCTTCAGGTATAAAAGAACTTTTTAATGAAATGTGTAAGTATAATGAAAATAATTAATTATGAGGGGGGAAATATTATGTTTAATCTTGTTTTAACGAGAATTGATGACAGACTGATTCATGGTCAGGTTATGACATCCTGGGTTCAGTTCACTAGAGCAAATAGAATAGTTATTGTAGATGATGGTGTGGCAAAGGACCCATTTATTAAGTCAGTTATCAGCATGTCAGTGCCTTCAGGTATAAAACTTGATGTTTGCGGCATAGAATCAGGAGCAAAATTGCTAACCGGGGAACCAAATGGGAGGGATAGGGTTATTGTGCTTTGCAAATATCCTAGTACCGTATACTCATTATTAGAAAAGGGGGTTGAAATTAAGGAACTAAATATTGGAGGCATGGGCGCTAACGCTGGAAGAAAAAAACTTTATAAAAACATTTCAGCATCACCTGAAGAATTAGAAACCTATAAAAAGATTATAAGCAGAGATGTAAAGGTTTCTATTAGAATCATACCAGATGACTCTCTAGTACAACTAGAAAAACTAATATAAAAAATATTAAAAATAAGGGGGCAAATTATATGACAATTCACCTTTGGCAAGCACTTTTAATCGGTATTGTATATTATTTAGGATGTGTTGGTACTCCATGGCTTAGTCTTTTAGGAAGTATAAGTGTAGTTTATAAACCACTAGTTGCAGGAACATTAGTTGGACTTATATTAGGTGATCCAGTTAAGGGATGTATTATTGGAGCAACAATTAACTTACCATATTTGGCATTTATATCAGCAGGTGGTACAGTTCCTGTAGATCCAGGTTTAGCAGGTGCTCTAGGAACAGCATTAGCTATGGCAGCTAATGTATCACCTAATGTTGCAGTTACATTGGCTATCCCTCTAGGCCTTTTAGGAACAATGATTTGGGTAGCTCACATGACTGTGGATGTAATTTTTGTCCATATGGCTGATAAAGCAGCAGAAGAAGGAAATATAGATAAGATTAACTTTTTACATGTGGTCCCACCACAAATTGTAATGTTTTTCATAACAGTGACTCCAGTATTACTAGGTGCATATTACGGCTCAGGAGCAGTAAAATCTATTATTAATCTATTACAGGGTACACCATTACATGTATTGTCAGTAATAGGTGGAATATTACCAGCTTTAGGAATTGCAATGAATTTAAGAGCTATAGGAAGAAAGGGCGTATTAGTATTCTTTTTACTAGGATTCCTAATGTCTGTTTATGGTAAATTACCTGTTATAACCGTAGCATTGTTTGGAGGAATATTTGCTTACGTTTATACCACATTATTAATTAGAAATGAGGGGGAAGTTGAGAATGGATAAAGAATCTAGAATCAAACTTAGTAAGAAGGACGTTGTAAAGGCCTTTTGGAGATGGACTTTTTTCTCACATGCTAATTATAACTATGAACGTTTAGAGGCTACTGGTATGGTATTTTCTTTATCACCAATAATAAAAAAATTATATGGTGGTAATGAGAAAGAATATAAGGCAGCAATAAAAAGACATATGAATTTTTACAACACTGAACCACACTTTGGTGGAATTATCAATGGTATGGTTATTGCCATGGAAGAAGAAAGAGCAAACGGAGCACCAATTACTGATGAGGCTATAAATGGTATTAAAACAGGACTTATGGGTCCTTTAGCCGGAATTGGTGATACATTATGGCAGGGTACTCTTACTCCTATATATTTAGCTTTTGGTATCAGTCTAGGTATTACTGGAAACCTAATGGGTCCAATATTATACACCCTACTTATGTTCGGAACAATGTTCCCAATTGCATACATTGTCTGGATGAAAGGATATAAATTAGGACGTGAGGGAGTTCAAAAAATATTAGAGGGTAACTTACTAAAAACTGTTATGACAGCAGCATCAACTATGGGTGCAATAGTTTTAGGAGCATTAACTGCTAACTTCGTAAACATTACCAGTCCGGCTGTTATAAAGGTTGGAAAAGCGTCACTTAAATTGCAGGCAGATATTTTAGATAAATTAATGTTGAATATTATTCCTTTACTAGTTACTTTAGGTACATTATATTTGCTTAAAAAACAGAAGAAATCCACAACTGTACTCCTATATTTAATTGTATTAGGAGTTGTCGGAGGAGTTTTAGGAATATTCTAATTTAATTATATTTAGCAAACAAAATTCAGCTGCAAAAGTTATATTTTGTTTGCTAATAATTTATATAAGTTTATAAAACTAATGGTAAATTCTTATTTTTGAGGAGGAAGATTATGTTTGGATTAAGATTATATGGAGCTAATGATTTGAGACTTGATGAAATACCAAAACCAAATTTGCCTGCAGAGGGCATGCTAATAAGGGTACATGCCTGTTCCATTTGCGGTAGTGATATAAGGAATATTAAGGCTGGAGGGACATCGCATGGAATGACTTTGCCAAGAGTTTTAGGTCACGAATTTTCAGGTGAAATAGCTGAAATGGATGGGAAAATAGAAGGCTATCATATAGGAGATCGAGTTTTAATAGCTCCAGTTGTACCTTGCGGTAAATGTGATTTTTGTGCACAGGGTTTAACAAATATGTGTACTAATAGAGAAACTATATCTTATGAGTATGATGGCGGATTTGCAGAATATATAGCAATTCCGAAGAAGCTAATACAAACTGGCGGGATAATTCCAATTCCATCTAACATAACATATGAACAGGCAGCTATAACTGAACCATTATCCTGTGTGTTAAATGGGCAGGAAATTTCCAAAGTTGGTCTTGGAGATACTGTAGTCATAATAGGGGCAGGACCATTGGGGGTTGCTCATGCTGAAGTTGCAAAAATACTAGGTGCTTCAAAGGTTATTATGTCTGAAGTTTCAGAGGACAGGCAAGAAAGAGCAGAATCTTCAAATTCAATAGATGTAGTTATAAACCCAACAAAAGTTAATCTAGTTGAGGAGATAATGAAAGAGACATCAAATAAGGGTGCAGATGTAGTTATAGTTGCAGCACCTTCAGGAGATGCACAAGTTCAAGCACTAGCAATCGCAGGAAAAAGAGGAAGAGTAAACTTCTTTGGAGGATTACCTAAGGGTCGTTCTACAATAACAATTGATAGTAATGTAATTCACTATAAAGAATTAACAATCAACGGCACATCTGATTCTAGAGTCATTCAAATGAAGAAGATTTTACAATTAATAGCTACAGGTAAAATCGATACGGATTTCCTAATAACTAAAGTTTTTCCTATAAATGAATATAAAGATGCATTTGAACTTGCTGCAAATGGAAAAGCATTAAAAGTTGTTATTAGACCTTAAAATATTTAATAAAATTTGGAGGTAAGTATTATGTTAGTAAATTTAAATAGTGTATTAGTGAAAGCAAGAAAGGAACATTATTCTGTGCCAGCTTTTGATTGTACTGAAGAGTTAATAAGACCAATACTTGATGAATGTGAAAAAATGAAATCACCAGTGATTTTAATGGGACTTGAGCATGATTTGAAAGATAAGGGAATTGCGTATATTTCTTCAATTGTTGAAGGAGTAGCATCTGAATACAATATTCCTATAGTTTTACATTTGGATCATGCTACGGACATTGAATTAATTAAAAGAGCAATTGAATATGGATTCACATCAGTAATGTATGATGGCTCAGTACTTCCGTTTGAGGAAAATGTAAAAAATACTAAGGAAGTAGTTGAACTTGCACATGCAAAGGGAGTATCTGTTGAAGCCGAGCTTGGAAGAGTTGCTGGATTGGATTTAGAAGGCGGAGATACAGGCGAAATGAAATTAACAGAAGCAAAAGACGTTAGTAAGTTTGTTGAACTTACTAATGTAGATGCTTTGGCAGTATCCATTGGAACTTCTCATGGAATATATGTTAGTCTTCCAAAGTTAAATATAGAAAGATTAAAAGAAATAAACGCAATAAGCAGTGTTCCTTTGGTATTACATGGAGGATCAGGAACTCCAGTGGACCAGGTTCAAGAGGCAATAAAAAATGGAATTTCAAAAATAAATTTATATGCTGATATAAGAATTGCAATGACAGCTGGTGCAAAAAAAGCCTTTACTTCAGAGCAAAGAGTGGATGCTTTACCAGATCAGTTATTTGCACCAATTAAAGAAGCTGTAAGAAATGCTGTAAAAGGTAAAATAGAGATGACTATGTCTCAGGGCAGGGCCTAAATAGAATTCAAAAATTTCAGCTATGAAAAAATAAAATTAAGAGGGGAAAATATATGAAAATAACAAAACAAAACATAAGCAATCTTTCTATAAGCGAATTAATTGGACATAAATTAGATTGCGAATGTGGAATTGTACACAACATGAGTACAGAGTATGTGTTAATAGAAGATGGAGCTATTAATAAATTACCTCAAATAATTGAAAAACTAGGTTACAAGAACATATTAACCATAGCTGATACTAACACTAATAAGGCAGCTGGAATTAAGGTAAATGAAAGCCTGTTAAAAAGTAAATTAAATATTAAAAATTTTGTATTTGATACAGAAAAAAATGATCTTGTACCTAATGAAGAAGCAATAGGAAAAATATTAGTTCAAGTTGAAAAGAAAACTGAAGTAATAATTGCAATTGGATCGGGTACATTAAATGACTTAGCCAAGTATGTCAGCTATCAGTTAGGCATTCCAAGCATGGTAGTGGCTACAGCACCTTCTATGGATGGATTTGCTTCAACAGGAGCGGCACTGATTATTGGAAACCTTAAATTAACGTATAAGACAGATTGTCCTAAAGCAATTATTGGAGATTTAAGTATACTGAAAAGTGCTCCCATGGAAATGATATTAGCCGGGTTTGGAGATATAATTGGCAAATATTCTGCTTTGAACGATTGGAGGCTTAGCCAATTAATAAATAAAGAATATCTTTGTGAAGTTTCATATAAAATGGTTGAAAACTCATTAATAAAGTGCTTTGAAAACACAGAAGGAATTAAAAAAAGAGATGAAGATGCCATAAAAGATTTAATGGAAGCATTAGTGCTAACTGGAATTACCATGAGCTTTGTGGGTAATTCAAGACCTGCTTCAGGATCAGAACATCACTTAGCTCATTACTGGGAAATGATGTTACTATTTCAGGGAAGAAAAGCCATATTACATGGAACAAAAGTTGGAATTACAACAGTAATAACTATGAAACTCCGGGAGCTAATGGCTAAGTCTGCAATTAATTTTGAGGAGGCTGTTTTTAAAGCTAAAAACTTTGACGAAGATCTTTGGAAAAAAAGTGTTGAAGAACTTTACAAGGATGCGGCTAATGGAATTATTGCCATTAGTGAAAAAGAACAGAGAAATTCTATTGTAAAAAAATTAGAAAGAATTAATTTTATAAGAGATAACATAGATAGCATACTTGAAATAATTAGGGATGTACCGTCTGCCGAAAGAATAGAAGAAATACTAAAAACTGTAGGGACTCCTTATATTCCAGCACAAGTTGACATAGATGAAAAAACATTAATAGACAGTATTAAAATGGCGAAAGAAGTTAGAACAAGATATACTATATTAAATTTACTATATGACATTGGTATTTTAGATGATTTAGCCTATGGAGTTAGAGATTATTTGAGAAAGGTAAATTAGTATGAATGGTATGGATAAATTATTAAATACTCAAAATAATACTAATGAAATAATAAAAAAGGTGAAATGCTTTATACTTGATTTAGATGGAACCGTTTATTTGGGAAATAAAATTATAGGTGGGGCCATGGATTTTTTAGACAATCTAGATAAATTAAATATCAGCTTTAAATTTTATACTAATAACTCTTCTAAGAATGCAAGATTTTATATAAATAAAATTAGAAAAATGGGTTATAACGTGAAAGATGATATGATGTTAATATCAAATCAAGTAATAATTAGTCATATAAAAAGGAATATGTCAGATAAAAAAGTATTTGTATTGGGAAATGAATATTTAAAAAATGATTTTAAGGAATCAGGCATAAATGTGGTAGAAGATGCAGCAGATGTTGTTGTAGTTGGTTTTGACACGTTATTATCATATGAAAATGTCTCTAAAGCCTGTGATTTAATTAGAAAAGGTGCTCTTTTTCTTGGAGTAAATCCGGATTTTAACTGTCCAACAGAAGAAGGTTTTATCCCTGACTGTGGATCAATATGCTCATTAATTACATCATCAACGGGAGTACTTCCAGAGTTTTTTGGTAAACCAACCGCCCATACACTGCAATATATCATTAAAAATACTGGACTAAAGGAAGAAGAAATTGCCTTTGTAGGGGACAGATTATATACAGACATTGCAATTGGAAAAAACAATAATTGTGTTACCATACTAGTGTTAACCGGAGAAACTAAACTTCAGGATCTTCAAAAATCTGAAATACAACCAACCCTTATATTTGATTCTTTAAAGTCAATTAAAGAAGTAATGGATAAAATTTATTTAGATAATAAGTAAGCCTCTAAAAGATAGGGGGATTTAAATGAAAATAGCTGTAGGTTGTGATGAAGCTGCATATTATTTTGTGGAACGGGCATAGGAATTGAGCTAGCAAAAAAGGTTGTTACCGCATGGCTTGAAAATGAATTTGATAGTGAAAAGTCAGTTCCAAAGGTTAACAAAATAATGGAGTACGAGAAACAACTTGCCAAGGAAGAATATATAAAGTAATCAGCTTGTAGAGCATATATTTTAAAAATATGAATAACTAAAAATAAAGTGGAGTGTTTCAAAGCTAAGTAATTAGTTGAGAAACACCCATTTTTCTATTGGTAATTGATTCGTAACGGATTAAAAGAATTTTCGATTTTAAAATTGCGTTGTTTATTTAAAATTATTACCACGACAAATAACTGTTTCTACATTATTTTTTTAAACATAAATTATGCTGCTTTGTATTCCAAATAACCTAGTTTGTCATTTTGAATTTTGTTTTGAAGTCTTTTCTCATCAGACTCATGGCGCCGCCTTATTTCTCCGGATTGTTGAAAAGATGAGTTTGTGGTTATCTGCGCAAAAATAAAGGAGCCTTTTAAAATCTTTTATTTTTTGATTATTGTACCCATTATATAGTAATATTTAGTTAAGAAGCATTTATTGGTTATTATGTTAATGAAGGTGATAATATGATGAAACTTAATACGTCAAATGAAATAAATGAAATTGTATCAAATAACGAAATGACACTATTGTATTTTTCTTCAAAGTCATGCAGCGTTTGTGGTAGTATGTTCCCGAAGGTTGAAGAAATGCTGAGAAGTTATCCTAATATTAAAAGTGTAAATATAGATGTAGATAAATCCACAGAGGTAGCTGGCCAGCATTTAATTTTTTCACTGCCAGCCATACTTATTTATGTAAATGGGAAAGAGACAATTCGTGAAGCAAGAATAATCAGTATTTTGGAGTTAGAGAAAGCTATAAAAAAATACTATAATTTAATATTTTAAGTTACTAATTTTTATATAATGTTTTGGGTAAAGTATATTTGTAAACTTAGTGAGGATTGCAAAATAAATTATGAAACTTAGAGAAAAATGAGGAATTATAATGAAAGAGGATAATACTATAACTTATACCAAACCCAAAAGAAAATATAAGTGGTCAAAAATACTTAAAATCGGGTTCATTACTTATATATTTGGGCTCATAGTTTTTATTTTAACTAAGAACCCTAACATTTTCCCTTCACTGGTTATTTTAGGAAACTTCTTAATTCCTGTTACTTATGTATCTTTTTTTTATGAAAAAAGGGTTATGAGTAAAATTAGAATGTCGGATATTTTAATGGCATTTTTTTATGGAGGATTTTTAGGAACCTTTGCGGCTTCAATTTTGGAGCCTATATTTATATATAAACTGGATTTTAAATCTTCAATGATTGTAGGAGTTATTGAGGAATTTGCAAAAATAATAGGCGTTCTGTTAATATCTAGAAAAAATTGCAGTAACAGGGCCATGGATGGTATAATTCTTGGAGCTTCAGCTGGAATGGGGTTTGCGGCTTTAGAGAGTTCAGGATATGCCTTTACTGCCTTTCTTCACACAGGAGGAAGCCTATCAACTACAGTTTATACCACATTATTGAGGGGAATATTGTCACCCTTAGGACATGGAACCTGGACTGCAATACTTGCAGGAGTATTAGTAAAAGAGTGCAGATATAGGCGGGTTAAAATAGGTAAAAAGGTAATAGGTGCCTATTTAACTGTTGTTTTACTTCATGGACTATGGGACGGTATTCCATCAATAATGGTTAGGTTTACTCCTTTTGCTGTTACATATCTCATAGCTGATATTTTTATCGGTTTCATAAGTATATTAATACTTTATATAATGTGGAAAAAAGCAAAACGACAAGCTTATGCTGATGAAGGGGAAAGTTAAATTCATGTATTGTTTATCCATATTGCAAAGACAAAATCACTTTAATCTGATATAATATTTTGAGAGTGAATTGAGGTGATATTATATGAGTGGAATAGCGGGAGAAGGCTGTGAGGTACTAATTCCTTTTAATGAAAGAAGACCCTTGGAGGAAATAGAACACAGCATTACCACAACCTATAGAAGTTCAATATGGTCAAAATTTCTAAAGGCAATTAAAGAATATAAGTTAATTGAAAATGGAGATAAAATAGCTGTAGCTGTTTCTGGAGGAAAGGACAGTATGTTAATGGCTAAATTATTTCAACAGCTTCATAAACATAGTCATATAAAATTTGATGTGGAGTATATTGTTGCAGATCCAGGTTATCATGAGGATATTAAAAAACTTATGATTGATAACTGCAATTATTTAAACATACCTATTAAAATTTTTGATTCAGGAATATTTGAAGTCATTGATAAAATAGCAAAGGATTATCCATGCTATATGTGTGCCAGAATGCGAAGAGGTGCGTTGTATAATAAGGCAAAGGAGCTAGGATGTAATAAACTGGCTTTAGGACATCATTTTAATGATGTTATAGAAACCACATTACTTAATGTACTTTATTCAGGTAATTTTAAAACCATGCTTCCTAAGTTAAAAGCTACAAATTTTGAAGGAATGGAACTAATTAGACCTCTTTATTATGTAGAAGAGGAAGATATTCAAAGATTTACGCAGAAAAATGGGATTTGGCCTTTAAATTGTGCATGCATGGTTGCTGCAAAAAAGGTAGGCAACAAAAGATATGAAATTAAGGATTTAATTAAAAATATAAAAAAGGATTTTGCTGGTGTAGATAAATCAATATTTAAAGCTGCACAAAATGTTAACATGGATGCTATATTAGGATGGCAGAAAAATGGAAAAAAATCTTCCTATTTAGATTTTTATGATGAGGAATAATTGTACTAGCATTGAATCAAAATATTAATCTACTTTTTAAAAAGTGTTGCAATGTGTACACTTATATGTTAATATTAAATAGGATTAGCAGTAAAATTAAAGTAATTTAATGTAGTTGCTAACGGGATTTAATAAGATCAACAACATTTCCTCGTTTCAGGAATTTATTGTTAATCACATTTTAAATCTAATTTTTGAAAAAGGAGGAATGTTGAAATGGCAGATAAGACATTAGTATGTAAAGATTGTGGTAAAGAGTTCGTTTTCACAGAAGGAGAACAGGCTTTCTACAAAGAAAAAGGATTCGAAAATGAACCTCAGAGATGCCCAGAATGCAGAAAAGCAAGAAAGGCACAGAACAACAATAGAGGATTCAGAAGATAGTATTTGTTTACTATGTACTCTGTAAGAAGAAATTCTTACAGAGTTTTTATTTTTTGCTTTTATATTTTTAATATCAAATATTTGTAAGTAAACCAAAGAAAATTATTCAAACAAAGATAATATATGTTGACAAAATAGCAAACAAAATTGTATATTGTTTATATAATATATTGGAGGTGTAACTATGAATATTTCTGAACTGTTTTGGAATTCATCAATTGAGGATATAAAAAAAGGCTATGTATACAATGAAAAAGAAGAAAAGTTTATCTGCATTATATGCGGGAAAACATATGAGAAAGGTGTAATTTACAGGGAACAAGACAACTACTATGATGCTGAGAAGTGGATGAAGGTGCATATTGAAAAAGATCACGGTTCTACATTTGAATATATAATAAATATGAATAAGAAATACACAGGATTAACTGACATACAAAGGGACTTTTTAACCTATTACAAAGATAATTTATCAGACAAAGAAATGGCTAAAAAAATGGGAGGCAGTCAGTCTACAATAAGAAATCATAGATTTAAACTTAGGGAAAAGGAAAAACAGGCAAAAATATTCTTAACTCTAATGAGTATACTCAATGAGTCTGTGGAGAAAAATACAACTCCTGAAGATACAGAGGAACTGGTGACAGTGCATAAATCTGCTGCAATGGTAGATGAAAGATTTGCAGTAACGGAAAAGGAACGTGAAACAATAATTAAAAATTACTTTGATAATTCTGGTCATTTAAAGGAATTCCCTTCAAAGGAAAAGAGAAAAATAATAGTATTAAACCACATTATTAATAATTTTCAGCTGGATAGAAAATATACAGAACAGGAAGTAAACAGAACTTTGGAAAGAATATTTGATGACTATGTATCATTAAGACGAGCTCTTATTGAGTATGGTTTTATGGACAGAAAGTCGGATTGCAGCTTATATTGGGTGAAAGAATAGTAAAAATATTAAAGTAGATGTTTTTCATCTGCTTTAATATTTTTTTGCTATGTCAATTAGCATTTCTTTTTTATTCAGCTGAGGATCTATTAATACAAGTTCAAGTAATTTATTTAATACATCACCTATCCGTTTTCCTCTGGGAATACCTATTTTTATTAAATCCTCACCATTAACATTTAAATCTTTTAAACTCAATGGGATTTTTTTATTTATAATTGTTTCGCATTTTTCTTTTAATTCCAATATATCTTGGAAACCGCTGTATTCCTTTGCAGATGATTTTCTATCTGCTATTTGAAGTGAAAATAAATTATTTAAATTTTCTACTCCCACATTATTTATAAACTTTTTAATACTGAGAGATCTACCTATATCACAAGTTCTCATATGTTCATAAATTAAATGACTTACTGTTTCTACAGTGATATTATCGAATTTTAGTCTTTTAAGTATTTCCTTGGAAATATCGCCGCTTACTTTTTCATGACCGTAAAAATGGCCTTGACCCTTGTCATCTAATGTAAAACATTGCACTTTACCTATATCATGAAGTAAAGCTGCCAATCTTACAGCTAATTCTGCCGGAGTACGATCAACTACTGATAATGTGTGCTTAAAAATATCCTTATCATGATGAATATTACTCTGGTCAAAACCCACGCATGGAATCAGCTCAGGAATAATATACGAAAGTAAGTTACTATTATATAAATCTATAATTCCTTTACTTGGTTTATAAGAAAGAAGAATTTTACAAAGCTCATCTCTTATGCGCTCACTGCTGATATTTTTAATTAAGTATGAATTTTTCTTTATGCTGTTAAGCAATTCAACAGGTTCCAGACTAAAATTTAATTGGCAGGAAAACCTGACAGCCCTAAGCATTCTTAAGGCATCCTCATTAAACCGATCACCTGCATTCCCAACACACTTAATAACTTTATTATTTATATCTCCTAATCCATTAAAATAATCCAATACCCCGGTTGATTCATTATATGCCATAGCATTAATTGTAAAATCTCTTCTGGATAAATCCTGCTGAATAGAGCAGGTAAATGTTACTTCTTTAGGATGTCTATTGTCTAAGTATTCACTGTCTATTCTAAATGTGGTTATTTCATAACTAACATTGTTCATAACTATTGTAACAGTACCGTGTTTTAATCCAGTTTCTATAACTTTTATCTGTTTATTTTTAAATATATCTATAACATTTTCAGGAAGAGAATTAGTAGTTATATCCCAATCTAAAGGCTTTCTGCCAATTATGCTGTCTCTGACACATCCTCCCACAATGTATGCTTCATAACCCTCTTTGTCTAGGGTATCTAATATATATTTAACATCATTAGGTATGCTTATTTTTATTTTATTCATTTTATTATCCCTCCGTGACTTATAAGTATATTTTAGCACAATATGAATGCGTATTCACATTAGCTAAAAAATATGAGAAGTTATTGTTAATGAGTACTTTTGTAATTATGATTAACTAGCAAAAGTTTTAAGTGCTGGTAAAATATAATTAATGATATATTTTACCAGAATATATTAAAATAGTATAATATAAACATAATAATAAATAACAAAAAATTTGTTATCGATTTGTTTAATATTCTAATTACAAACTAAATCCTTAGAGGTGGATAAAATGGTATTAGAAGAAGAGAGAAGATTAGTTGTAGAGTATGGGAAAAAGCTAATTACAAATGGCCTAACTAAAGGAACAGGCGGAAATATAAGTGTATTTAACAGAGAAAAGCAGTTAATGGCTATTAGCCCAAGCGGCATTGAATATTTTAAAACCAATGTTGAAGATGTTGTAGTTATGGGTATCAATGGAGAGGTTGTTGACGGACATAGAAAGCCTTCCAGTGAATATGAAATGCATAGAATATTCTACGAAAGAGATGGAAATGTTAATGCTGTGGTGCATACACATTCAACTTATTCATCTATTTTGGCATGCTTGAACTGGGATATGGAACCTGTGCACTATCTCATAGGATTTGCAGGACCTAATGTTAGATGCACAAAATATAAACCATTTGGAACAAGAGAATTGGCAGAAAGTGCATTTGAAGGCATGAAGGAAAGAAAAGCGGTTTTGCTTGGTAATCATGGCTTGTTAGCTGTGGGAAGTGACATTGCCTCTGCATTTAACACCGCAGAAGAAGTTGAATTCTGTGCAGAAATTTATTATAAAACAAGATGTGTTGGAAATCCAGCGGTACTGTCTTCAGAGGATATAAATGTAGTTTTAGAGAAGTTTAAAACATATGGACAGAAATAGTATAAAAAACTTGAAAATTCTTACCTTATGCTGTATACTATAAGTACAATATACAAAATATTGTACATTGCTTAAGATGAAGGTGAATTAAATGAGTGTTAAGATTAGATTAATGCAAAAAAATGGAATAATGGCAATGAATTTGGCAAAAGAATTCATTAATCTAAATGTGGGAGACAGAATAAGTACAGTAGCAAAGTATTCTGAAAAATATGATACGGCTAGAGGAACTGTTCAATGCGCTTTAAAGCTTTTACAAGAAGATAAAGCTATTGGCCTTGAAGCAAGAGGACACTTAGGAACTTTTTTAACATTCATAGATCACAAGAAGCTACTTGAATTTGCAGATATTAAAACTATAGTAGGGGTTATGCCACTGCCATATTCTAAATTGTATGAAGGACTTGCCACTGGTCTTTACAAAACCTTCTTATCAAAAAAATTACCTATCAGTATTGCTTATATGAGAGGTGCAGGCAGCAGACTAGAATCATTGCAGGGTGGAAGATATGATTTTGCAGTAATATCAAAGCTTGCAGCTGAATACAGTATAAGTAATGGAGCAAATATAGAGATAATTATGAATTTTGGCAAATATACATATGTAAATGAGCATGCTTTAATATTTAGTAACCCTATTAATAGCAGCATAAAAAATGGTATGAAAATCGGTATTGATAGAACCTCAATAGATCATTACCTGCTTACCTTAGCTCAATGTGAAGGGAAAAAAGTTGAACTTATAGATTTAGCTTATAATCAAATAATATCTAAGGTTTTAAATGGAGAGATAGATGCAGCAGTTTGGAATATTGACGAAATTAATGAGAGAAAAATTCAAATTAAATATTATCCCCTTGAAAATGATAAATTTAATAAAGAAGATACAGAGGCGGTGTTGGTAGCTAATAAGAGCAGAACTGAAATCACTAGTATTTTAAGTAAATTTTTAAGCAAGGAAGAAATATTAAAATGGCAGAGCAAAGTTCTAACTGGTGAAATAACTCCAAACTATTAATGTAATTTTTACTATCAATATACAAAATAATGTACATTCAAATGGCATATTAATTAATTTTTATGGAGGTAGCATTATGGAATTAGATATGAGGCTAGATATATTAAAACAAGCTAATCAAATTGATGAGGATATTTACAACAAATTGAAAGATGTTATTAAAATGATAGAACACAACCATGGTATTAAGTTAAATGAAGAAAACGGAGCTATGCTTATTACCCATCTTTCCGTTGCACTAATGAGAATTAAAAATCAGCAATTAGTAAATAATGCAGATGAGGAAATTTTTAATGAAATTAAGTGCTCAGAGTTTTTTAATTCTTCCAATGAAGTAATTGAAGATATACAAGGCATTATACATATGGAAATTCCAGAATGTGAGAAGGACTTTATTATAATGCATTTATGTACTTTATTTACCAATATGAAAAACAAATAAAAAACTCACAATCATCTTATGTTTAATTAAAACTACATATATTTAATTTAGAGGGAGGAAAAAAATGATAAGAATAGTTGTTGGTGGTCAAATTGACAAGGAAAGAATTGCTGACATCATTAGAAAGATTGGGGGGGATAAAATAACTTTGCAGGTTAAGTCAGATATTGAAGCTGCAATGGCAATTAAAACTAAACAGGCAGATTATTACTTTGGAGCATGTAATACTGGCGGTGGTGGAGCTCTAGCTATGGCTATTGCTCTACTTGGCATGCCACTCTGCGCTACAGTATCAATGCCTGGTAATATAAGAAGTGACGAAGAAATAATTGGTGAAATTGAAAAAGGTAAAAAAGCATTTGGATTTACACCACAGCATGCAGAACAGGTTATTCCTGTTATCATGAATAAAATATTAAAATAAGGGGGAATTATAATGAAATATATCATTATAGCTTTAATTGGTGCACTAGCGTCAATTTTAGCTAACAAAGGCGTTGCAGTATTTAATGATGGACTAAGACCAATAGTTCCAGAATACCTGGAAGGTAGAATGGACAAAAAAGCTTTAGCTGCAACTAGTTTTGCAATAGGTTTTGGTTTAGTTATTGGTTTTGGTATTCCAGTATCAATAGCGGCAAGTATTATTTTAATTCATAGTATTTTATTGGGTACAGATATTATTGGAACATGGTGTCCAGATGGAAAAAAGGGAGTAATTATATCTGGAGTAATTGGAGCACTTTATGGTGTGGGACTTGTAGCTGGTTTAAAATTTATTGTTGATGCATTTAAGTTATTACCAGTAAATTTCTTACCTCAATTAGGACAAGTTGGAACTCCAATAGTTGCAGCATTTGCTGTGTTCCCAGCTTTGGTTGTAGGCTATCAATATGGAGTTAAGAATGGAATTATAACTCTTATTATATCATTTTTGGTAAGACAATTTGTTCAGTTCTATGGTCATTTTACTATAGGAGCTGCAAAGGTAGCACTAAATCCTGAAGGAATGGCTCTTTTAGCAGGAATGATTATTATGATAATCTATGCAATTAAAGAAAAGCCTGATAAAGATTCACAAAGCGTGGATTTGGTTTCATTATTTAGTGATAGAGTTGCAAAGATAAAAAAGAATATACCATATCTTGCAGTTATGGGTGGTCTAGTAGCGGCAGCTACTAGTATGTCAATAATTGCGGGAGATCCAATATCATTAAATCTTTTATCTAAGGGTAAAAATCTAGAAGCTGCTCTTACTGCTTTAGCAAGAGGAATTGGATTTATTCCACTAGTAGCTACTACAGCTATAGCTACTGGAGTTTACGGGCCTGTTGGAATGACATTTGTATTTGTTGTAGGGCTTCTTATTAAAAGTCCAATACTTGCATTTATTGTTGGTGCAGTAGTTATATCTCTAGAAGTATTACTTCTTTCTGTACTTGCAAAGTTTTTAGACAAGTTCCCAGGAATGAAAAAGTGTGGAGATAATATAAGAACTGCTATGTCAAAAATACTAGAAGTAGCTCTTTTGATAGGTGGTATGATGGCAGCAAATGCTATGGCACCTGGACTTGGATTCTTTGTAGTAGTAGGATTATATGTTCTAAACAAGACTTCAAAGAAACCTATTGTAGATATGGCAGTAGGACCTGTAGGAGCAATATTTGTTGGAATATTGATAAATGTATTATATGTTGTTGGTTTATACTTACCAGGGAAATAAACATAATTTGGTTCGGGAGGATATAAAATCCTTCTGAACTTTTAAAATAGGGGTTTGTATATGGATATAAAGCTTGATTCTATGATGAAACTTTCAAAGGCCGCATTAAATGCTGAAAAGCTAGCTGGGAAGACAGTAGTTAAAGTAAATGAAGATGCCCTATTAGATGGGTATAATATTTTGCAAAATAGAGATTCACTAATTACATTTGGAGTTAAGAATACTTCGGCAATTAGTAGAAACATAATAAAAAATTTAATTAATAAAAATAAGTATGTTTGGCTAACTATTGATGAATTATCTTCTGGAGGAAGGGCTGTTGATGTTAACTTGGTAAATCCAATATCAGGTAGAGTTATGACAGGTTCCTCTAGTGCTACAGCCATTAATGTACTTTATGGTATTAATGATGTTGGCATAGGAACAGATGGCGGCGGATCAATATTAGCACCTGCCTTAAGCTTAAATTTATTTTCAATTATGGGAAAGGGATTAGGCTTAAAGGGAAATCAAGAGAAAAGTTCTACGGATGGGATTTTATTCGAACCAGCTATAGGAGTTATGGGAAGAAACTATGATGTAGCTGAAGAAACAATAATTGATATGATTAATAATGATCATAAGATGGATAATTTAATTAACGACATTGAGAAATTTAAAATAGTAATTCCAAAGTATAAAAACATAATTTTACCAGATGGAATAGATATGAGAGAACATATAGATAAAATATTACCGATATTAAAGAATAAAGGCATAAACATATATGAAAAAGATTTCCCGGATTTTTTAGAAAGAAAACAATCCATAGAAATTTGCAATGAACTATTCCAAGAATTTGATTTGATATTGACCTATGAAGGGCCAATAGATTATTTAGGCTATGGGGATTCTGTTTTTGGAGTATTAGGAGATTTAGCTAAGCACAGTCAAAATAACTCAGGCAAATATATGGTTAAAATAGCAAATATGTTAAATTCCACAGCTGTAACAATACCTGATAGTAAAATTTCTTCAGGGTATGTTGTTACAGCGGCACAGGGACTAAGAAAAGGAAGTTTTGCTTTAAAGGTGGCTAATGTACTTAAAAATGAAGTGCAATTACCACAATTATATAATAATTATTTTTTACAAGGTTATAAAAGAAGAAAAAATGATTTGATATTTTCTACAAATGAAAATTAATATAAATGGATTGGAGAGGTTTTATAATGTTAAATCCAGGAATAACTTATGCTCATGAACATGTAACTATAGATTTATCTGGAATAAAAAAGGATGAAGACTGTAGATTAGACACGCTTCAGGAGACTATAAAGGAATTCAAAACTCTTAAGAAAAAAGGTGTAGAAAACATTGTGGAACTTACAAATAGGGGAATGGGAAGAAATGTAGATTTCATGGAAAAGGTTAAAAGTGAAACTAATATAAATATTATTTATTCCACAGGATACTACAAAGAACCTTTTTTACCACAGGAAGCTTATGATTTAAATGTTTCAGAGCTAGGAAAGATAATGGAAGATGAAATTGTTTTGGGAATTGAAAGCAGTGGAATTAAAGCTTCTGTTATTGGGGAGATTGGCACAGGTAAATTGGAGATTTCTCCAATGGAAGAAAAAGTATTTAAAGCAGCTTCAAATGCTCATTATAATACAGGAAGACCTATTGTGACTCATACTACTTTAGGAAGATTAGGACTAGAACAGATTAAAATATTTAAGGAAAATGGAGTTAATTTAGATAAAGTTGTATTAAGTCACGTTGATTTAAGCGGAGACTTAGATTACATATTAAGACTTATTGATAATGGTGTTAATGTGGCTTTTGACACCGTTGGAAAAATAAACTATCAACCGGAAAAAATTAGAGTGGAAATGCTTAAGGAGCTATGCAGCAGGGGACTTTCAGATAGAATAGTTTTATCTATGGATATTACAAGAAAATCACATTTGAAAATTAATGGAGGCTTAGGCTATTCATATTTATTAGATAGTTTTATACCCTATTTGAAGGACAATGGTATTGAAAAAGAACATATTGACAATATGACACAGTTTAATGCAATGAGAATATATAATTAAGAAAGGTTTGATAAAAGTGAAAACTTATCCTTTAGAATCTATATCAATAAATGAAGCAAAAAAATTACAGTTTAGACTAATAGATATAATCACTAGAAATTTTACAGGGAGCGAAGTACTATCACTTGGGGATTTAGGTGTAGTACCAGGACTAAACAAACCAAGAACAACTAAAAAGGTTGAAAGTGTTTTAGCAGAGTTTTTTGAAGTCGAAAAGGCAGCATTAGTAAGAGGCGCAGGTACAGGGGCTCTTAGATGGGGATTAATAAGTATGCTTAATTGTGGGGATACAATATTAGTTCATGATGCTCCAATTTACCCAACCACAAAAGTAACTATTGACACCATGGGTTTAAAAGTAATTAAAGCAGATTTTAACAACAAATCAGAAATTATAAAAGTAATAAGTGAAAATAAAATAGATGGAGTGCTTATACAGTATACAAGACAGAAAATTGAAGATAAGTACAAAATGGAAGAAGTAATAATAGAAATCAAAAAACTCTTACCCAATAAACCAATTTTAACAGATGATAATTATGCTGTAATGAAGGTTAACAAAATTGGAGTTCAATGTGGTGCAGATCTATCAGGTTTTTCAACATTTAAGCTTCTTGGTCCTGAAGGAGTAGGTTGTATTTTAGGCAAAAAGTCATATATAGATAAAATTGAAACATTAAATTATTCTGGTGGAAGTCAAGTGCAAGGTATTGAAGCAGTGGAAGTATTAAGAGGAATTACCTATGCCCCTGTAGCTTTGGCAATACAAGCAGAAGTAAATGAAGAACTTGTTACCAGATTAAATGCTGGAGAAGTTAAGGGTGTAAAAGAGGCATTTTTAGCTAATGCTCAATCAAAAGTATTATTAGTAGAATTTCAACAAAACATAGCTAAAAAAGTTTTAGAAGAAGCTGAAAAGCTTGGAGCTGCGCCTAACCCAGTAGGAGCTGAATCAAGATATGAAATTGTTCCAATGATTTATAGAGTATCGGGAACATTTAGAGCTGCAGATAAAACTCTAGAAGAGAGAATGATTAGAATAAACCCAATGAGAAGTGGCGCTGATACTGTAATTAGAATTTTAAAACAATGCTTAGAAAAAATTGAATTATAGATGGAAGAAGGTTGACAAATGTTTTTAAATACAACACTAAAAAGAAATACAGCACTTATAGATGCCGCCTTTGAATTTCATCAAAAGGGAATAATTGAACCTGACACATATATTTTAGACTCAGATGCTATTATTGAAAATGGCTCATTAATAAAAAATGAAGCAGATAAGTATGGCATAAAACTGTATTTTATGACAAAACAATTAGGCAGAAACCCATATATTGCAAAAGAATTAATGAACCTTGGATATGATGGAGCTGTGGCTGTTGACTTTAGAGAAGCAGAAATTTTATACAAAGCGGGTATTAAAATAGGACATGCTGGTCATTTGGTTCAGATACCAAATGGTAAAATTGAACCTTTATTAAAAGCTAAACCTGAAGTAATTACAGTATATTCTATAGAAAAAGCAAAGCAGATATCAATAATTTCACAAAAGCTAGGAATTATTCAAAATATAATGCTAAGGGTAATTGGAGAACAAGATATTCAATATGCGGGCCAACATGGAGGGTTTTTATTAAATCAGCTTGAAATAGTGGTGAGTATACTCAATAAGCTTCCTAACATAAAGCTAAGTGGAGTTACATCATTTCCATGTTTTCTTTACGATGAAAAAATCAAAAAAATTAAAAGTACAAATAATATAAATACTTTAAAGAAAGCACAATATATTATTGAAAACATAGTGGGCTATAAACTAACTCAAATAAATACACCATCTGCAACTTGTTGCAGTAGTATTAATTTGATTGCTGAAAATGGAGGTACTCATGGGGAACCTGGCCATGGTTTACTTGGAACAACGCCATTACATGCTGTTAAAGATGAGCCGGAAAAGCCTGCAATAGTATATGTAAGTGAAATTTCTCATAACTTTGCTGAAAAGGGTTATTGCTTTGGAGGAGGTCATTATAGAAGATCACATGTAGAAAACGCCTTAGTTGGTAAAAGTATTTCCCAAAGTAATATATTAAAGGTAAAAGCTCCTGATTCTGAAAGCATAGATTATTACTTTGAGTTAAGCAATCCATGCAATGTAGGAAATACAGTTATTATGTCATTTAGAAGTCAAATATTTGTGACTAGGAGTAAAGTTGCTATTGTTAAAGGAATAAGCAAAGGTAATCCACAAATTGTAGGAATTTATGATAGTCAGGGAAATATGATTTAATATACTACTTATAAGAGGAGATGTAATTTTGAAAAGATTCATTGTTATTGTTTTAGATAGCTTTGGAGTAGGTTATATGGAAGATGCAAAAATTATCAGACCTCAAGATGTAGGGGCAAATACATGCAAACATATAATTGAAAATGTACAAAATTTAATGCTGCCTAATCTTATGAAACTTGGAATTATGAACGCACTAGGTGAAGAAATAGGAAATATGAAAAAAAGTAATGAGGCAGTTTTTGGAAAAGCTGAACTTATGCATTTTGGTGCAGATACTTTTCTAGGTCATCAGGAAATAATGGGTACCAGGCCTAAAAAACCTGTTATGGAGCCTTTTTCCTGTTATATTAATAAAGTATATAATGAATTGGTTAAGAATGGCTATAAAGTTGAATATAAAGGTGACAAACTAAAATTTTTATTAGTTAATGGCTGTGTTACTGTGGCAGATAATATTGAAGCAGATTATGGACAAGTTTACAACCTCACTTCTACCTTCGATTTAATTCCTTATGAAGAAGTTATTAAGATAGGTAAAATAGTTAGGAGTGTTGTACATGTATCCAGGGTTATTGCTTTTGGAGGAGAAAATGTTACTATAGAGCAAATTTTAGGTGCAGTTGAGGAAAAGGAAGGAAAGTATATTGGAATTAATGCCCCTAAATCAGGTGTTTATAGTAAAGGATATGAGGTTATCCACTTAGGATATGGTATAAATCCCGAAGTTCAACTTCCAACTATATTGGGAAAAAATAAAATAAATGTTACCCTAATAGGTAAAGTAGCAGATATAGTTGAAAACAGATATGGTAAAAGTATTCCACGGGTTGACACAGAAGATGTAATGAAAATTACAGTTGATGAGGTTAATAAAGAATACAGCGGATTTATTTGTACTAATGTTCAAGAAACTGATTTAGCAGGCCATGGCGAAGATGTAATTAAATATGCTGAAAAACTAAAAATAGCCGATAAATACATAGGCATTATTATGGAAAAAATGAATAATGAAGATATTCTTGTGGTTATGGCTGATCATGGTAACGACCCTACCATTGGGCACAGTCATCATACTAGAGAATATGTTCCGCTTTTAATATATAATAGAAAGATAAAAAGCATGAACATTGGAACCAGAAAAAGTTTATCTGATGTAGGGGCAACTGCAGCAAAATTCTTCAATGTAGAAATGCCTGAAAATGGGCAAACGTTTTTTTAGTTTTAGGGACGGTTAACAATTTCCCAACTTTTATAAATATACTGAATAAGCACCTGATTTGGAGTTAATACTATTAAATAGTAAAAATTAACAGAGAAATGAGGTGCTTTTCTTGCCAAGAACTGAAAGGATAAAATTTGAGAATGCAATATATCATGTTATGGTGAGGAGTATAACAGAGGTTCCTTTATTTAAGAAAGATGATGATAAGGATAAATATTTAAACCAAATGCAAAATTATCAAAAAATCTATGGATTTAAGGTGTATGCCTATTGTATGATGAACAACCATGCGCATTTTATCATAGATTGTAATGGAGCAGACATATCTAAAATAATGCATGGATTAAATTTTAAATATGCAGTAACATACAACCGCATTCATAAAAGGCATGGACATGTGTTTCAAGATAGATTTAAGAGTAAAATAGTAGACACAGATAGATACTTGATTACTTTATCAGGCTATATTCACAATAATCCATTGAAAATAAAGGGTTATGAAAATTGCCCGGAGAAATATAAGTATTCAAGTTTAAAAGTGTATTTGGGACTTGAAAAAGATAAAACAGGACTTTTAGATGAGACATACATAATGCAAATGTTGAGTTCAAATGTAAATAAATCAAGGGAAAACTATCTTAAGCTTGTATATATGTGCGACAAAGAGAAATTAAAAAAGGAAATAGAATTTGAAGATGAAAAAACGGAGTATAGGAGCGAAAGAAAAATATTGGTAAGAGATTATAATCCAGAGAAAATAATAGATTTCATATCAGAAGAAACAGGAATAAAGAAGGTTATGATGTATGTGAAAAATAGCAGAAATAATAAGTCCGCCAGGGCTTTAGCAGCTCTTTTAATGAGGAGTCTCTGCAATTTCAAAATGAAGCATATATGTGAAGTCCTTGGCAATATAACTGAGTCAAGAGTATCAAAGCTTTGTTCAATTGGAGTAGATCTTATATCCACGGAGGATAGGTATAAGGATATTGTAAACAAATTTATTTTGCAGCAAGCGTCTTGAGAAAATACCGCAGTCTTAAGTGTAGCAAATTTAATAATGTATTTTACAGAAACCTTTTATTTTTTGAAATATTAATAAAGGGTATTATTTGCATACATTTAATTATAATGTACAATCCTAATAAGTATATAAAACTAAAAGTTAACAAAATAAAGTTAACTTAAATAATGAGAATCATTAAAAAAATAAATAATGCTAAAAAATTAACCGTCCCTTTTAAAGGAGGATGATGTGAATGGTTGATATAGCTCTATTAGGTTGTGGCGGCGGTATGCCAATTCCTGAAAGGTTTTTATCCTCTCTTCTTATTAACTTTAAAGGGAAAAAGATACTTATTGATTGCGGTGAAGGAACACAGGTATCAATGAGAATGCTTGGATGGGGGTTTAAATCCATTGATGTTATATGTATAACCCATGGACATGGTGATCATACAGTTGGCTTGCCAGGACTGCTTGCAACCATTGGCAATAGCGGCAGAACAGAACCCATTACAATAATAGGACCTGAGGGTATAGGTAATATTATAAATGGACTTAGGGTTATAGTTCCATATTTACCCTATGAAATTAATTTAATAGAATGTCCTAAACATATTGTAGAAAAAGAGGATATAATTATTTCCGCTATAGAACTTGACCATTCATCACCCTGCATAGGATACAGCTTTTATATAAAAAGAAAACCAAAGTTTGATGTGAAAATGGCAAATGAAAACATGGTGCCGAAGATTTTATGGAATAGGCTTCAAAAGGGTGAGAATATTAATTATTTGGGTAGAGAATATAAGCCTGAAATGGTGGTTGGGAGTGAAAGAAGGGGTATAAAGCTTAGCTTTATTACAGATACAAGACCTACTGATAACATAGTCCAGTTTATTCTGGAAAGTGATTTATTTATATGTGAGGGCACCTATGGCGATGACGCAGATATAGAAAAGGCAGAAAAAAATAAACATATGACCTTTAGTGAAGCAGCAAGGCTTGCACATGATGGTAATGTTAATGAGCTTTTACTTACTCATTTCAGCCCTGCTATGATTGATCCTGAATTGTACAAGGATAATGCTGTTAAAATTTTCCGAAATACTATACTAGGCAAAGACAGGCTTGTTAAGACATTATCCTTTAATGATAATTACGATTTGTAAAAGTGAACAGTAATTTTTATAATTTTATGATTAATTATCAAAAAAGTCCTTGTACTACTAATAATTTAATGATATACTGATAACAATATTTTTTTAGGGAGAGATAATTATGAAAAACTTATTAAACAAAAAAGTACAATTTGTCTTTAGTAGCCAATTTATTTAGGATTTGTACCTAAAATTAAACATAGGTACAAATCCAATGATGCAATGCATTAAAAGATTTGTATCTATGTTGGCTATTATAAGTTTTTCATCTTATATTTAAGAAGGCCACATAGATATTCTATGTGGCCTTTACGTTTTTTGGGGCCACGTGGACAATTCATGTGGTCTTTTTGTTTACCCAAAATTAAATTTAGAAAGGAGGACTATTTATGGAAGCATTACAAGGAGTTTTAGTACAGGGATTTATTTTATCTATTATGACATTGGGGGTGTACATAAGTTTTAAAATTTTAGATTTCCCTGATATGTCTGTAGACGGAAGCTTTTCTTTAGGGGGTGCCATAATAGTTGTAGCATTAAAGTTTGGAATTTCACCCATTTTAGCATCTTTACTTGCTTTAATATCAGGAATTTTAGCAGGATTATTAACGGGAATTTTGCATGTGAAATTTAAAATATCAAATTTGCTGTCAGGCATTTTAGTTATGGGAATTTTGTATTCATTGAATTTAAGAATTATGGGTAAAGCAAATATACCAATATTTAATAGCAAAAATATATTTAATGATTATAATCCTTTAGTCATAGCAATTGTGTTTCTTTTAGTATTTAAAATTATTATTGATTTATTTTTAAAAACAGGATTGGGATATGCATTAAAAGGTGTAGGAGATAATCCTCAGATGATTAAATCACTAGGTGTAGATATTGGAAAAATAAAAATATTGGGACTTATGATATCAAATGGACTTGTAGCCTTTTCAGGCAGTATTATGGCACAATATCAGGGATTTGCTGATATTTCCATGGGAATAGGGACTCTTATTTTAGGCATAGCCTCAATAATTGTTGGAACCAGTATTATTAAAGGAATAAAGAAAATAAATAGTACGAGCAGTGTAATAATAGGCACTTTGATTTATCAAATTACTATATATTTTGCAATGAATATGGGACTTACACCAGTGGACTTAAAAATGGTTACATCCTTTGTAATTATTATATTTTTGGTTGTTGGTACCATGAAAAATAGTGAAAGTAGAAAAATTGGAGGTGTCACCATAAATGTTAAAAATGCAAAACTTATCAAAAAGCTTTCATAATTCATATTTAGGAGAGAATCAATTATTTAAAAACATAAACCTATCCATAAATCAAGGGGATTTTGTAAGTATTATTGGAAGTAATGGTACAGGAAAATCCACTTTGCTGAATATGATTTCTGGTATGGTAAGGGAAACATCAGGCAGTATTTTTTTAGATGGAAAAGACTTAACAAAACTGCCTGAATATAAAAGAAATAAAGTGGTAAGTACAGTTTTTCAAAATCCATCCTTAGGTACATGTCAGTCTATGACCGTCAGGGAAAATTTATGTTTAGCTTTAAATAAGGGAAAGCTAATTAATTTAAAATACTGTGTTAGATATAAAACGGATATGCTGGAACAGCTGCTTGATGGAGTGTCCTTAGATTTAAAAGGCATGCTGGATGTTAAAGTTAAGTATTTATCCGGCGGCCAAAGACAGGCGCTTTCATTGATAATGGTGAGCCTGACAAATCCAAAGGTACTGCTGCTTGATGAGCATACAGCTGCATTAGATCCAAAAACCTGTAAGGAAATAATGAAGTTAACTGATAAAATTGTAAAAGAAAAAAATATAACCACATTAATGATTACACATAACATAAAAGATGCTATCCAATACGGGAATAGACTTATAATGCTTCATCAGGGGGAAATTATTATGGATTTAAATGAAGAAGAAAAAAAGAAATTAACATTAGAACAAGTTCTTGAAAAATTTGAATATGCGGTTTAGGAGGAGAAAAATTATGAAAAAGGTAGTTTTAGGATTATTAGTTAGTGCGTGCTTATTGTCAGCATGTGCAAAAACGGGGGGAAACAAAAAAATTATAAAAATTGGGATCAGTCAAATTGTAGAGTATAGTGCTCTGGATGAAAGCAGAAAGGGATTTACTAAGGCTTTAGAAGAAAGCGGCTATGTAGATGGAAAAAACATTAAAATTGATTATCAAAATGCCCAGGGTGACATTGCAACAGCACAAACCATAGGAAAAAAGTTTGCTTCAGATAACAAGGATTTAATTTTTGCCATTGCAACTGCCTCAGCACAAGGGGCATATAATGCAACTAAAAAAATCCCAATTATCATTACTGCAGTAACAGATCCTGTACAAGCAGGTATTGTAAAATCTCTAGATAAACCAGATACAAATGTATCAGGGACATCTGATTATCTGCCTGTAGAAAAACAGCTGGATTTAATGAAGAAACTTGTACCTAATGCTAAAAAAATAGGAGTGTTGTATAATACCAGTGAAGTAAACTCTGAGGTTCAAGTAAATGAGCTTAAAAAGGCAGCAAAAGGCTATGAAGTTATTGCACTAGGTATAACAAGCACCAATGAAGTCAGCAGTGCAATAAATAGCTTGTCAAAGAAAATAGATGTTTTATATGTTCCAACAGATCAGCTGGTAGTTTCCTCAATGCCTATAATAGTTAAAAGCACACTGGAAGCAAAAATACCTATAATAGCTTCCGAAAAAGGATCAGTAGATGCTGGAGCCCTTGCAACTGTGGGAATTGACTACTATGATCTGGGCTATCAATCAGGCAAAATGGCAGTAGAAACCCTAAAAGGCGGGGATATATCAAAGATGCCAATTAAAAAAGCACAACAGACAGAAGTATATATAAACAAAAGTACACTAATAGCTCTTGGTATTGCCCAGCCAGCAATAGAAAACGTGAAATACAAATGATGTCGAATGCTACCAGGTAGCACCCGAATATTGTCAAATGAGATCTTATTTTTATAAGATCTCATTTTTATATTGACATTGAGCATAAAATATTATAAAATCTTTATAATTTAACACTTTATCATAGTAAATCAATAAAGCAAACTAGGAGAGTTAAAATGCGGAATTATAGAAAATATATACCAGAGGGCATGAGGGACATACTTTTTGATGAATGCACAAAAAAAATTGAAATTCAAAATGTACTAAGAAAAATTTATAAAAGCAGAGGATATTCTGAAGTAATATCACCTACATTAGAATTTTATGATGTATTTAATTTAGAAAATCAACCCTCAGAACAGGAGAAAATGTATAAATTATTTGACAACCAGGGTAGAATAATGGTTCTAAGACCTGATATGACCACTCCAATAGCTAGAATTGTTTCTACAAAAATTAAAAAACAAAATTATCCTTTAAAGATTTGTTATACTTCAAATATTTTCAGGGTAAATGAAAAATTAAATGGAAAGCTTAGTGAAATAACTCAGTCTGGAGTTGAAATCATTGGAAGTGACACCATTAAGGCTGATGCTGAAGTTATAATTACTGCAATAAAAGCGTTACAGGCTGCAGGCCTTAAAAACTTTAAAATTGAAGTAGGTGAAGTTGGATTCTTTAAGTCAGTAATAGAGCGGACAGGCCTAACCACTGAGGAAAGAATAAAGGTTACAAAGATTATAGAAAATAAAAATTTTGCTGCACTTAAGGAATTCTTAAATAAGAGGACAAAGTACATATCAGAAAAACATATTAAGATATTAGAAAATCTTCCAATGCTTTTTGGATCTATAGATATTTTAGAAAAAGCAAAAAAATTAGCTGAGGATGAAGAATCCTATAATTGTATAGAAAAGATCAGCCGGCTTTATGAAATTATAAAATCTGCCTCATATGAGAAATACTTAATCATAGATTTAGGTATGGTGCAGCATCTAAATTATTACACAGGTATTATTTTTAAAGGATACACAGGAGATGTGGGAGATGATATTTTAACTGGCGGAAGATATGACAACCTGGCTGGTGAATTTGGCAATAACAAACACTGCACTGGATTTGCCATAAATGTAGACAGCATAATGACAGCGTTGGAAAAGCAAAATAATTTAAAAAAAGAAAATAAAAAACAATATGTTATATTTGGTGAACAGCATAAAAATCAGGAAGTTTTTAAGGTTTTAGATTCTATGATAAGTGAAAATAAAGTAGTTGAAATCAGTCTTTTTAACACTTTAGAGGAAACAAGAGAATATGCAGAAAAAAACAACAAAGAATTAATTATAATTTGAAGAAGTTAATGGAAATGAGGAATTATCTATGGACAATCCTATTAGAATAGCACTAACAAAGGGAAGGCTTGAAAAAGCAGCTATTGCAATATTTGAATTTATAGGACTTAACTGCTGGGAACTTAAAAATAAAGGAAGAAAGCTTATTTTTAAGGACAGGGATAATAATATTGAATTTGTGTTAGTAAAAGCTGCAGACGTATTAACCTATGTAGAAAATGGTGCAGCAGATGTTGGCATAGTAGGTAAAGATACTTTGATGGAACAAAATAAAGAGTTTTATGAAGTAGCAGATTTAAAGGTTGGAGTGTGTAAGTTTGCCGTTGCATCTTTACCAAGCTTTAAACTTGATGAGGGATATAGAAGAAAGGTAATTGCTTCTAAATATCCTAATGTTACTAAAAACTATTTCAGGCAGCTAGGGTATGATGTAGAGGTAATTAAAATAGAGGGCTCAGTAGAGCTTGCTCCTATACTTGGTCTGGCAGATGCCATAGTGGACATAGTAGAAACTGGAACAACACTTAAAGAAAATGGACTTGTAGTATTTCAGGATATATGTCCTATAAGTGCAAGAATGATAGTTAATAGAGCAAGCATGAAAATGAAGTCAGAAGAAATTACAATGCTTACAAAAAAAGTTCAAAGTTATGTGGAACAAGCTAATATAAGCAATATGGAAAGTTGAGGATAACAAAATGGAAATAATAAAGCAAATTAAATCTGGGAGTCAGCAGGGAAATAGTTATTTAAAATCACTAAAAGAAAGATCTGAAGTTGTAAAAAGTGATGTATCAGTAACTGTAGATAAAATACTAGAGGATGTAAAAATTAATAAGGACAGTGCTGTATTAAAATATACAAGAAATTTTGATTCACCTGAAATACAAAACCTTTTAGTCTCAAAAGAAGAAATTCAAAAGGCATATGAATTGGTAGATGGCGATTTTGTAACAGCATTAAAGGCAGCAAGGGATAATATTAAGGATTTCCATGAGAAGCAAAAACAAAATTCATGGATTACCAATAAGTCTAATGGGGTTGTACTTGGACAAACAGTTAGGGCAATTGAAAATGTTGGTATTTATGTTCCTGGTGGAACCGCTGCATATCCATCATCAGTGCTTATGAATGCTGTACCTGCTAAAGTGGCAGGAGTCAAAAACTTAGTTATGACAACACCTCCTTCAAGGGATGGAAGCATTAATCCCAATATACTGGTGGCAGCTGATATTGCAAAAGTAGATAAAATATATAAGGTTGGTGGAGCACAGGCTATTGGAGCTTTGGCATATGGAACAGAAACCATTGAAAAGGTAGATAAAATTGTAGGCCCCGGAAATATTTTTGTAGCCCTTGCAAAAAGAAGTGTTTTTGGGTTTGTGGATATAGATATGATTGCTGGCCCAAGTGAAATACTTATAATAGCTGATGAAAGCGGCGATGAAAAGTTTATTGCTGCAGATTTAATGTCTCAAGCTGAACATGACAAATTAGCATCAGCAATTCTGGTAACTACCTCTGAAGAATTAGGCAATAAAGTACAAGCTGAAATATCAGCTCAGATAAAAGGGCTTGAGAGAAAGGAAATAATATTGGACTCTTTGAATAATTATGGAGCCATTATTATAGTAGATTCCGTAGAAGAAGCCATAGAAGTAGCTAATAAAATTGCACCTGAACACTTAGAATTTATGGCTAAAGATCCATTTGCATACTTAGGCGACATAAAAAATGCAGGGTCGATTTTCCTTGGGAAGTATTCTCCGGAACCATTAGGGGATTATATGGCTGGTCCCAATCATGTACTCCCAACAAGCGGAACAGCTAGATTTTTCTCACCATTATCTGTAGATGCATTTATAAAGAAATCAAGCTACATTTATTACTCAGAAAAAGCATTAGAAAAAGAAAAGGACGCCATTATTAAAATAGCAGACACAGAAGGACTCACAGCTCATGCAAATTCAATTAAAGTTAGATTTTATGGAAAGGGTGATGAGTAAATGGAATTAAGACAATGTGCAATTCAAAGAAAAACAGGAGAGACTGATATAAGTGTTAGTTTGAATTTAGATGGACAAGGCACTTATGAAATTGATTCAGGCATTGGATTTTTTGATCATATGCTTTCCCTAATGACAAAGCATGGACTTTTAGATATGAAACTAGAAGCCGTTGGAGATCTTAATGTGGATAGTCACCATACAGTGGAAGATATAGGTATAGTTATTGGGCAGTGTATAGCTAAAGCTTTAGGAGATAAAGCAGGAATTAAAAGATATGGGACTTCATTGGTACCTATGGATGAGGCTATGGCTTCAGTAAATATTGACATTAGCGGGAGACCATTTTTAGTTTTTAATGACCACTTCACCTGCGATAAACTAGGTGATTTGGACTGCGAAATGGTGGAAGAATTTTTTAGAGCTGTAGCATTTAATGTTGGAATAACCCTTCACTGTAATGTACTTTACGGCAAAAATAATCATCATATGGCGGAAGCTCTATTTAAAGCCTTTGGAAGAGCTTTAAGGAAAGCTGTAGAAAAAGACGAGAGAATTAAAGGGGTTAT
Organism: Clostridiaceae bacterium; assembly: GCA_029256485.1. Next base: position 42,095 of record JAQSXU010000005.1, read on the forward strand.
GTCCACAAAAGGGATATTATGATTTCTTGAAAACGGAGGAGTAAACATGAACTACAACAAAATAGCTATAGTGGATTATGGTATGGGAAACTTAAGAAATGTTGAAAAAGCTTTTCAATTCATAGGAGCATCAGCAGAAATAACAAATGATGCAGATAAAATATCAAAAAGCTGTGCTATTGTGCTTCCTGGTGTAGGGGCATTCCCTGATGCTATGAAGAATTTAAATAGCATGGGTATTTCTAATTTGCTAAATGAGGAAGTAAAAAAGGGAAAGCCTCTTCTGGGAATATGCCTTGGAATGCAGCTTTTATTTGATGAAGGTGAAGAGGTGAGAATTACAAAGGGCCTAGGCTTATTAAAGGGAAACGTTAGAAGACTCCATGTTGATTTAAAAATACCTCACATGGGATGGAATAATCTAGTTATGGATACACCCTGTGAAATACTAAGTGGGGTAAATGAGGGAAGTTATGTTTACTTTGTACATTCTTTTTATGCGGATATTCACCAAAAAGAAGTGCTTAATGCTCATAGTTTCTATGGCATTAGTGTGCCAGCAGTGGTTAGTTCAGGAAATGTATTTGGAATTCAATTTCACCCTGAAAAAAGCGGAGAGCCTGGAATGCAGATATTAAAAAACTTTTGGGAGATGGTGAAATGATTATATTTCCAGCTATAGATTTAAGGAATGGAAAATGCGTTAGATTATATCAAGGGAAATTTGAAAAAACGGAAATAGTAGGTGAAGATCCTGTAAAGGTAGCTATGAGCTTTAAAAGAAACGGTGCTGAGTACATTCATGTGGTAGATCTGGATGGTGCTCTGAATGGGAAAATGGAAAATTTAAAATGCATATCTGACATAGTAAAAACTGTAGAAATTCCAGTAGAACTTGGCGGCGGCATAAGAAATATGGGCACAATAGATATGCTTATAAATACAGGTGTGTCTAGAATCATACTTGGTACAGCGGCTTTAAAAAATACCGATTTAGTAAAAGATGCAGTAAGTAAATACGGAGACAAAATAGCTGTAGGTATAGATGCTAAGGATAAAAATGTTGCAGTAAATGGATGGGTTAATGTAAGCAGTGTGAATTATATAGACTTTGCCAAAAAGGTAGGGAGCTTTGGAGTCAGCACTATAATATTTACAGATATCAGTAAGGATGGAACTCTCAAAGGGCCAAATTTACAGCAGTTAAATGAAATCAATAACAGCGTAAATTGCAACATAATAGCCTCAGGCGGAATTAAAAGTATACATGATTTAATTGTAATTAAAGAAATGGGTATTTATGGAGCAATTGTTGGTAAAGGAATATATTCTGGGAAAATAGATTTAAAAGAAGCTATAAATAATTGCAAAAGTAAAAACAAAGTAGGTGATTTTAAATAATGAGCAAGTACTGGAGCAGCATAACTAAAGCCATAGATCCTTATGTTTGCGGAGAACAGCCAAAGGATAAAAAGTATGTTAAGCTAAATACCAATGAAAACCCATATGCACCTTCTTCAAAGGTTCTGGAGGCAATAAAAAATGCAGCAGACGAGGATTTAAGGCTGTATCCCGATCCAAATTGTGATGAATTAACAGAAACTATTGCCCATTACTATAAATTAAATAAAAAACAAATATTTTTAGGTAATGGTTCTGATGAAGTTTTAGCTATGTGTTTTTTAGCATTTTTTAATGCTGAAGATACAATAGTTTTTCCAGAAATAACTTATAGCTTTTATCCTGTTTTTGCTAATTTATATAATATAAAATATAAATTTGCCAGCTTAAATGAGGACTTTTCTCTTCCTATTAAAGAATTTTTAACAGAAAATGATGGAGTGGTAATAGCTAACCCAAATGCCCCAACTGGAACACCTGTGGATGTGAATTTCATAAAAAAGATTTTAAAGCAAAACTCCAATAAGGTGGTAATTATTGATGAGGCATACATAGATTTTGGAGGCACTTCGGTAGTTCCACTAATTAATGAATACCCAAATCTTATAGTAATTCAAACTTTCTCAAAATCCAGATCACTGGCAGGAATTCGTTTGGGATTTGCACTTGGCAGTGAGGAACTTATAGAAGGTCTTAATAGAATAAAAAATTCATTTAATTCCTATACTGTGGATAGAATAGCAGCAGCTGCCGGAATAGCGGCAATAAAGGACCAGGAGTATTTTAAAAACTGTGTGTCCAGAATAATTTCTACCAGAGAAAAAGTAACGGGACAATTGGAGAAGCTTGAGTTTAATGTTATACCTTCAAAGGCCAATTTTATTTTTGCAAGCCACAGTTCATACAGTGCAAAAGATATTTTTCAAAGGCTTAGAGAAAAAGGAGTATTAGTTAGATACTTTAATAAGGAAAGGATAGATAATTATTTGAGGATAAGTATTGGTTCAGAAGAAGATATGGAGTTCTTTGTGGGAAAAGTAAAGGAAATCCTTCTGGATATTAATATAGGATAGGGGTGTAAATGTGCTTACAAAGAGAATAATACCATGCCTTGATGTGAATATGGGTAGGGTTGTAAAGGGAATAAATTTTATTAATTTAAAAGATGTAGGCGATCCTGTTGAAATAGCGGATTTTTATAATAAAGAAGGCGCAGACGAAATAGTGTTTCTTGATATAACAGCTACCAGCCAAGGAAGAAAAACTATCATTGATGTGGTTAGAAGGACTGCTGAAAGAGTATTTATTCCCCTCACTGTTGGTGGAGGAATAAGAACCCTGGATGATTTCAAGGAAATATTAAGGGCAGGGGCAGATAAAATATCTGTAAACTCTGCAGCAATAAGGGATCCACAGCTGATTAAAAGAGCTGCAGAGAGATTTGGCAGCCAATGTGTAGTAGTTGCTGTAGATGGTAAGAGAAGAAATGAAGGTTTAGGCTGGAATGTATATATTAACGGCGGCAGGATAGATACTGGAATGGATGCACTTCAGTGGATAAAAGAGGCTGAAGCTTTGGGCGCAGGAGAAATACTTTTAACCAGTATGGATGCAGATGGCACTAAGAATGGCTATGATACAGAATTTACAAAAGCGGTGGTAGAGTGCTGCAATATCCCTGTGATAGCTTCAGGAGGATGTGGAAAGCTAGAACATTTTCATGATATTTTTCAAGAAACAGGAGCAGATGCTGCTTTGGCAGCCTCATTATTTCATTACAGAGAACTTACAATAAATGAAGTAAAAAGTTACTTAAAAAGTAAAGACATTCAGGTAAGAATTTAAATATCTGTGAGAGAGGTAAATATTTATGAATACAGATAGAATAATTAATCTGGTGGATTTTAGTAAAGGACTTGTGCCTGCTATTATTCAAGATATTAAGAATGGGCAGGTGCTAATGCTGGCATACGTTAATAAAGAATCTCTTAAAAGAACTATAGAAACTGGCACCACATGGTTTTGGAGCAGATCAAGACAGGAATATTGGAATAAAGGAGCTACTTCAGGCCATTTTCAGCAGGTAAAAAAAATAAGTATAGATTGTGATGGAGATACTCTGCTTATAAAGGTTGAGCAAATAGGCGCTGCATGTCATACAGGAAATAGAAGCTGTTTTTTCAAGAACTTTAATTTTGATGTGGAGGAATAATGAGTATGAATATAGGTGAGATATTAAATCAGATAGAAAAAACAACGGAAAGCAGAAGGGTTAATCCTCTTGAGGGTTCATATACCAACTATCTTTTTCAGAAAGGTTTAGATAAAATTTTAAAAAAAGTGGGAGAAGAGGCTTCTGAAGTAATAATAGCTGCAAAGAATGAGAGTAAAGACGACTTAATCGGTGAAATTTGTGATTTAACTTATCATGTACTGGTGTTAATGAATGAAAAGAAAATTACTATTGATGATGTTTCAAAGGAATTATCAAAAAGGCATGAAAAAAGTGCCAACAAAAAGCCTGAAAGAAGAGAAATAGAAATCTTCTGATGTGGAATATGTCGAATGTAACCTGGTAGCACCCGATAAATGTCGAGCTGTGATTTATATTTTTATAAATCACAGCTATTTTTATTTAATAATCAATATTTACAAATTTTATATGAAAGTATATTATTAATTTATCATAAAAACAGATGCAAAAAACATAAAATTATATTAACTTTGCTTTATGGAAACACCATAATACAGGAATGGAATAATACAAGAAGGGGCTGAGGATTTTGGAGGATGGAATTCAAGAAATTTTTGATATAAAGAGAAAGTTTTTTGATGAAGGGAACACAAAAAGTTATGAATTTAGAATAAAGCAGCTTAATAAATTGAAAAGCGTAATAAAAAGTAATGAAAAAGAAATACTAGAGGCTCTTTATAAAGACCTGGGCAAACCTGCATTTGAAGCATTCACTTCAGAAATAGGAGTAATGTATGAAGAAATAAATTATGCAGTTAAAAATCTCAAATCATGGATGAAACCAGAAAAAGTTGGCACTCCATTAGTAATGCAGCCGTCAAAAAGTGTAATTTATTCTGAACCTTTAGGAGTAGTATTGATTATAGGACCTTGGAATTATCCATTTCAATTATTACTTGCACCATTAATTGGAGCTATTTCAGCAGGAAATTGTGCTGTAATTAAACCATCAGATCAAAGTAAGCATACATCTGATATTGTAAAAAAACTAATAGAGGAAAATTTCCCCAAGGAATTTATAAGCGTAGTTCAAGGACCAGGTGCTATGATTGGACCAATGCTTATAGAACGTTTTAGATTTGATTATATATTCTTTACAGGAAGTCCATCTGTAGGCAGAAAAATTGCAGAAATGGCTGCTAAAAATTTGACTCCTGTAACGTTGGAACTTGGGGGCAAAAGTCCGGTTATAGTTGATAAAGATGCAGATATAGATTTATCGGCCAAAAGATTAACCTGGGCTAAATATTTCAATGCTGGACAAACTTGTGTATGTCCTGATTATCTGCTTGTTCATGAGAGTATTAAAAATAAATTCATTGATAGAATGAAGCATTACATTAAAGAATTTTTTGGAGATGACCCGGAAAAGAGCAATAGTTTTGGGAGAATAATTAATAAAAAAAGATTTAACATTCTTTCGAATTATTTAAAAGAGGGACACATCGCTGTGGGTGGACAAACCAATGAAGTCAGTTTGTATTTAGCTCCAACAATTATAGACAACATTACTTTAAATGATAAAATAATGAAAGAAGAAATATTTGGACCCATAATGCCTGTAATGACTTTCAAGGACATTACTGAAGTTTTAGCTATTATAAGAAAAAATCCATATCCTTTAGCAGCATATTTATATACTAACAATGAGAAAAGTGAAAAATTTATAATTGAAAATATACAATTCGGCGGTGGGTGTATAAATAATAGCATGATGCATCTGATGAATTCAAATGTTCCCTTTGGTGGCGTAGGCTTTAGCGGAATGGGTATGTATCATGGAAAATATAGTTTTGATACATTTTCACATAAAAAAAGTATAGTTAAAACAAAACCATATTTAGATCAATCTCTAAGATATGCTCCATATAATGATAACAAAATGAATCTAGCTAAAAAATTTTTCAAATAATTTAATGGATATAATCAATAAGATTATATCCATTAAGCTTTCTAAACAGCCAAATCCATTTTAGTCTCTATGTGCTTTTCCATTTGTACTGCCGTATAATTTACAAGATCTACTGTTCTGCAGGAATAGCCCCACTCATTGTCATACCAGGAAACAACTTTTACCATATTGCCTTCCATAACCATAGTTGAGAGACCATCTACTATGGAAGAACGTTCATCACCTTTGTAATCTATAGATACAAGAGGTTCTTCTGAATATCCTAGAATTCCTTTCATGGATCCATTAGCGGCCTCTTTAAATGCATTATTAACTTCCTGAGCTGTTACTTTCTTTGACACCTCACATACCAAATCAGTAAGTGATACTGTAGGCGTAGGGATTCTAACAGAGAATCCATTCAATTTGCCATTAAGGTTTGGAAGAACTTTGCCAACAGCTTTTGCGGCACCTGTTGTTGTAGGAATTATTGATTCTCCGGCAGCTCGAGCTCTTCTTAAATCTTTATGATTTTTATCTAACAACTGCTGATCATTGGTATAGGAATGAATTGTGGTCATTAGACCTTTGATAATTCCAAATTTATCATCTAATACCTTTGCAAAAGGAGCCAAACAATTTGTTGTACAAGAAGCATTAGATATTATGACATGTTTATCCATGTCCAAACTTTCCTCATTAACTCCCATTACTATAGTTATATCTTCATCTTTTCCTGGTGCTGTTAATATAACCTTTTTAGCTCCGGCCTTAATGTGCTTCATAAGATTTTTCTTATCTTTAAACACTCCTGTAGACTCCACAACTATGTCAATGTCCATAGCTTCCCATGGCAGATTTTCTGGATCTTTTTCTCTAAATATCTTTATGCTTTTGCCATTTACAATCATCATATCTTCTTTAGCTTCAACATCTCCCTGAAATTTACCATAACATGAGTCATATTTGAAAAGATGAGCCAAAGTATTACTATCGCCTCTGGCATTTATTGCAACAATTTCAACATTGTCTCCTAATCTGTTCTGAGCAATTCTAAGAACTGCTCTTCCAATTCTTCCAAACCCATTAATAGCTACTTTAATAGACATGTATTTTCCCCCTGTATTTTTATTAATATGAGTGATACATACAATATATGATATACATTATATGCTCGACATACATATATATGATACATTATTTATATCAATAATACTCATATATGTCAACCTGATTTATAAGTCCATTATATTAAATTAGCTTAATTTTACAGTTGAATATTCTTAATTACTAAGTATTTTAAAAAAATGTATATAAAGCAAAAAACACCTGCAGTTTACAGGTATTTCATTAGCTTCAGATATTTTTTAGAGGTACTTATTTATTATTTTATTATAAGTTCCATCTGCTTGTATTTCCTTAATTCCGGCCTGATAAATCTTAATATAATCTCCTAGATCATTTGCCTTACTAAAACCTACTTTAGAGTCAATGCCATTTCCTTTTAATTTAAAATTTTGTTTTTTTACTTTGTCTTCTATGTTATTTACCCTTATATAATAAGTGCCCGTAAAATCATTTATTATCAATGCATCTACTTGCCCCATCAGAAGTTTTTTAAACATAAGACTTTCTTCCCTGCTCACATCTTTTTTAATATTATTGTCATATTCAAATTCTTTGGTATAAACATATCCATCTATAATAGCTATGGAATATTTATAAAGATCTTCAAAAGAGTTTATATGAATATTAGAGCCCTCCTTGGCAAAAAAAACGTAATCTATACCATCTCTGCAGTAACCATAGTTCATTATTTTATCTCTTTCTTCACTTTGGGTTATTGTAGGTAAAATATCTGCCAATCCTTCTCTAATCAATTTAAATGATCCATTAAAAGTTGCAATTTTTGTTTCCACTTCAATGTCTGCTCTACTGAATATTTCAGTTATGATATCAACATCTATACCAGAAAGTTTATTAGTTTTCTTATTATAAATAATAAAAGGTGGATATGGTGCAGTTGCTAAAACCAGCTTATTCCTTTTATCATGATGTTTGTCTGATGATGTCCTTTTTAGAAGGTTAATTATTGTGTTTTCAAATGTTTCAACAGTATTCATGATTATATTTATTTCTTTAGCTTCACCGTTTATTGATTCATTTACATTTGATGTAGAACAAGCTATTTCATTAATTACCCCAGTAGTATTTTTAATTAAATTACGTATTTTATCGAATTCTTCTGATAATGATGAAGCTTTTTTAGCTATTGCTAAATTGTCATTAGATGCATTAAACACTTCAGATTCTATGAAGTTAAGATCTTCAACCGACAAATTTAAATTAGTTGACTGTACTGAAATAGTATTTACACTATCATCCATAGATTCATATGTATTTAGTGATGTATTTTCAATTTCATTTATTAGCTTGCTTATGTTTGAAGTTACCAAAGCAGTTTGCTCGGAAAGTTTTCGTACTTCTTCTGCAACAACGGCAAATCCTTTTCCGTGTTCTCCGGCTCTAGCAGATTCAATGGAAGCATTAAGAGCCAGCAAATTTGTCTGTTTTGAAATTTGCTCAACAGATTCAATTAGTGTTTCGGCTTCTATTGACTTATTTTTTAATTGCTCCAATGAACTTTTAGTGGTTTCTAATGACTGTGTAATTTTACTGAAATCATCTATTGTTTTTGTAATATCATTTTTCTTATTCTTGACTTTCTGAAAAGTGTTAGATGAAGATTGTGATATTATTTTAGAGCTTTTTGAGTTATCGTTAATATTTGTATACATGGAATCAATAAAAACATTAATATGAGAAATATTTTCTGATTGTGCGTCTGTACCTAGTTTTAAACTTTCAGTTCTCTTTAATATCTCATTTATTGCTATATATATTTCTTCAATAGAAAAGGAAAATGTAGTTATTAAATTCATACAATCGTTTGATAACCTTTTTATTGAAGAAAGATTTTCATACTGAGTTAACACCATCTGTCTTATAGAAATAACGGTGGGTGAATCAGGTAATGAGTTTATTTTATCTAAATTACCCTTTTTAATATCAGCAATTGCCTCAACTAATTTTTTGTTTGCAGTTTTCATTTTTAAATAGTAACAGAAAAATAAAAATATGATAATTAACAGAACAGATGAAAGCAAAATTAAGTACATTTATATACCCTCCTATTTATTAAAATATTACAAAATAATCCACTAGGTAATATAATCTAAAATTAGTAACCACCTTGGTAGTTACTAACTGATTTTATTATATATTTCATGAAATGCTTTGTCAAACCACCCAGAAACCATAATTTTAAAGGAAAAATATTAATTCTCTTTATAGAGATTAATTATTAATAATGTTACAATAATATAGAAATCATATGATGCTGAAAGTTTGGGGGTAAAAGATTATGAACAAAAAAGATTTAGCCGATATAAGAAAAGAATTTAAAATGGGAAGTTATAATCTTTCTATAAAAGAAGTGTATAGTGTGTACTTAAAAAAGGATAATGCACAGATCATAACAAAAGAGTTAAATCATTTTGAAATGATGGATATTGAAAAAAGGGAACTTTATTTAGATAATTTTAAAAAAGTTCTCACAGGTACAATAGATTCTAAAGTATTTGAGTTAGATTTTCAGTTAGAAGACAATGAGGATAATCTAAATAACACTCAGAAGATTTTATTCAAGGCTCTAAGTAATGGAGAAAGCATAGTTAATTATGGAGATGAAATAGTCGATAAGATATCTAAGAACTATACATACGATACTGATATTGTAATAAACTTTGTAAAGGCCGAATACATTAAAGGAAATAAGAAAAAGAGTGCTGAAGGAGAAGAACCTATTGATGATTATGTACAGGCTATAGATTTTATATTATGCAGTATAAATAAGGTGGACGCACCAAAAAAGGTTTTAAAATTTGATTATTCTGAAATGAAATTTAAACCAAATTCTGCATTGGATTTTGTAATTAATTTAAATTCTCCTTTAGATGGATTTATGTTCCCAAGTATTTCTTCACAATATGTGGATGTAAACAAAGTAATTTACTACTCATCAAAATCAAAGCAAATAAATTCTAATTTTGTAGAAAATGTTTTAGATTGTGGAATTAAGCCAACAGCCATAGAGGAAAAGGAAAGCTTTAACGCAATTATCAGTACAGTAGTCGGGGGAACAATTAAACCTGATACTATGCAGGAAATATATGAAAGAATAAATGACAAACTTGAAACTGAAGAAAATGAAGAAGATGAAGATGAGCCAAAAGTAAATATGAAGGACATAGAAAAAGTTTTAGAAGACAGCGGGGTTGAAAATACTGATGCTGTAAAACTTGCATTTGAAGAGGTCTGCGGCAGAGATTATGAATTTAAGGTAAGAAATATAGTACCTGATTTTAAAAGCAGATCAATAAAAATAGAAAATGAAAATACTAATATTACTATAACTCCAAGAGATTTAAGTGCTATAAAACAAATTAGAAATAAAAGGGGTATTAAGTGCCTTTTAATTGAATTAACCGATGATGTTGAAATAAATGGGCTTAAATTAGAAACAGAAGAAGTAGAGGATATATAAACATTAAGAACTGTTAAAAATATATTTAATTAACAATAGTACAGCTTTGGGTTGTAAGCTATTTACAAACCCAAGCTGTATCTTTTAATAATTTTTCAAAGTCATCCTTTGGTATCGGCTTACTAAATAAAAAGCCTTGAGCCATCTCACAGTTATGCTTTTTAAGATAATTCAGTTGATCTATATTTTCTACACCTTCTGCAATAATATAAAGATTTAGTTTATGTGCCAATTCAATAATTGCTCGGGCAATAATTTCTTCTATGGAATCTTCAATTACGTTATTTAAAAATGATTTGTCAATTTTAAGAACATCTATTGGAAATACCTTTAAATAATTAAGTGATGAATATCCAGTACCAAAATCATCTAGAGAAACGTGAATTCCCATATTTCTTAGTTTATTAAGCATTTTAATGGAAAAGTTAAAATCAAGCATAACTATACTCTCAGTTATTTCAATATTAAGCCATTTAGGGTCTAACCCTGTTTCACAAAGTATTTCTTCAATTGTCTCCACCAGGTTTTGCTGATCAAACTGCTTTGCTGAAAGATTTACTGATACTCTAAGAGGAGAAAACCCCATTTTTTGCCACTCAGCATTTTGTTTGCATGCATCAAATAATACTTTTTTGCCAATCTCTATTATTAGTCCTGTTTCTTCAGCTAAAGAGATAAATTCTAAAGGAGGAATAATGCCTTTTTTAGGATGAAGCCATCTTACTAATGCTTCCATGCCTGTTAGATTCCCAGTGGATAAATCTATTAGAGGCTGGTAATAGACTAAAAATTCATCATTTTTAATGCCTTTAATTAAATCTCTTTCCAACTTTAACTTTTTAGAGATTTTAGTGTTCATTTCTTTTGAGTAAAACTTATATCTTTTTTTACCGCTTTCTTTAGCATAATACATAGCAATATCAGAATTTTTAAGAAGTTCATTAAAACTATATCCATCTTTAGGGTATATGGCTATACCAATGCTGGCAGAAATGGAGATTTCTTTTCCTTTTATATTTATAGGCTGCTTGAAAATGTTCAGTATTTTTTGCGCATTATTTACTATATCTTCCATATAAAAAGCGTCTCTGTGTAAAAAAATAAACTCATCTCCGCCAAATCTTGAACAATCATTTAAAATACTTATCTTATCTTTGATTAAAATACTTATTTCTTTTAACAGCGCATCGCCAATATCATGACCTAAAGTATCGTTTACAGACTTAAAATTATCTATATCCATAAAAAGCAAAGCAAAGCTTTCATTTTTATCTTTACAGATAAGTATTTGATCTTCTACAATCTTTTCCATTAATGACCTATTGGGTAAACCTGTAAGCTGATCATAATATGCCATTTTTTTTATAACTTCATCATCATTCTTTTTTTTAGTCACATCAGTAATTGACCCTGCAATTCTTATTGGACTTCCCAATGTATCATAAACAGCTTTTCCCCTAATTAAAATCCACTTAAATGTACCAAGCTTAGTCTTTATTCTGCACTCATAAGAGTAAAATGGCGTTTTTTGAGTTATATGTTCTTTTATAACTTCCTTGAATGATAATAAATCTTTAGGATAGCACAGTAAATTTAAACAATCTATGTAGCTGATTTTTTCATCTTCATTTATATCCAGCATTTCTCTAAACTGTTTTGAAGTATAAAATTCTAAAGTTGATAAGTTCATATCCCAGAGTCCATCATTTGCACCTTCAAAGGCAAGTCTATAACGTTCCTCACTTATACTTAGATCCTTTTCCATATTTTTCAATTGGGTTATATTCATTCCCATTGATATGCAATAACTTAAATTTTCTTTACTATCATACATTAGACAGTTTGACCATAGCACGTTAATATAACTTCCGTCTTTGCAGCGCAAAATATCTTCCTGTTCACCACCAACAGTACCTTTATTCATCATAATAAAAAAAGAATCCATACATAAATTAATTGATTCATCAGCTATTGTGTGTCTCCACTTCTGACCAAGAACTTCCTCTTCAGAAAATCCAGTAACTTCTTGAGCATATCTATTAAATTTTATTAAATCACCATTAGGACACCAAGCATTGATTATGATATTTGCATTATCAACAACATTTAATGAGAACTTTCTAGCTTCACAATAGTTTTCATTGCCAAATTTGCATTTAATTAAATTTTCAAATAATTCATGGGTAAGCTTTTTATCATATTTCATTTTTACACCTCGTTTTAAAAAAATGTAACAACTCCTAACTATAATTATTAACAAATATATTATATTATCTATATAATAATGCTATTAATAACATTTATCAATAAAAAACTGGTATTATTATAGAAAAATATGTAGAAATTTACCATTAAAAGGAATAGGATATATATAGTTATAATGATAAAATAAAAATATAAACTCATAATGCTTATATTAAAGTATTAAAAGGAAGTAAGATAAATGTTAAATAAAAATAATTATTTTAATAACAGCCTTCCAGCAATCAAAATTATAGGTCATGCAAAATGCACAGGATGTTTTGGTTGTGTTAATGGATGCAAATTTAATGCCATTGAAATGAAGCTATCTGAACATGGATTTTATGAACCTAAAATTGACGAAAATAAATGTAAAAATTGTGGATTGTGTCAGAACAATTGCCCAATTATTAACAGTAAATCAGATAACTTTTCTAAGAATAAAATTAAAGTTTATGCTGCATATTCTACTAATGATAAGATAAGGCTTGATAGTTCCTCCGGAGGAGTTTTTACAGAAATTGCGGAAAGGTTTATTGAAAATAATGGTGTGGTATTTGGCGCAGCATGGACAGATAATTTAAGTGTACAACATATTGCTGTAAGAAATAAACAGGATATAGAAAAGCTGAGAGGTTCCAAGTATATTCAAAGTAATTTACATAATATATATTCTAAAGTTTTAGAAATAATAAACAATGAAGAAAAAAAGATATTGTTCACTGGGACACCATGTCAGGTTGCGGCATTAAAGACCTTTACAAATAGTGAAAATTTAGTTACTATAGATGTTTTATGTCATGGAATTCCTTCAAAAATTGTTTTTGATAAGTATATTAATTATATTTCAGATAAAAGAAATGTTAACTCATATACTTTTAGAGATAAGACAAATGGATGGTCAAAGTATAGTGTGAAAATGTTAATGGATAATGGAAAGCCCTATGAATGTATTACAAGACAGGACCCATTCTTCCACGGATTTATTTGTGATCTTTATTCAAATTTAGCTTGCTATAATTGTAAATTTGCTGCAATTCCAAGAGTTGGGGATATAACCTTAGGGGACTTTTGGAAGATATCTGAGGATTTAATGGATGAAAGAGGAGTTTCTGTTGTACTTGCAAATAATAACAAAGGACAAACCCTACTAAATGAAATTGAAGTACATGGGAAAATTAAGACTTTTCCTAGAAAACTAGAAGAGGCGGTAAATGGTAATCCTAGAATCAAAAGCGAGTATTTAAAAATGAGAACAAAAAGGGAAGAAATTTTAAATAATGTTAAAAAACAAGGCTTTAAATTTATTAATGAAAACTATATAAAAAATACTAGGAGATATGTATATGATGAATTGGAAAATGAAGAAATTTAATGAACTGAATGTAAAAGAAATATATGAAATATTAAAGTTAAGAAACCAAGTATTCATCGTTGAACAGCAGTGCCCATATTTAGACTGTGATGGCAAGGATATGAAGGCATATCATTTATTCCAAGAAAATAATAATGAAATTGCTGCTTATTTGAGAATACTTGAAAAGGGAGTTTCATACAATGAAATATCAATTGGAAGAGTACTGGTAAATTCTAAATATCGCGGGAAAGGATTAGCTAGACAAATGATGAAAGAGGCAATTGAATTTATAAATGACCAGCTTAATGAAAGCAATATTAGAATAGAGGCTCAGGCATATTTGATTGATTTTTATAAATCATTTGGATTTAAGCAAGTTTCACAGGTGTTTTTGGAAGATAACATTCCACATATTGAAATGCTATATATCAAAGGTAATTAAAGAATTAAAAAATGGGGGTAAATATGATAATTAAAAGCTATAATAGGACGAATGAAAAAATTATAAGGGAAATAAGAGAATTAGAAAGAATTTGCAAAAAGTATGATGGAATTAAAAAAGATATATATTTAGATTACTCAATTAACTTTAATGATAAAATGGAAAGCTTGTTTTTACTTTATGAACATAAAAAACTAATAAGCTTAATTTCAATGTTTGTACCAACTCAAAGAGAAGCCGAAATATCCGCATACACTTTGCCTGAGTACAGGCAAAATGGATATTTTAAGGAGCTGCTTTCAAAGGCAGTAGCTGAGCTGCAAAAGTATAATGTTTTAGATTTTTTATTTGTCTGCGAATCACAGTCCAAAAATGCCAAGAAAGTTATAGAAAAGTTGGGGGGTAAGTATGATTTTACAGAATATCTTCTAAGATATAATAAATTAAATATAGATATCAGAAATTTACCAATAAATTCAGTAGAGTTATACGAAGCAAATTTAAAGGATACTGAAACACTAATTAATATGAGTAAGGAAATATTTCATGATAGTTATGAAGAGGCAGAAAGCTTTGTGTCAAAAACTTTTAATTCCGATACAAGGCGTCAATATATAGCTACTGTAAATAATGAGCCAGTTGGAATGTGTTCCGTAAACTTTGAAGATAAGGAGTCATCTATATTTGGATTAGGAATTTTGCCAGAGTATCAGGGAAATGGTTATGGTAAGCAGATGCTTAATTTAATATTAAGAAATACAGCTGAAGAAAATATAAAAAATATTTTTATTGAAGTTGACAGTACAAATGAAAAAGCCTTTAATTTGTATAAAAATAATGGATTTGAAATAGAAGTAGCTTTTGAATACTACAGAAAAGGGACTTTTAAAACATCATATTAAATTGATTACTTGGAAAAAGCAGAGGCTAAAAACCTCTGCTTTTTCATTCTGTTGTATTTTCTGTTCCGTTAAATAGTTTATAGGGATTGTTTCTAATTGCAAAAAGAAAAAATGGTGATAGTAAACCTAAGGTTATAATAGTGAGTATGGTTAATACAATAAAGTATTGAGAATAGCTTTTATAAATAATAAATAATGCATAAAATGTAAATAGTAATGTTACTACTGACACAAATCTTGAAATTCCAGAAGAGCTTCCTATAATAATTGAGCATAAAAATTCTAAAACTGCAAGACCTAGCATAATATACTCAAAATTCTTAAATTTTGAGTTCTCCTTACCTATCATTCCCAAAATGAAATAATTGCCAACGGGAATCCAGGAAAGCCATGCATTTTCAATACCCCGTCTGGATGCCATTTGGTATAAACTTAGTGAATAAAATACATAAAAAATAATAATTAATATGAAAAATACTGCCAAAAATGCTCCAATAATTGCCACCACATTACTTGTCTCTAATAAATTATTCATGTTGAAAATCACCTCCAATATTATATATATGGTCATATAGTTTCATGTATTCTCATAGTTATAATATATGTGGTATATTTGCATATAAAAGTTAAAGGGGTGATTATCATAGAAAAAAAGTTGTATTTATCTGATACAGACAAAAAAATATGTGGTGTATGTGGTGGAATGGCTGAGTATTTTGAAATGGATTCCACTATAATAAGAGTAATTTGGATAGTATTAGGACTCTGTTGGGGCAGCGGAATAATTGCGTATTTTATTTGTGCATTGGTAATGCCTCATAAGCCTGATGAAGAATAGATTTAATCTTAAATATTATAACATCTCTTTAACTTTTTAAAGAGATGTTACTTTTTTTAATTAAAATAATAATTTTATTATGATTATTTCTAGGCTTTTATCAATAAATTTTCGTATTACATATAAATGGAAGGAGTGGTAAATTGAAAAAGATTATATTACCATGGTTATTAATCATAATATCAGTTTTACTTGGATCATGTACTGTAAATACTCAAACTGCTGAAATAAATCAATCTGATAATCCAAATAAAACTGCAGAATTTAATACTAAAACCTTAACCAGCTACTTAAATACCAAAGGATTTGATTTAACAATAATACATGAGAAAAAAGGAGAATTTCTATCAGTTAATCCAAGTATCATTAAGATTGGTAAAGAAAATATAAGCATATATGAGTATAAAAACAATTGGTTAATGGAAAAGGAAGCTTCCAAGATAAAAGGAGATGGTTCACAGATAGGCAATGCAATAGTGGATTGGATTGCTCCTCCCAGGTTTTATAAGAAAGATAAGATAATTACAATATATGTGGGAAGTAATATGGAAATTATCAATGCATTAAATCAGTTTTTTAGTAATTCTTTTGCAGGAGTAAAACTTCTAAGTAATGAAGAAATATTAAAGGTCGCATATGACTCTGTGCCCAAGGCTTCCAAGGATACCATAATTAATTGGAATAAAGGAAATGTTGAGAAATACTATACTAATGAAGATCATATGGTTGTAAACATGCATGATGGAAATAAGGTTAATATCAAAGCTATAAATACTTACAAAGTAAATTTTGATAATAGTAATAATGATATTCTTGGTCCAATTATAATATACATTGAACAAAGCTCCAATAGGGTATTAGGAACTGATTTAAGAGATTAGAAAATTACGAAAGTGTATTTATTGTTGTATCTGTATTTGGTAAACCATCAGCCTTATTTATATTTTTATTTATTTTAGAAGATTGATTGTAAATTTTTAAATTTGCCATATTTGCATTAATATCATTTTTGCTAACCAAGGATCTTTTTTTAGCTGCAGCTTTTGTATTTCCTCTTTCTTCATCAATATCAGCTTCTTTTTGTAGTATAGCTGATGATCCTTTTAATGAAGTTTTAATGGCACCCATTCTTTTTATATTATTATAAGCATTTGAATTATCTAATAATAAGTAATCTTTTGCTGAATCATTTTTTCCCTTTACATTGTTACTATCAGTAATAGCTGTCTTTTTATTTGCATTTTCATCTTTATCATTATTTCTTCCAGTGTTATCCATCTGCTTTTGCTGAATTTCAGACTCAATCCCATCAATTTGTTTTTGAAGGGGTTTAATTAAATCGTCCTTAATTTTTTGTGTGGTTTTAGTATTACTTTTTATTCTTTCAATTTCTTTTTCAATTTGTGATTTTTGAGTTTGCAGTGCTTTTATTTCATTAGTAATATCCTCGTTATTTGGAGATTTCTTATTATATTTAATTGATGTATTATAACTAATAGAATTTATCATGTCTTTATTTACCTCCCATGAAGTTTATTAATATATATATCGCTGTATATAGAAAAAAGTGAATATATTACAGCAAAAATATATACATTTTTTTTCATTTATGGAATACTGACCTTGTTAAAAAAATATATATTAATATTTATTTATTGAGGTGTTATTATGATATATAAAATATTTTTATGGGAATCTTTTGGCGTAATTTTTATATCATCAATAGGAGCCATTTTACATTTTACTTATGAATGTTCACATGAATATAAGCCTTTGCCACTTATTTCCGCTGTAAATGAAAGTACCTGGGAACATTTGAAAATCGCCTTTTGGCCAACATTAATATATTCCATATTGGAGTATATTCCTCTTTCAAAAATAACAAATAATTTTATCATATCAAAAGCCGCATGTATGATTGTTATTCCAATTTCAATAATTATACTGTTTTATTCATACACAAAAGTGTTAGGACGAAACTTCCTTAGCAATGTTTGCAATAGTGATTCTTGTTATTCAGTTCTCCTTGTTTACTTTTTTTCCACCTAAATTATTAATCTTTAAGGATCCTGTTAAAGGAGGATATGGTATATATGAAAAATAAAATTTTTTATCTAAAAAATTATTGATTCTTGTATTTTCCTGAATATATTATTCTGATATGCACATACTATTTCCATAGAGAGGTGATTTGCCATGGGAGAAGATTTGATTGACAATTATTTAAGGTTAGTCCGAAAATAATTTCATAGTTTCCATACGTTCACTAATCTTGATGTCAGGGGATTTTTATATTCCCTGGCTTTATTTAATAAACTTATTTTATTATGATTATTGCAGTATTCTTTGAGATGATTACCGTAATTTATATAGTTGTGATACTTAGAAAATGCAGAGATGTATTAGATTGAGTATTGCGTGTATGTAAAATCTATGATAATATTAAAGCAATTAAAAAAGTGGATACTTTAATGTTAAGAGGGAGTAACTGCCTATAATGGTGATAAAGTCAACATACTGGCCTTTGGCCTGGCTTTATCGTGGCTGATTTCAGTCAAGTGAGACTTTTAACACAATGGTTCTATCATTGTGCTTGAGGTCTTTTTTAGTGTAATTTTTTATGCTGAAGAAGATTTTTGGCAGGATAGAATTTTATTGTGTTATAGGTCTTTTTTATTTATATATAACATTAATTTCGAGGGGGTCATTAAATGACAGCGTTAACTAAAGCATTACTTTTAGTAGTTGTAGCAGAAATGGGGGATAAAACCCAATTGTTAGCTATGGCTATGGCCAGTAAGTACAAGGTAAAGCAGGTAATGGCAGGAGTATTTGTAGCAACAATTTTAAACCACGGTCTTGCTGTAGCACTTGGCAGTTACCTAAGCACTTCTATACCAATGAATACAGTGAAAATGGTGGCAGCAGTATCATTCTTGGTTTTTGGACTTTGGACTTTAAGGGGAGATAAAATTGATGAAGAAGATGAAAAAAACAGTAAGTTTGGACCTATAATCACTGTGGCAATAGCTTTTTTCCTGGCTGAGATGGGAGACAAAACTCAACTTATGACAATAGCAATATCAGCTCAAGGCAATCAGCCTTTATTTATATTAACTGGTACTACTATAGGTATGCTAATTGCAGACAGTATAGGAATAATAGGAGGTGCCTGGATGTGTAAACATATTCCTGAAAAATACATAAAATGGTCTGCAGGAATTATATTTATGTTATTTGGAACAATTACTATTTATAATGCTGTGCCACAAGGGTTTATCAACCCAATAAATATAATTTTATACTTTTTAATGCTTGCAGCCTTAATATATATAGCTGGTGTTAAATTTGCATATGGCAATGAAGCATGTAATATAGTATTAAAGAAAGACAATCTTGCAAAGGAAAATGGTAAATAATTTGCAGCTTACTGGTGATCTGATATCTTGAGGTGATTTATGAATAGCAATGTTAAAGATAAATTTAGAAATTGGGTTTCTTTACTTAAACAAAAGGCAAAAAAGCTAAAAAAGGAAATAGGGGCATTATATCTGGCATATAAAAGGCCGGACGTGCCTATTTATGCAAAAATAGCTTCAATTCTGGTGGTAAGCTACGCTTTAAGCCCTATTGATCTTATACCAGATTTTGTACCAATTTTGGGTTATGTTGATGATTTGATTTTGATACCATTAGGTATTACCTTAGCTGTAAAATTAATACCAGAGGATATTATGAATGAATGCAGGCAGCAATCAGAGGAAATATTTAAAGAAGGCAAACCTAAGAATTGGATTGTTGGCGGAATTATTATATTTATTTGGATCATAATAATTATTTTTGTTTTAAAAAGATATTTCTAAAAAAGTTTTAAATGCTAATACTTATCAAGATCATTGATAAAAAACAGAAAAGTGGGCAAGATTAAGATTGTCGAATGCTACCAGGTAGCACCCGAATTTTGCGTTTTTAAATATTGTAACAAATGTTACTGAAGTTAAAATATAAAAGTACTAAAATAAACTTATAGAAGTAAAGGGAGGTTGTAATATGTCATTAAATTCAATTAAGAACATTGATTTTTCAAAGATTCTAGAGATGAAAACTCTTGTAGAATACAATGAAGGTCAAGTAGTTAGCAGAACTCTTTCTCAAGGTAAAAATGTAAGTGTAACCTTGTTTGCTTTTGATAAGGGAGAGGAAATAAGTTCTCATTCTTCAAGCGGAGATGCCTTAGTATATATTTTAGATGGTGAGGCACAAATCACTATAGATAATGAGAAATTCAATTTAATAGAGGGTCAAACAATTGTAATGCCGAAGGGAATTGCACATGCTCTTTTAGCAACAGAAAAGTTTAAAATGCTTTTGGTTGTAGTGTTTAATGCATAAGTAAAATAAAATGTGAAAACGGGGATTTTGATGAATTATCTGGAATGCTACCAGGTAGAACCCGAATTATGTCAATAATATTGCATATAGTTCATAAGCAAAAATATTATTTTCTACTAGATCCCTTAATGAAGAACCTTTAATTTTTTCCATGGTATATCCATTTCGCCCATATCTCATTTTTTGTTCGATAGGTTTTGGAATTGGTATTGAATAATTTGATACCATATTCATTATTTTATATTCCGTTTTAGTAAAGTTTTCACTTTCAGCAATGTCAGCAAATATGGGCTTATATAATTTCATGACTGTATTTGAATCAATTTCAAATATGTCTGAGGTAACTCCTTCACCTATTTTTTTCATTTAATCTATCTCCTTAATAATAGAAAATAATATTTATAAAAACTGAATTTTCCGAATATTATTATATCATATAGCACCATCAAGCACTATAAAAAAATTAAGATTATCAGATTATAATGAATATATGCAGTTAGATGGTTTCATATGCTTAGCGAACATTGACGAATGCTACCAGGCAGCACCCGATATTTGTCGTGACTTTTTATCAATGATCAAATTATATACCAGCCCAACTAGCACCAATAATCCACCAATAAACTTACCGATAGATATATTGCCTTTAGCAAAATAATCTATAACTATACCAGTGAAAAGCTGTCCTATAAACATTAATAATGTTAAATAAAATGAGGATATTTTAGGTGTAATGTAATTGGATAATACTATTAATAAAACTCCTGCAATACCGCCCAAATAAGCCCATAGCGGGATGCCAGCTGATTTTAAACCGGATAAGTTAACTTTTTCTTTGCTTAATATAAAGAATATAATTGAGAAAAATAATCCAACAATGTAGTTAAAAAGTGTGCTTTGAAAAATTCCTATTTTTTTTGCCAGGTTAGAATTAGTAATTCTTGAAACTACTACTGAAACTCCGGCTAGGATGGAAATGATTATATATAACACTAAAATTACCTCCTAAAAAATAGCCATAATAAATATTCCTAGTATAACTAGTAATAATCCGATTATTTTATCCTTTCTAAAAGGAATAGTTTTCATATCTAGCAGTCCAAAATGGTCTATAATAATAGATGAAATAGCTTGACCGAGCAGGCCTAAAGCAAGCGGTAAGGAAACTCCTAATGCAGTAAAGCTTAAATTATTAAATAAAACAGTAAAAACTCCAATGGCACCACCGCTGTAAAGATAAAGAGGAAGGCTTTTATTAACTTGAAGTTTTGATTTACTAACCATAATAACCAATATTATTGAAAAAAGGCCAACTAAATGAATTACTATTATGGAAAAATAATTTCCTGAAGAGTTTGATAATGTACCATTAAACATAATCATTATAGCAATTAACGCACCCATAATAGCTGATAAAATATTGTACATACTTTTTCCTCCTTGATAAATATCATGTTTAATTTATCATGAAATAGTTGAAAATAACTATGACATATGTCATAGTTATTAAATAAATATAAATTTCATGGAGAAAAGAAATTATGAACAAAATAAATAATTCTAAAATGAAGGACAAGTATATTGAAACATTCCATATTAACAGTTTTTTTTCTCATGACGTAGAACCATTTATGGAATTGTTATTATTTAAAAAAAATGAATATATCTGTAGGGAAAATGAAAAACTCAATTATGTTTATTTCTTTATAGCTGGAAAGGCAAAAGTATATACAACACTTAGTAATGGCAAATCCTTATTACTATGTTTCTACAATAGCTTTAAAATGCTGGGAGATGTTGAATTTGCTAATGGAGAAGATGCTTACAATAATGTGCAGGCAATAGAGGATACATACTGTATTGGGATTCCATTAGAAAAACTAAGATTAACTCTGTTAAAGGATGCTAAGTTTTTGAAATATATAAGTATTTCAATTGGAGAAAAGTTAAATAGATGTTCTAAAAACAGTTCCATTAATTTGCTTTACCCTCTGGAAAACAGATTGGCCAGTTACATAATTGCTGCAGGAGAAAGAATTTACATTAATGGGGTGACTATTATAAGATTTAATGAAAACTTAACTGAAATATCAGAATTACTAGGGGCTAGCTATAGACATCTTCTTAGAACATTAAATACTCTATGTAATAAAGGAGCTCTAAAGAAAGAATGTTCCTATTATGACGTTAAGAACGAAGAGATGATGCATGCACTTGCAGCAGATCTATATCAATAAATATTTTAAATATATATTTAAAGGGTGATTTTAATGAACAACAAAGAAAAAGTCTTTTCAGCTAAGAAAAAAAGCTCTAATCCTGCAGTATATATCATAGTATATTCAATATGGATGGCTATAGCTGCTTTTTCCTTTTTTGAGAATCTTAAAACACATTCATTTATATCTTTAATAGCAATGATTTTAATATTCTCTTTCTTAATCATAATAATTCCTTTTGAAATATATGCTCATTATATTAAGAAAAAGAAGAACATTCCTGACATAACTATTAATAATGAACAAATTATAATTCCTTATAGTATTTTTAAAAGCCCTAAGGTTATATATATAAATCATATTATAGATATTCATATCCCAAAATGGGATGATATTTTAGAATTAACTATTAAGGATAATAGTAAAATAAAAATAAACCTAAATGGATTTTTGGAAGAAGATAAAAGAGACATTAAAGATATTTTCAAAAACCTAGAAGAAAAATTAAAAGGTGTTGAATATAAACCTAATAAAATAAAAGAGTCCTATCATTTGATAAATGGCAAACAATATATAAAGAAAGAAAAGAAATATTAATAATATAATAATTTTATTTTTATGCAAGCAGAGTGTTAATATATTTTATAAAACTCTGCTTATATATTTATTTTAGTATATATAATGCAAAAGTTCTAATACATTAATGATGTCCCAAAAACCCTTGAAGACTGGATATTTTGTGACAGCATTAATGTAAGAACTTTATTGCATTTTGTGACAGCATTAATGTAAGAACTTTATTGCATTATATATAATTAAAAATGAGAATAAATTTGGATGCTAAATACTATACAAATATAGTTGATGGTGTATAATTAAATATAAAAAAATATTTGGATAGGGTTACCATTTAGTATCTTAAAATAGAATGCATAAACATAAAATATGCAATAAACAATTATGAGGCTGGAGGCAATTATGAAAAATATTGGACTTGTACTTGAGGGCGGAGGTATGAGGGGACTGTATACCTGTGGAGTTTTGGAATTTTTTATGGAGAAGGATTTATATTTTAATTATGTTATAGGAGTATCTGCAGGAGCCTGCAATGCAGTTTCATACATATCAAGACAAAAGGGGAGAAATAAGAAAGTAAATATAGACCTTAGTAATAGCTGGAAATACATGAGTTTTAGAAATTTTATTAGAGAGAAATCATTCATTGGCATGAATTATATTTTTGATGAAATACCAAACAAGCATGTTAAATTTGACTTTGAAACATTTTCTAAAGCGCCCTGTAAGTTTTTGGTTGGAGCAACGGATTGCAATACAGGAACTCCATTATATTTTAACAAGGAGGATGTAAGTGACGGGTTCTATGCATTAAGAGCAACTTCATCCTTACCATTTATATCACCCATTGTTAATTTTAAAGAACATGAACTTTTAGACGGAGGAATCACAGATTCAATTCCTATTGTTAAATCAATAAAGGATGGAAATAGCAAAAATATAATTATCTTAACAAGGCATAAAGAATATCGTAAAACTCCAATGAGATTTACAAATTTAGCAAAAATAAAATATAAAAAATATCCACTACTGATAAATGCATTGCTAAATAGATATAAGAAGTATAATGAAACATTAGATTATATTGAACAGCTGGAAATGCAGGGAAAGGCTATTGTAATAAGACATTCAGAGCCGTTAAATGTAGGACGGCTTGAAAGAGATCCAAAAAAACTTCTTGATATATACAATAAGGGTTATGAAGATGCTAAAAATTCCTATGACAGAATTATAAAATTTATAGAAAACCAATAAAATAATTTTATTAATTCTTTATTGGGGAGTTTCTTTATTATTATAAATTGGGGGGATTTATATGAGCATAATAAAAGTTGATAATTTATGTAAAACATTTAAGGTGAAAACTAAGGAGCCAGGACTTAAAGGTAGTTTTAAGTCCATTTTTTCACCTAATTTTAGGGAAGTTCAAGCGGTAAAAAACATTTCTTTTGAAGTTGAAAAGGGAGAAATACTTGCCTTTATTGGGCCAAATGGAGCTGGAAAATCCACCACTATCAAAATGATGACTGGGATATTATACCCATCTGCAGGCGAAATTAAAGTTTTGGGAATGGATCCATCTAAGGAAAGAAAAAAGCTATCTTATAGAATTGGGACAGTTTTTGGACAAAAATCTCAATTATGGTTTCACCTTCCTCCATTAGACAGCTTTAATTTACTGGGAAATATTTATGAGATGGATAAAAATAAATTAAGTAAAAGAATAGAATCATTAAAAGAGATTTTTCAAATAGGAGATTTAATGGATGTACCTGTAAGAAAGCTGTCTTTAGGTCAGAGAATACGATGTGAGATAGCTGCTTCTATACTGCACCAGCCGGATATAATATTTTTAGATGAACCAACTATAGGCTTAGATGTAGTAGTTAAACAGAATATTAGAGAATTAATACTGAGACTGAATAAGGAAGAAAAAACCACTATATTTTTAACTTCACATGATTCTGGAGATATTGAACAACTATGTAAAAGAGCAATTATTATAAACCATGGACAGGTTGTTTTAAATGAATCTATTAAAAATTTAAAATATGATTATCTAAATAAAAAAGTAATTAATATTAAATACAAAGAAAGGGTTAATGTAGATAATCTGAATTTAAATATTATTAAAAATAAGGGTGATGCAGTAAAAGTTCAAGTTGATACATCCCGGGAGGATATAGAACAGGTTCTAACTAATCTTATTAATTGCGGAAAGGTAAGTGATATCATTATTTCAGAACCACCACTGGAAGAAGTAATTTCCTATATTTATAAGCTAAACAAGGGTGGTGAAAAATATGAAGTTAATTCGTAAGTATAGCCAGATATCAAAAATCACAATGTCCAATAGTTTAGTATACTTTTGGAATTTTCTAAGCAAAAATTTATTCTTTGTGTTTATTATGTTTATTTATTTAATGCTTTGGAAGAATATATACGCACAAAAGGGGAGTATAATTGGTGGGCTTACAATTAATCAAATGATATGGTATTTAATATGTACGGAATTGGTTACACTGTCAAGAACGGATGTGCACCTGCAAATAAATGATGATGTGAAGAATGGAAATATAGCTTATTTACTGAATAGACCATATAATTATGTTTTATATTGTTTCTCATATTTTATTGGAGAGGTAGGTATAAAGCTGCTGACCAATGGAATAATAGGTACTTTAATTGGATTAGTGTATGTTGGAAGCTTGAAGGGATTTAATTTCATAAACCTGCCTTTTATATTATTATCTCTAATACTAGGATGCTGCATAAACTTTTTTATCTTTATATCACTGGCACTTACCTCCTTTTGGTTTGAAGATAATAATGCTTTTTTTTGGATTTACTCAAAACTTATCTTTACACTAGGAGGAATGCTGATGCCAATTGAACTTTTCCCTAAGTGGCTTCAGAGAATATCACAATATCTTCCTTTTTCATACGTAACTTATGTACCTGCAAGGATGGCAGTTGATTTTTCCTTTACAAGCTTTTTAAGGGGATTTTCAATACAAATTATATATTTTATAGTATTCTTTTCATTAGCAATGATTTTGTACTGGAAGGGGGCTAAGAATTTAAATGTTAACGGAGGTTAATAAAAGCTTAAAACTTTTAGGCTTTTATATAAAATTCAATATATCTGCTGTTATGGAATACAGGGTTAGCTTTATAGTACAGAGTTTTGGAATGATACTTAATAATGCAGCTTTTATATTCTTTTGGTGGATATTGTTTAATAATTTAAACAGCATAGGTGGATACACTTTTCAAGATGAAATGCTTCTGTGGGCACTAACTTCTACAAGTTTTGGACTATGCTTTGTAGTATTTGGCAATGTAAATCAAATTACAAGAATGATTTTAAATGGGGAATTAGACACTTACCTTTTGCAGCCTAAAGATGCACTTATTAATGTTTTATGTTCCAAAACAACAGTATCAGCCTGGGGAGATACTTTATACGGCATCATATTATTTTTACTGATAAAGGGTTTTAATATAAAAAGTTTTCTTTTATTTGCATTATTTTCAGTTACTGGTGCTTTAATATTTTCCTCAGTACTTGTTTCAATGCATGCTCTAAGCTTTTATACGGGCAATACTGAAGGACTGGCACAACTTGTAACAGAATTTCTTATAAGCTTCAGTATTTATCCTGAAGGTATATTTAATAATGCAGTGAAATTTGTGCTTTATACTGTAATACCTGTAGCCTTTATTGTGTATATACCAGCAAATATGATAAATCAATTTTCTGTATATGGGTTATTAAAGGTATTTGCAGCAGCAGTAATATGGATTGTGATTGCGTATACTTTATTTTATAAGGGCCTTAAAAGATATGAATCCGGGAATTTGATAATAAGTAAAATGTGATTGATTTTAAACAAATTATGCATTAAAAATTAATTGAATTAATATTGACACAAGTTATAAACTAAAGTAGAATTTTAAAAGAGAACAATGGTTTTCTAATACAAGATATAAACTGGTATGGCTGAAACAGAAGGTAATTGGAGGTTTTATGCAATATTTAAAGGATGAAGTTAGAAATAGAATAGTATATGAGGCTTTAAGAGAATTTAAAATAAAAGGTTATAAAAGTGCCTCTATAAGAAGTATTGCCAGCAATTCCAATACCTCAGTGGGAAATTTATATAAATATTTCAGCAGCAAAGAGGATTTATATGAAAATCTCATTGGATCTGTATATAATAAGCTAATGGACTACATTGATCAGTTTGATTTAATTGAGCTTAATGACGAGTCGGAGAATATATTTTATCAATTACTTGATAAGATAATGGAAATTTTTAAAGAAAACAGCATAGAACTTGCTATACTGTTAAACAAAAGTGAGGGCTCTAAATATGAAAACTGCAAAAGTACATTTGTGGATTTTATTACAAGGATAGTTTCTCAAACTATGAATTATGAATTATCTTTACAAGGTAAAAGGCTTAAGGATAATTTTATTATATATCTTCTTTCTTACAATCTTGTAGAAAGTATAGCCATTATTTTAAGGCAGCAGGAAGATGGATGCAAGGTGAGAAAGCTCATTCTTGACATAATAAATATTTTCTTTAAAGATATTTTAGATAAGTTGGATAGTGAAGATATTTAAAGCCTTCTGTTACTCAATAGTAACAGTATTTTTTAAATCAAAAGAGAACCAGTGTTCACAAAAATAAAGTGGAGGAAAGTATTAGTGAAAAGTTTCATAGAACTAAAAAATGTTAAAAAGAATTATACTATGGGCGAGGTAACAATAAAGGCAGTTGATGATATTTCATTTTCTATAGACAAAGGAGAATTCGTGGTAGTTCTTGGAGCCAGCGGGGCAGGAAAGACCACAATACTAAATCTTTTAGGAGGTATGGATCAGGTATCTGACGGCAGTATTTATGTAGATGGCAATGAAATAAGTAAATATAATAAAAGAATGCTTACAAAGTATAGAAGGGAAGATATAGGGTTTGTATTTCAGTTTTATAATTTAGTTCAAAATTTAAATGCGCTGGAAAATGTTGAGCTTGCCGTAGAAATATGCAAAAATCCAATGAATCCAGTGGAAGTGCTCAAAAATGTGGGCCTTGAAGGGAGAATACAAAACTTTCCATCTCAGCTTTCAGGGGGAGAGCAGCAAAGAGTATCTATTGCAAGAGCTCTCGCAAAAAATCCTAAATTACTTCTTTGTGATGAACCAACAGGTGCATTAGATTATAATACAGGAAAATCCATATTAAAACTATTATCTGATACATCAAAAAGGTATGATATGACAGTTGTGGTTATTACTCACAATTCGGCTATAGCTCCAATAGCTGACACTGTAATAACAGTAAAAAATGGTAAAGTGGAAAGTATTAAGAAAAATTCTAGACCTATGTCCATAGAAAGCATAGAGTGGTAACTATGAAAAAGACTTTTATAAAGAATTTGTTTAGAGATATTAAAAAAACACTTTCCAGATTTTTATCCATAGTTATAATTATTGCAGTTGGTGTATCTTTTTATGCTGGTGTAAGAGCCACAAGTCCGGATATGAAAATGTCAGGAGATTATTATTTTAATAAAAGCAGCCTGATGGATTTTAAATTAATATCTACTCTTGGGCTTACTAAAGATGATTTAGCAAAAGTTGAAGAGTTAAATGATGTAACAAAAGCTGAGGGATCATATTCAATTGATGCAGTTGTTGAAAAAGACAAAAGATCCCTTGTACTTAATGTAAATTCACTATCTGGCGACAGTGGAATAAATATGATAAATATGATGAAAGGCAGGCTGCCCCAAAATAATAATGAAGCAGTGGTTGAAGACCGATTTCTAAAAGAAAATAATTTTAAAATCGGGGATAAACTAATATTAAATTCCGGTAATGATACAAGTATAGGTGACAGGTTAAATAATAGTGAATTTAAAATTGTGGGAGCCTGCGAATCACCTCTTTATGTGTCTGCCCAAAGGCAGCTTAGTTCTGTTGGTAACGGATCTGTAAGAGGTTTTGTATATATATTACCGGGAATATTTAAAAGTGATGTTTATACAGAAATATACGTGAAAACAAATAACAAAGAATCAATAACCAGTTTATTAGATAATGAAAGCTATTCAAAAACTATAAAAAGTACTGAAGATGCTTTAAAGGATCTTGGAATATCCAGAAGTAAGATAAGATATGATGACGTAATAAAAACCAGCAGTGAAAAAATATCCCAGGCACAGGATAAATTAAGCACCTCAAAAACACAGGCAGAAACTAAATTTGCAGAGGCCCATAGGCAAATAGATAATGCCAACGATGAAATATCTAGAAATATGGAAAAACTTTTGCAAAATCAAGATACTTTTAATAAAAGTATGTCTCAAGGCGAAAAACAAATAGCTCAGGGAAAAAGCGGTATTCAAGCGGGAGAAAATGAGCTGAATTTAAAAACTAAAGACATTGAAGATGCAAAGCTGCAGATTACTGAGGGAAAAAATAATATATCAGTCAGTGAGAATAAGCTTAATATAGGAAAGCAGCAGGCAGCAGAGGGCATTGCATCTGCTGTGGGAGAAAAAGTATTAGAGGCAAAAAAGCAGCTGGACCTGGATCCAAATAATGCAGCATATATTTATCAATATAACCTAATAAATAACATATATCAGAAAGATATTTTGGGAAAGAATTTTGATACCATATATGATTCCTTAAAAATGGATGGTGCTTTAAATCAAGTAAATAGCTATTTTGATCTGGAAACATTGAAAAGTAATTTTGATAAAGCCGAAAATGATATAAACATAGGTAAGCAGAAAATTGCTGAAAATGAAAAGTCTATTGAAGCTGGAGAGGAAAAACTAGCTGCGGGGAGAAAAGAACTAGAAGCAAATAAAAATACCATAGCTAATGCAGAAATACAGCTGAACAGTGCAAGGAGCGAAGGATTAAATAAATTGAGCCAGGGAAAGTTTAAACTGTCAGCAGCTGAGAATGTAGTTGCAGAGAATGCAGAAAAATTATCATCTGAAGAAGAAAAAGCAAATTCTGAATTCAAAAAGGCAGAAGCTGAAATAGAGCAAAATAGGAATAAATTAAAGGACATTAAAAATGCAAAGTGGTATGTATTGGGAAGATCCGCCAATGTAGGATATGAGACCTACAGACAGGATAGCGACAGAATTGACAATATAGGAAAGGCATTCCCCATGATATTTTTCTTAGTTGCAGCTTTAGTGAGCCTTACCACTATGACTAGAATGGTTCAGGAAAATAGAACAGAAATTGGAACTTTCAAGGCTTTAGGGTATTCCAGAGGATCAATTGTATGTCATTATCTTTTTTACTCTTTAGCCGCAAGTGTTATCGGAAGTATAATTGGTGTTTCTTTTGGGTATAGATTGTTTCCACCACTTATAATGAACGCTTACAGTTCTCTGTACACAATTCCAACATCAGTAACTCCATTTAACGGTAACGTTGCTCTTCAAGCATCTGTAATAGCAATATTTTTTACTGCTTCGGCTGCAGCTGCTGCTACAATGGAAGAACTTAGAGAAGTTCCAGCGTCTTTAATGAGGCCTAAACCTCCAAAGTCTGGTAAAACAATACTTCTTGAGAAGATTGCATTTATATGGAAAAGATTAAGCTTTACAAGTAAGGTTACAGCAAGAAACATATTTAGATATAAACAAAGATTTTTTATGACAGTTTTTGGCATAGCAGCATGTACAGGCTTGATGATAACAGGATTTGGACTTAAGAGCGGAATAATAGGTGCTGTTGAAAGTCAATTTAACAAGATATATATATACGACATGCAAACTGCCCTTAAAAATGATATCAACGTTTCAGAAAAAGATGATATGAAGAGTAAAATAATGAAGGATACTAATATAAAATCAGTATTATTTGCTTATTCAAAGAATGGTTCAATTAAAAAAGATAGTTCTGGAACTGAAGATGCTTATGTGGTTGTTCCAGAAAATGAAAATGATATTAATAAATATATAGATTTGACAATGAAAGGAAAGAGTTTACAGCTAAGTGATGAAGGTGTAATTATAAGTGAAAAGCTTTCAAAGCTTATAAATAAAAAGATAGGAGATACTATAGATCTTACCATTAATGATAAAGCAGTAAAGGCTAAAATTTCTGATATTACTGAGCAATACGTGCAGCATTACATTTATATGAGTCCAGCTTATTATGAAAAAATAACAGGCGAAAAAATATTATTTAATGGATTTTATGGATTGTTGAATAGCGTTTCTGACAGCTCAGAAAATAATACTTCAAAGGCGCTGACAAGTGTAGATGGTGTCAATTCAATAAGCTTTAAGAACAGAAACCATATTGACTATAATAAAAGTATAAACAGCATTAATTCTGTGGTATTGGTTCTTATTGCATCTGCAGGAGTATTAGCTTTTGTAGTAATCTATAATCTTACTAATATAAACATAAACGAAAGAAAAAGAGAATTGGCAACAATAAAGCTATTAGGCTTTTATAATAATGAATTAGCATCTTATATATATAGAGAAAATGTGATACTAACCATTATTGGAAGCTTGGTTGGAATAGTGGTTGGAATAGTACTGGATAACTTTGTAATAATTACTGCAGAGACAAATGTAATGATGTTCTTGAGGACAATTAAACCAATTTATTTCTTATATTCAGTGGTACTTACCATACTATTTTCTGTAATTGTTAACCTAGTAATGTATGGTAGATTTGACAAAATAGATATGATAGAATCTCTTAAAAACGCAGAATAACCATATAGTATTTAAATTTTTTATTTTCTGTTTTAAGTAAATGAATTCATCATTTACTTAAAACAGAGTTTTTTTGTAAAATAAATATAAAAAACAACATTTTTTTATTTATTTCACATTCCCTTTTCCAGTGCAGTTTCAGCTGCTTTTAAAATTACTTTGCTGCTTAGTGTAGCACCGCTTACCACATCAACATTAAGTGATTGAGATCTCTCTATTTCACT
The DNA here is from genome assembly GCA_029256485.1 of Clostridiaceae bacterium. The sequence goes on from JAQSXU010000005.1 coordinate 74,216, forward strand.
TGTTATTTTTTCTGCCTTTTTACCAAGGCCGCATTCATGCTTTTCAATTTTAACAGCAGAGATCCTATTATTTTCCACATTTACTCTCACAATTGCAAGCACGGGACCAGATTTATACTCTCCAGTATATGAACCATTGCTAACCTTTTTTAAATCAACGGATTTAATTTCTATTTCCGGTAATTTCATAGATTTTATATAGAAGAAAGCAGCAATTATTAAAATAAACACTACAATTATTGCAATAGCAATAAATTTTATTAACTTTGGCATTTTAAAAGTTCCCCCTTTAATTCATATTCATTAATGCTGAAGTAATAAACTTAAGATGGTGGTTGATAAGCCTTTCTTTTTGCTCACAAGGAGTGTTTTTTTCTGTTATAAGTCTCATAATAAGCCCGAAAGTGGAAGCCCATATAATTTGTGCAGTTAGTTCAATTTCAGGCTTATCACTGACGCTGGTATGATAAATATGCTCTAAACAATCACATAGCATTTTCAGAGCCTGCCTTTCTCTTGAGGCCCCATGAAAAAGTATTGAAGTATGGTCAAGCACTTCTTTGGAATTATTAAGCATAATAAATTTGTACTTGTCCGCCATTTGTAAAGCCATATTAATGTACTTCTTAATTGATTCAATAAGTCTTTCTTCTGGAGACATTTTTAAAATTTTATCGGAGGATAAAGTAAGAAGTATTTCATTGTATTCATTCTTCAACATTTGATTAATTACGTCATCTTTATCCTTAAAATAGTGATAAATTATTGCTGGGGAATATTCAATTTTAGAGGCAATCTTTCTAATTGATAGATTATCCATACCCTCTTCTGATATTATTTCCAATGCTGCATTTAAAATAAGAGCCCGGCGCTCATCCTTTTCACGCATTTTACGTTCGTGTATGCTCATTTTTCACGCTCCTTATATAAAACACTGTTATATTATTAAACATTGTTTAATAATATATTGACATTTAATAACTGTTTTGTCAACACAAATAACACAAATAATTAGTTAGTTTGACAAGGGAACATATGTTTGATATATTGTTAATATAGTTATTGCTAGTAAAAGATAAGGGGTGTCAAAATAAATGAATATTGATACAAAATATACGAAAATACTGGAAATTGTTCAGAAAGAACTAACTTGTTCGGCACATAATTTAGATCATGTATTCAGAGTTTACAATTTATGTATGCTGCTTTCCAAGTATGAGAAAGATGTTAATTTGGAAGTGCTTATACCTGCAGCTTTGCTGCATGACATTGCAAGAGTAAGGGAAAGTCAGGACAATACTGGAAAGATTGATCATGCTGTGCTAGGTGGAGAAATGGCTGTAGAAATATTGAAAAAGTTAAATTATACAGAAGATAAAATTGATGATATAAAAAATTGTATAATTTCACATAGGTTTAGAACGGGAAATGAACCTAAAACTATAGAAGGAAAGATACTTTTTGATGCGGATAAACTTGATGCTATTGGCGCAACAGGAATTGCTCGTACTTTTATGTTAGCGGGACAATATGGACAAAGGTTAACAGGAAGTTCTCCAATTAATGATTACTTGAAAGCCAACACGGTTGAAAATGGAAGGCTAAAGGATGTATCAAAACATACGCCATTTATAGAATATGAATTTAAATTTAAAAAAATACCTGAAAAATTATATACAAAAAAAGCAAAGGAAATTGGTTATAAAAGGCTTGAGTTTATGGAAGAATATTTTAAAAAACTAAATCTTGAAATAGATGGAATTGAATAAATTCAATTTTATCCTTATAAAACCCCATGAAATATGGGGTTTTAATTTTTCTATAAGTAATTATAACAAAGCACTTTTTATTATTAATTTACTATAATATATACATTGACAGACGAGGTATATATTATTATAATATAAGTATAATAACGAAGTAATTAATATTAAAATTTTTGAATAAACTGAAAGAGGGGAGAATATGTCTATAACTTCTGACATTATAAGGGGACATACAGAAACTATTATTTTATCACATTTAGCAAAACAGGATAGTTACGGTTATGAGATTAACAAGGCAATACAATTAAAAACAAATAATCAATATGAACTAAAAGAAGCCACACTGTATTCCGCATTTAGAAGATTAGAGCAGGCGGAAATGATAACATCCTACTGGGGTGATGAAAATAAGGGAGCAAGAAGAAGATACTACTCCATAACTAAATTAGGGCGTGTAGCATTGGAACAAAATAAGGCTGATTGGAATGAAGCCAAAGAATTAATTGATAAGTTGATTAATGGGGAGGAATAAAAATGTATGAGAAATTACGCCAAAGAGTTGATGAACTCTTTGAAAATGCACCAAAAACCAGTAAAGCAAATGAGCTTAAAGAGGAATTAATGGCAAATCTTATTGATAAATACAACGATTTGGTTGCAGCTGGAAAAAATGAAGATGATGCTATTAATAGTGCAATTACAGGAATTGGTGATGTAGATGATCTTATTAGAGGGCTTAGAAATAATGATGTTTTTAATTATGAACAGGCTAAAAGGGATCGTCAGAAATCAGCTATGATTTTATCTATTTCTATAGGAATGTATATTATTAGTGTTGTGGTTTTAATATTATGCAGCCAGGTCTTTGAAACTGGAGATATTATAGGAGTATGCTTGATGCTTACAATTGATGCAGTGGCAACTTGTCTAATTATATATAATGCTGTATCTCGTCCTAAGTATTTAAAATCAGATGATACAATGGTTGAGGAATTTAAAGAATGGAAATCAGCAAATACAGAGAAAAATAAAATATTGCAATCAATAAAATCAATAGTATGGACACTTATAGTTGCTGTCTATCTTTTAATAAGTTTTGTGTTTGGTGCTTGGGCATATTCATGGATTATATTTATTATTGGAGCAGCAATAGAGAAAATAATTACCTTAACTTTTCAGTTAAAGGAGAAGTAAAATGGATAAATGGCTTAAAATTATAATGATTATTATATGGTCATTCATTGCAATATTACTTACAGCTTTTCTTATATTCAATATAAAAAAAAGTGAAGGAAGTGGTATTATTTTTAATGATTTTAAGTGGAGTGATGTAGGAACACATTTACAAAAGCAGCAAGATGTATCATTAGAAAACAAAGATAAAATTATTATGAATTTTTCAAGTGAAAATGTACAAATATGGTCAACTGATGAGGATAAGCTGAGAATTATTGAAAAGTCCAGCGGCAGGCTGGATGAAAATGAGAAATTTATTGTTTCAAATGAAAATAATGCTGTTGTTATTAAACAAGTAAAACCTAGTATATCCTTTAATATATTTGGTCTTGGACATTTTAACCGTGAGATAGAACTTTTTATACCCAAAAGTTATAATAAGGATTTACAGGTGGAACTTAGCTCGGCCAACATTGTGGTGAATGATGATTTAAAACTAATGAAATTCACATCAAAACAAACATCTGGAAACTTCCAATGCAATGGCAATTTAATGGCAGATGAAATAGCAATAAAGACTAGTTCAGGAAATATAAAAGGGGATAAAATATCGTCAAAATCATATAAAATCAATGTCACTTCAGGAAATATAAAAATAAATTCCCTTTCAGGATCAGGTGATGCAGCAACGTCTTCAGGTGACATTGTAATTGGTTACCAGGAAATTTTGGATCATTCAAATATTTCTTCAACATCTGGTAATGTAAATTTGACTATTCCAAAAGAAAAAAACTTTGAATTTAAAGGAAAGTGCAGCTCTGGTAATATAGATTCAAATTTTAACTTGAGTTACAGCAGTAAAAGTAAAAATCAAGCTGCAGCCAGAATTGGAAATGGGCCGTATAAAACCATTAATGTAAATACCACTTCTGGTAATATTCATATTTTACAAAAATAAAAAGTACAAAAAAGTACATACAAATCTAGTATGTACTTTTTTAATTTAACAAATATTATTTTAAACAGTAAATTATAGTATAATAAATAAATAACCGAATTTGTTATAGGGGGCTATTATGAATAAACAAAAGAAAGCAGACCTTATGTTGTTTATTGTTACTTTATTTTGGGGAGCATCCTATCTGTTAATAAAAATTTCACTAAACTATATGGGGGAAATAAATTTAATTGCATTAAGATTTACCATTGGCTTTATTTTATCATTTATTATATTTTATAAGAGAATATTAAAAGTGAATTTCAAAACAGTAAAATATGCTATGATTTTATCTTCAATATTATTTGTGGACTATATAATATTAAATTATGGTATTAAATACTCATCTGTAACCAATGCAGGGTTTATAAATAGCCTTACCGTTATTTTCATACCAATATTATCAGCTGTATTTTTTAAACAAAAACCTGAAAAACAACTTGTGGCAGGTATTTGCTTATGTACTATAGGCATAGGATTGTTAACTATAAATGGCGGATTTCAAGTTGGATTTGGAGATCTTATGTGTATATTAAATGCTGTATTGTATGCTATTCATATAATTATTACAGGGAAGCTGACTAAAGGCGCAGACTCAGTAAGTCTTGGAGTTCTACAGCTTGGTTTTGTAGGGCTTTACAGTACAATATTCTGCTTTATTTTTGAAACACCGCAATTGCCATCAAATCTTCAATGCTGGTCTGCAGTACTTGTATTAAGTATATTCTGCACCGCTTTTGCATTTGTAGTACAAACTACATCACAACAGTATACTAGTGCTGCACATACCGGACTTATATTTACTTTGGAACCTGTTTTTTCTGCAATCATTGCTTTTTTCTTTGCAGGAGAAGTTTTGACTGCAAGAGGATATTTTGGAGCTGTAATATTATTAATTGGTGTATTGCTTGGAGAAGTTGATATAAAAAGTTTATATAAAAATACATCAAATAAGAAAATGGAGGAAAAAAACTATGGATAAAACTGATGATTTACTTAAATATTACAAAGAGCAGTTAAAGTGGGATCCGCCTTTTGCGGAGATACTTTCAAAATACTGTCCCGATGGTTTAAATGGGTATTTGACAATGAGGCAGTCAGTACAGAATGGACATTTAGAAAATAAAACAAGGGAATTACTGTTTACAATTTTAGATGCATTAGATGATGAGGTTAGCGGAGCCAAGGCTCATGCAGTAGCAGCCATAGAACAAGGTCTAACTCTAGAAGAATTAGTTGAAGCTTTTGTAATCATTACAATTGTTAAGGGTATAAATGTCTTATGTAAAACTGGAGTGCAGGCAATAAGTGCAGCTGAAAAAAGATATAATGAAATAAATAATAGCAGTATATAGTATTTTATGCTATACATATGGAGGTAATTATGGAAAAGATAAATATTTTAGGTACAGGATGTGCTATGGTAACAAAATGTTATAACACATGTTTCACACTGACAAATGGAGAAGAGCATTTCTTAATTGACACTGGAGGAGGAAATGGTATCCTTTCAAATCTTGAAAAATTAGATATACCCATTAATAAAATCCATCATGTATTTATTTCACACAGACATAATGATCATATTACCGGAATTATATGGATTATTAGGGCTGTTGCACAGAAAATTATTAATGAAAATTATGAAGGAAATTTAATTATATATGCTCATAAGGAAAATATTGAAGCCATAAAAACTATATCTAGTATTTTGCTGGCAAAGAAGTTTACAAAATTCCTTGGAGATAGAATAATTTTTGGTGAAATTTACGATGGCTTAATACTTTCTATACTTAATTGGGATGTGGAATTTTTTGATATACGCAGCACAAAGCAGCTTCAATTTGGTTTTACAACCACTCTTTTAAATGGAAAAAGCCTCACATTTTTAGGGGACGAGCCGTATAAAGAGCAGCTTTTTAAATATGCAAATGGCACTGATTATCTTTTACATGAGGCCTTCTGTTTATATTCTCAAAAAGATATTTTTAAACCCTATGAAAAGCACCATGCTACGGTTAAAGACGCTTGTGAGAATGCTTCAATGCTAAATGTAAAAAACATAATTTTATACCATACTGAAGATAAAAATATAAAAAACAGAAAAAGTTTATATAGTAATGAGGGAAGTAAATATTTCAATGGAAATATTATTGTACCAGATGACCTTGATGTACTAAAACTTTAAATTTATGAAAAATAGTTATATAATGTATTCGAGGTGATAAACTATGGATGTTAATAATGTTATGAATACATATTATATGGGTTCAGTGTGGAATAGTATTAATCCTATGGTGAATTCATCTGGAGCTGCTGCTCCATTGGTTAATAATGTGGATTCTAGTGTGCAGGAAAATTACACTTCAATGAATTATTTTGGAGAAAGCGCAAATACTGAGCTCCAAAATATTTTTCAGCAGGTGGAGCCTAATTATGGAATCCCTGTCACTTATAATCAATCCGGGGACATTTCTATGCAAACAACAACTACTATGCCAGCAAGTGGATTTAATGCTGCTGACTCAGGTATTTTATCATTAATAAATAGTAATAATTCATCTTTAGACAAAACTTATGAAAATATTTTAAATCAATATAATTTAATAGAGGGCGGTACTTTTCAATCAAGTTTTTCTTCAATTTTATCCAATAATCCATATAATGTATACAGCGCAGTTAGTTCTCTAGGAACCAATTCAACAGACAGCTACGGCAACTTTTTAAATGCAATGTTGTAATAGTTAACTAAATAAAATACATTGTCAACTGATATAAAAAAACCGGTTGACAATTTTATACCTGTATTGTAAACTTATATTATATTTAAAGTTAACAATAAATATTATATTAATTTACATAGCAGGGGGAATATTTATGAAAATAAACACAAAACAAATGATTTTAGCCGGCCTATTTGCTGCATTAACTGCAGTAGGTGCATTTATTCAAATTCCAATGGGAGCAGTTCCAATTACTCTACAGCTTCTGTTTTCCATATTAGCAGGAGTGATGCTGGGTTCAAAATTAGGAGCTTTATCACAAATAGTATATGTTGTAATTGGACTTTTTGGAGTGCCAATTCTTGCAGGAGGAACTGGAGGATTTTCCTCAGTACTAAGTCCAAGCTTTGGATATCTTATAGGCTTTATTTTATGTGCATATGTTATTGGTAAGCTAACTGAAGGAATAAAAAAACCTAGTTTCATTAGATTATTCATTGCTTCATTCATTGGAGTAATGGTAGTTTATTTAATTGGAGTTCCATATTTATATTTAATAGTAAAAAATTTAATGGGTAAAAATATTACATTTGCTGCAGCACTAAAAACAGGATTTTTCATATTTATTCCTGGTGATTTGTTAAAATGTGCTGTGGCATCAGTGCTAGGTGTTAAAGTGGTTCCTGCAGTACAAAAGGCAGCAGCTTTTTAAACTGAGAAACTAATAAAAAGAAGTTCCGTCATATTGCGGAACTTCTTTTTATTTAAATATAACTTCCGTTACCCCTTATGGAAACCTCACCAGAAATTAGATTTTCTCTGGAACCATCAGCATATTCTACCACTAGTCTTCCTTCCTCATCAATATCCAATGCTTTGGCATTTATATTTTCTCTTTGTCTAATAACAAATATTTCTTTCCCAATTACTGCAGAATTTTCTCTGCAAATATCAATAGATGCTTTAATATCATTATTATTCACAAATTTAGTATATAAAACCTCAAAGTTATTTAAAATTTCCCCAACTAATTTTTGACGGTTTACTGCAGATTTTGTTTCTATTTTTAGAGAACTAGCTATCTGTTTTATATCCTCCGGGAATTCTTCTTCATCAATATTGACGTTAATACCTATGCCTACTATTACGTAGTTAATTCTTGTTAGTTCAGCGCTCATTTCTGTTAAAATTCCGCATACCTTTTTATGATTTACTACAATATCATTAGGCCATTTAACATAGGTTTTTAACCCTAGTTCTTCAGTTGCCTTAACAATTGCAGCAGCAGCAGTTTGGGTTAATTTAGCTGCATCAATGGGACTTAAATCCGGAGTCAATATTATTGACATCCACACACCCTTATATTTAGGCGAAGCCCAGTTTCTTCCAAGTCTCCCACGGCCCGTGATCTGTTCTTCAGAAATTACAACGCTCCCGTGGTTTTGACATGAATCTGCCAGTTCCTTTGCTTTAGTATTGGTGGATCCAATGGAATCAAAGTGAAATATATTTCTTCCTATGGATTTTGTGCTTAAGTAAGGCTCTATTTCATCAAAAGTTAGGATATCTGGAGAAGAAATAAGTCTATAGCCTTTCTTTGATATGGACTCTATTTTATATCCATCATCTTTTATTTGGTTCATATATTTCCATATAGCTGTACGAGTAACGCCTAATTTATTGCTTATATACTGACCGGATATAAAGCTGTCTTTGTTTTCCTTTAGCAAATTTAATATTTCCTTTTTCAAATAAGTCACATCCATTCTTTCATTAATATCTATATAAAAAATTTTATTGATTTAAATAATGATTATATATTGTATTTATATTCTATTTTACTATAGTTTTATATAAATAGTAAAACATTTATGTAATGCTTTACCAATATTTCAGCTTTCATATGCTAGTATAGATAATTGCTATAGCACATATAATGTACATACTATTTGCCTATTACAGTATTAATATTATAATTAAAGTGAAAATATAAATTGAAAAGGAGATTAGTTATGGAAATAAAAAAAGCAGCTATGGCTGGCACATTAGAGTCAAGTGACGCTCAAATAACTGTAGAGCCAAGGGTTAATGGAATTGAAATTTCTATTGAAAGTAGTGTTATCCATCAATTTGGAAAACAAATAAAAGCAACTGTTGAGGAAACATTAAAACGTTTAGGTGTTACAAATGCAAAGGTAACAGTAATAGATAAGGGTGCATTAAATTGCACTTTAAAAGCAAGAACTGAATGTGCAGTATTTCGTTCTTGCGGTATAACTGAAAATCTTCCATGGAAAGGAGCGATAAAATAATGAAACCAAACAAAAAACGATTAAGAAGATCTATGATGTTTTTAAACTGTCAGAAACCAGGATTAATTAAGGATCCTTATATATATGGCGTAGATTCTATTATGCTTGATCTGGAAGATGCTGTTGCAGAAAACCAAAAAGATTCAGCAAGATATTCATTATTTCATGCTTTACAAGAAATTGATTACAGAGGAGTAGAACGTGTGGTACGTATCAATGGCTTAGAAACTCCTCATTGGAGAGAAGATATTCGTGTTTGCGTTGCTGGCGGAGCAGACGCTATTCGTATAGCAAAGACAGAATCTGCAAAAGATGTACAAACTGTTGAGGCAGCTGTACTTGCTGCAGAAAAGGAATTTGGAAGACCAGAGGGAAGCACATTACTTATGGCGGCCTTGGAATCTTGTAAAGGCGTTTTAAATGCTTTGGAAATATGTAAAGCTTCTGATCGATTATTTGGTATTGCATTAAGCGGCGGAGACTATACAAAAGATTTACAGACAGTCATCACTGGAACAGGCGTAGAACTTGCAGGTGCTAGACAGCATATGATTATGGCCGCAAGAGCTGCAGGAGTACAATGTTTTGACACTGTATTTACTAATTTAGATGACATGGAAGGATTTGAAAAGGAAGTAAGGATGATTAAAATGATGGGCTTTGATGGGAAATCCCTTATAAACCCAAGGCAAATTGATGTTGTACATAAAGTCTTTACTCCAACTCAAAAAGAAATTATTTTCGCAGAGAAAGTAGTTCGTGAAATTGATGAAAAGAAAGCTCAGGGAATAGGTGTATTTACAGTAGATGGTAAAATGATTGATATAGCATTCTATGATGGAGCTAAGAGAACTATTGATTTAGCCAAAGCTTCTGGCGTATATGAGGGGGATTTATAATATGATTAATAAAGTTGGTAGAGACATTCCAGAAGAAGTATTAAAACAAACTGGCAAAGAAGTATTTCAGGGTGCTTATGCCAGAGATAATTATGAATATAAGAAAGCTGCTCCAACTGTTAGAGCTATGATAGACCCAAACAGAAGCAAATTAGTGGATTCTATTCATGATGTTTTAGTTAAATGCGGAATCAAAGATGGTATGACGATTTCCTTCCATCATCATTTCCGTGAAGGAGACTATGTTGTAAACATGGTCATGGAGGAAATACACAACATGGGAATTAAGGATATTACTATTTGTGCAAGTTCTCTGGGTAAGGCACATAATCCAATTGTTCCTTATATTGAAGATGGAACAATCACTGGAATACAATCATCAGGTGTGCGTGGGAGAATTGGTGAAGCAATATCTGCAGGCAAATTAAAGAATATTGCTGTTATGCGTTCTCATGGCGGACGTGTTCGTGCTATTGAAGAAGGAGAGGTACATATAGATATTGCATTCATAGGTGCCCCAACTTGTGATGAACGTGGAAACTGCCGTGCAAATGGAGGCAAAAGTGACTGCGGAGTATTATCATATTCTGTAGCGGATTCACTTTATGCAGATAAAGTAGTAGCAATCACTGACTGTTTAGTACCATTTCCTAATATACCAGCTAGCATCTCTATGACCAATGTAGATTATGTATGTGTAGTAGATGCTATTGGTAATCCTGATAAGATCGCAACTGGTGCAGCAAAACCTACAACAGATGTACGTAAGCTTAAAATGGCTGATTACTGCACTCAATTTGTTATTAATACACCATATTTTAAGGATGGTTTTTCATACCAAACTGGAGTTGGAGGGGCATCTATCGCTTCTACTATTTCTTTAGCTAAAGTTATGGAGGAACGTGGAATTAAAATGAGTTTTGGTGTGGGTGGAATATCAAAGCCAATGTGTGATTTGTTAGAGCGCGGCTTAATAGGTACATTGGTTGATACACAGGACTTTGATTTAGCAGCAGTAGAATCCATAAAAAATTCACCAAGACATATTGAGATCAGTGCAAGTGAATATGCAAATCCATTCAACAAAAATGCCTATGTAAATCAGTTAGATTTTGTAATCTTAGCTGCTTTGGAAGTTGATGTAAACTTTAACGTAAATGTAGTAGTAGGCTCTGATGGTGTTATTACTGGCGCACAAGGGGGACACCCTGATACTGCAGCTGGTGCAAAATGTACTATTGTAATTGCACCATTATTACAAGGCAGAATCCCTGCAATTTGTACTAATGTAACTACTGTTACTACTCCAGGAGAAACTGTAGATGTGGTTATAACTGATTATGGTATTGCAATAAATCCTAAGAGACAGGATTTAATTGAAGCCATGAAAGATGTAAAACTTCCTTTCTGTACTATTGAAGAATTACGTGATAAAGCTTATGCTATCGTAGGAAAACCTGATCCAGTACAGTTTGAAGACCGTGTAGTAGGTATTATTGAGAGCCGCGATGGAACAGTAATAGATGTGGTTCGTCAGGTTAAAAAATACGAGTTTTAATAAAAATATAACTCTATATAAAGAGGCTGCCACAGAGCAGCCTCTTTTATTTTAAGTTAGTTATGAAAATTTCCCTTTATCTGTTCAATAAATAATCCATCAGCTTTGGATAAAAAGCCCCACTTAGAAGTAGCAATGCATGTGTCCCAGCTTGCATCATACTTTTTGTCAATGGAAAGAAATGCAGGAGTATATTCCGCAGATGGAATCAGAGAATACTGCATAGGAATGAAGGTTATACCAATGCCTTGAGATGCAAGTAACTGAGCTGTTTCAAAATTTTTAACAGTTAGAGCAATGTTTGGCTGAGTAATTTTAGCTTTCTTCAATACTGAATCAGCAACCTGACGAATACGCTGCTGTTTATGCAGCATTATAAATGGTTCTTCTTTTATAAGCATAATATCAAGGACAGGATATGGATATCCATCTATCACACGTGCTTTTTCTACTAAAGGATGATTCCTTGACATTGTTAGTAAAAAAGGATCTTTCCCTATTACATTATAGTTAATCTGAGGCTGGAAATTTTCCTTTGGTGAATGCATAACTGCAAAATCTAATTCTCCAGAGAGTAATTTTTGTTCCAGCTTTGTTGAGTTATCTTCTGTGACATAAATTTCAATATAAGGACACTGCTTTCGAAATTCCGGAAGAACTTTAGTTAAAACAATAGTGCCTAAATGAGGTGTTATGCCTATATGGATTTTGCCTGCTCTAAGATTATTGATATCACTAACTTCAACTTCAAAGTCTTCGTAAATTTTAAGAATTTGACTGGCAATTTGATAATATCTTTCACCTGCATATGTAAGAGTCAGTCCATTAGCAGTTCTGTTAAAAAGCTGAGTGCCAAGAGAACCTTCCAATCTTTGAATAGATTGACTTAAGGAAGGTTGAGCCATATACAGTTTTTTTGCTGCTTTAGAGATGCTTTTTTCATCTGCCACAGTTTTTACATAAAGTAATTCTTTACTAGTCATAAGCTTCCCCCTTATTTGTATAGTTTTTTACAATATGTATTATAATAACTATAGTATTTGTCTATTAAACGATTCTAGTATATACTAAATGTGATTAAAAGAAAAGAGGAATATTTATTACCAGATGAAAGAAAGATAGTAAAGGCTGGATGCTTAATTAATTATAATAGAAATCCCGATATTTTTTAATATATGAGGAAGCCCAATGAAGAAATTTTCATTGGGCTTCCTTTTTGCAGACAATGATTAATAATGAATCAGTTCAGTGGTCATATGAATCTTTTCAATTAAAGGTTTAGCTTCATCAGAAATAAAATAATTAAATGTACTTTCTGGCACTAATTTCTTTAGTTTTTCCCAGTTATCAGCATGAATCACCTCTCGAACTTTAGATGCACTTATTGCACCATCATGTCCTTCCTTACGTGGCACAATGGTGCACTGAATGCCAGCCTTTTCTAATTCTGTTTTCATAACCTGGTTATAAATACCTGTTACCTGGCTAAAAGGCTCTGTTCCCACAAAACGTTTGGTGATACCTAAAGCATTGGCTATTTGTATGAATACCTGAATGTCTAATTTTGCATGTGACTTAATAACGGTATCAGAGTCCTTTAGAAAATATGATGGAAAGGTTGCATTAGATATTATGTAATTACCGGTTTCATGATAAACAATATTGTTTAAGTGTGCTGATCCTTTTTTCACTAAGTCGTAACGTGTTTTAAACGGTACTAGTGAAACATCTTCAGACACTACAAACACGTGAACAACATCACACTGCTTAGAAGCTGTCTCCAGCAGATACTGGTGCCCTAAAGTAAATGGATTAGCATTCATAATCACTGCCCCAATAGAGGAGCCGTGAATATTTGCTTCACTTTTAAGATGACTCAGATAATTTAAAAAGCCAGACTTGCGATTTTCCATGAAAACAACCTTGTTATCTACACGGGCAATTTCGTAGAAACCTAAATCTCCGAAGAATTTTGCCTTATCACATTTAGTATAGAGAAACAAATCTATATTTCCGCGATTAAACTGAAAGTCAATGAGCTGACTCATTACTTCATTCAAAAGTCCCTCTCCTTGATGATTAGAATCCACTGCAAGGCAGCGAAGTGTATTGCGAAAACATGACCCTGTAGCAACTAAATTGTAGTTCTCATCAAAAAGGCCAACGGTATAATCTAAGTTCTTGTCCCGCTGAATCCCCTCTTTTTTTAATAAAGTTTCCAGTTGCTGCATACCACGTTTATCACTATAGTAGATTTTACTGGCTTGATAATCTGACATATAAAACACCTCATTTTGTAATTGCATAAAAATGTTAATGGTATAGGCTATAGCTTATACCTCATATAGGTTATAAATATTACAGTATTTGTTATATAACATGTTATAATAATACAATAACAAAAGGTGCATATCAACGTTATTTTTTGGCTAAAGAAGGATTGTAACATGATTAAATTAATTATAACATTAGTTGTAGGCATAACAGGCGGCATAGCAGCATTAAAACTAAAAATTCCAGCAGGAGCCATGATAGGGTCAATGCTGTGTGTAGCTTTATATAATGTAATCACAGGGAATGCATTTCTTCCCCAAGATATAAGAGTAATAACACAGATAGCAGCAGGAGCTTTTATAGGTTCAGGCATTAAATATAAGGATGTACAGGATCTTAAATTAATGATAAAACCTGCAGTACTCATGGTTTCAAGTATGATGATACTAGACCTTTTTATGGGATATTTAATGTATAAGATTACAGGGATAGATTTAGTTACTTCCCTTTTTGCCAGCGCCCCAGGAGGATTGATGGATATGACTCTTATCAGTGCGGATTTGGGGGCAGATACTTCAAAGGTAGCTGTATTGCAGATGGCCAGATTAATGACGGTAATGATCATATTTCCACCAATAATTAAGTTTGTATCATCAAATATATCAAAGAAAAAAGAGAAAAATGTACAGCAGCTGTTAAGCTGTACTGAATTAGATAAAGACCCAAAAGATATAAATAAAAAAAGCAAAGATACAAAAAAGAAAAATGCGGGCAACTTAATGCTCACATTGATGGTGGCTTCCGCAGCCGGCTATATAGGGTATATTTCAAAAATTCCTGCAGGCGCTATGACTTTTGCACTTATATCATCAGCTTCATTAAACGTAATTTTTAGCAGAGGATATATGCCCCTTAATTTAAGAAGATTGACTCAGATGTTCGCAGGAGTACTTATAGGAGAAAGAATGACTTATGCAGATATAATTGCCTTAAAAAGTGTTATAATTCCTGTACTTATACTATTAATAGGTATAATTATTATAAATTTATGTATAGGTATTTTTATAAACAAAGCTGCAGGTCTTGAGATTGTTACATCACTTTTTGCAAGTGCGCCAGGAGGGGTGTCAGATATGGCATTAATTGCCGAGGAGCTTGGTGCAGATGCACCAAAAGTTGCCATACTGCAGCTGGCCAGGTATGTATGTATAATTGGCATATTCCCAATATTAATTAAGCTTTTATGTTCATGAAAATTGCTTATACTGAAAATTCGTAGCCTATTCCCCATACGGTTTTAATATATTTAGGCTTGCTGGGGACTTTTTCAATTTTATTTCTAAGATATTTAATATAAACCATAATACTGTTCTCATCGATTTCATTGTCATGCCAAACATTTTGATATAATTGCTCTTTAGAAAATACTTTATTTGGGTGTTCCATAAAAAATTTTATAAGTTTAGTTTCCTTTGAAGACAACTTAATTTCCAACTCATCCTTATAAAACTTATAACTGTTTTTATCAAATTTAAATGGACCATTTATTATGATGTTTGTTGGAGTATCATTTTTTGAAATTTCCCTGTGTCTTTTTATTTGAGATTTTACTTGTGCACAAAGAACAGAAGGACTAAAAGGTTTTGTTATGTAGCTGTCAGCTCCTGTATTTAAACCTTGAATGATGTCCGCATCATCTTTTTTGCCGCTGAGAAAGATAATTGGTAACTGCAAATCATGTTTTCTGATAATTCTGGCTACATCGTAACCGGAAATATCATCCATCATAACATCCAGCATAATTAAATTAAAATTGGCCTTATCAATCATTTCAAGAGCCTTAGTACCATTTTCAGCCTGATAAACCAGGAAGCCCTCATTTGAAAGTATTTTGCATATTAATTTTCTTATAGGTTCTTCATCCTCTACAACTAGAATTTTTATTTCATCCATAGTGAATCCCCTTTTCGTAGACAATTTATTAAATATAATTTAAAATAAGAATATAATTAATTCAATTATAGTATATGAAGTATAAAAATCAATAGCGAAATTTGGGGGTGTACTTTGAGTAATAACGTAATTAGGAAGATTAGGGGTAAAATAACAGCTAAAAAGAGTATAATCAGAACTGCACTTTATATTGCTTTAATTGTTGTATTATGTGCATTTATTTATATTACTTATATTGAATATAAAAAAGCTGTTGTTGAGAGACAGCAGCAGCAAATGCTGGGAATTTCCAAATCCATTTCCAGAAGTATAGAGGTATTTGTTAATGATGTTACAAGCAGTATGAAGGTTGTTGCTTTAGATGAAGAATCTATAGGAGACCTATCTAATGCGGATAAAGATAAAGTTGTATCTGTATATAAACAAAAACTAAAATCCTATTATGATGCAGAAGATAAGTCAATTGATGTAGTTTATTTTTTAGATGTAGACGGTAAAGAAATAAGTAAATATCCTGATGAAGCAGATAACATCGATGATAAATCCAAAGATGACATTGAAGCTGCTATTAAAACCCAAAAAAGCTATATAGGAAAGGCATATTTTAATAAAGAAAAGGATTATTTTATTTTAAATATTTATGAGCCGGTTTTCTATAAAAATAAGCTTAAAGGAATTATGGCAGTATCTATAAATTTAAATACTATTTATAACAAATTAATTTCACCAGTTAAAACAGGTGAAAAAGGTTATGTAATGGTAAAAGATGAAGATGGCACAATAATGATGCATCCAGTAAAAGAGCAAATCGGCATGGATGTTATTGATACTAGAAAGCAAGTATTTCCTAACCTGGATTATAGTGAGCTGGAGGTTTTAATCAAAAATCAGCTTACAGGTGAGGAGGGTACTGCTTTATATCATTCCTATTGGTGGGGAGACAATGTTCTAAAGAAGGTTTTGAAACTTAATGCCTATACACCAGCAAAATTAGGCAGCCATTTTTGGATAATTGCCGTTACCATGTCCTATGATGAAATCCAAGGGCCAATAAACAGCTTTTTAAGTAAAAGTATCATTATAGTTCTCTTAATTACAATTATAATATCTATACTTATTTCAGCATTGGCTAAAGTTAAAAAGAATAAAAAGGAACTTGAAAAAGAGACAAAATATTTAAAAATGTTAAATGAATCCTCTGAAAAACTTAGAAAGGAAGAAGCGGAACTTTACCATTCAAATAAATTAAAGATGATAGGAACTTTTTCAGGGGGAATAGCTCACGATATAAACAATTTACTTACACCAATACTTGGATATTCAGAATTAATGCTTATGTCATTATCTAAGGAAAGTGAATATTTCGATGAAGTTGAAGAGATTCATAAGGCTTCTCAAAAGGGAAAAGAGTTAATAGAGCAGATTCTGGTTTTCAGCAGAGGTGACAGCGAAATCATTAAAGTAGAACCAATAGATATAAATCAGGTTACCATAGACACATTAAAACTTTTGAAGGCCTTTTTACCTAAAAATGTGTTAGTGAAAGAGAATATTCAACAGCAGTGCGGATATGTAAATGCTAATTTTACACAAATCCACCAGGTTATATTTAACCTGTGCACCAATGCTTATCAATCTATAAAGGAAAGTAAGGGAACTATTGAAGTATCCTTAAGAACTGTGAATTACTCAGAAGAAAATGAAAAACTGCAATTATCTAAGGAAAAGAAATATGTTTTATTGACAGTAAAGGATACAGGATGCGGAATGGATGAAGAAACAAAAGAAAAAATATTTGATCCATTCTTTACAACAAAGGAAGTGGGAAAAGGTACTGGACTTGGCCTTTTTGTAGCCGAAAATATTATTCATAAGTATGAGGGAAAAATATCAGTGGAAAGTAAACTTGGACAAGGAAGCTGTTTTAGCGTGTACTTACCTTTAATTGATTCTATCGCTGAAAAAGAAGAATATGAGGAAATAAATGATACAACTATAGATAATAAAAGAATAATGGTGGTAGATGATAACGAAGAGGTGTTAAAATTACTAAAGAAGGACTTGGAGCTTCTTGGATTTGAAGTATTTTCGGAAATAAACAGCTTGAATGCCTTAGAGATATTTAAAAAGGATTATAACAAGTTTGATTTGATTTTAACTGATTATATGATGCCAGATCTTAAAGGTTATGAACTTGCAGAAGGTATAAAAAAGATTAAAAGTAATATACCTGTTATACTTATGACTGGTCATATGGATATAGATAAAAATAATATAAAAAAGGAATTCGTAGATGGGTGGATTTCAAAGCCAATTGAAATTTCCAGGCTTGCTGAAGTAATAAAAATAGTATTGAAGAAATATGAATGAAAATAAATTTAAGAGTACTAATTTTTAAAATTTAGTGCTCTTAAAAATAAGCTTTTGATTTTTAAGAATATTTTAAACATTCTTTAAGATTATTTTAAGATTTAAAAAAAAGTGCACAAAAAGTACATTGATTTTACTTAATATGGAAGCATATTTATTGAATTTTTCACTGCCAGCATATATAATTACATTAAGTTAGCTAACAATATACCGTTTACAAATTAAAAAATATCGGGGTTACTATTTAATTATTTTAGCTTTTTAAGGTATGCAATTGCAATTGTATTCATGAATTTAATTATGTCTAAACGTGTAGCAGCGTTTACTATTTTAGCATTAGTATAAATTAAGTTTGTCACTTGTACATTCTTAATTTCAATACTAGCATTAGAAATCATTTGATTTATGCATTTATTAAGAAACATTATTTTGACATAGTACTTTAACATAATGATAAAGTTCCTTATTGGGGACTTTTTTTATTGTATTTATAAAAACACTCGATTTTTTTTGCATTTTTGGTTAAAATTTAATTAGTGTATATTCGAAGCGCATATATATAAATGGACTTTTATTTGGAAAGGAAGTTTTTTATGATAGATTATATGGACGAGTTTGTAAAGAACACTAATTTTAATCAAAATAAACCCATAAGAGAAATAGTTTATGAAAGCTTGAGAAAAACAATAATTAGTGGAGTAATACCAGTGGGTGAGAGAATTGTGGAGAAAGAGTATGCTACAAGATTAAATATAAGCAGAACTCCAGTGAGGGAGGCTTTAAGAATGCTTGAAATGGAGGAACTAATAGAGACAATTCCAAGGGTTGGGGTTATAGTTAAAAGAATATCTCCGGAGGATGTCATAGAAATATACAAAATAAGACAGCAGCTTGAGATATTGGCAACCACAGCAGCTATGGAAAATATAACAAAAGAAGAAATTAATGAAATAAAGGAACTTCTTGATTTAACTGAACAAAAGAATAATGAAGGCGATGTGGAAGAGGTAATAAGGTTATTTGGAGAATTTAATAAAAAAATTTATAAAGCCAGTGGAATGAAAAGATTAGCAAGCATGATCAGCAGACTTAATGAATATTTACAAAGATTTAGAAATATTTCCATATCTGAAAATGAGAGAAGAGAAAAGGCTTTAAGGGAACATAGAGAAATATTAAAGCTTATAGAGGGAAAAAATAAAACTGGAATAGAAAAGGTAATTCACGATCATTTACAGGTTTCTATTGAGGTTGTTATAAGAGATATGAAAAGTAAGCATAATACTAGGGGGTAAATTTTTGAAAACTAAAGATGAATATGCACATTTTATTGCTTCATTAGCACAAAGAGCGATATTATATGAGGTGAGTACTACACCAAAGCCTGGATTAGTGGATCGTATTGATTCAGGAGCTCACAATGATATGGACTTTTTTACATTTATGGCAAGCAGTTCTGCATTGTATAAAGGATTATATGATTGTGTAGCAGAGGGATATTCTTTTGAAGAAAATGATGATACAAAGCTTCTCACAAAAATAAGAATACCAGGGATTAATTGTGAAACATCAATGTTTCAAGCTACCAATGGAGTAAATACTCATAAGGGAATTATTTTTTCAATGGGAATTCTCTGTGCAGCAGTTGGCAGATTATATAGAAAAAATGGACTTACTAACATGAGGGCTGAATTGATTTTAGATGAAGTAAAAAAGATTTGCTTCGGCTTAACAGACAGGGATTTTAAAGAAGTTATAAAAAAAGAAAAACTTACCCATGGTGAAAGTTTGTTTAAAAGGTATGGTTTTAAAGGTATTAGAGGAGAAGTAGAAAGTGGATTCAATACAGTTTTAGTGAATGCAGTACCTGTTCTCAGACATTGGAAAGATAAAAAAATACTTTCACTGAATGATCTTTTTTTAGATATATTATTAAAACTGATGGCAGAAAGTGAAGATACAAATGTTATCATAAGAGGAGGAGTAGAAAGTTACTCCTATATTAAGTCTATTTCAAAGAACTTTATCAAATCAGGAGGCATGAAGCAACCTGATGCATTTATAAAACTTCAAAATATGAATTCAGAATTTATAAAAAGGAATATAAGTCCTGGTGGCGCTGCAGATTTATTAGCTGTTGCAATTTTCCTTGGAATTTTGGAAGGAATAATTAAATAAAGTTTCAATATAAACAGTTATTGAAAAGTTCAAAGCTCAAATATTAATTTAGGTTTTGAACTTTTTAATTTATTCTATCCTTCAAAAAGAACACTAAAAGTACACACAAGAACACTAAAAAAACTTGGTTGCAGTGGTGTAGTGACTTATAATTAAATAAGATAAGTTCAATGAAAAGGTTACGATGGGGTGAAATAAAGGGTATGAGCATAGAATTGGAGGGCCTAATGTGAAGTTATGCTTTGAAGGAGAGGAACAATCTTTAATGGATATTTTGAGAGCAAGAGACTCAAGAGTTCAGTATCAAAAATACTTAAAATATAAGTATAGAAATACTATTGTGTCTTATAAATTAAATATCCCGGGACCTGTAAAGTATAACCATCTTATTAAGGAAATATTTGATGAAGGATTAAAAGCCTTTAAAGATAATCTTAAAAATGTTTCTAAAGAAATTAAGAACGAACACATTTCTTATAGAAATAGTGGACCTGAGTATTTTGCCGTATTTAATGTGCAGGCAAATACTATAAAAAAATTAACAACTTTTATAGAGGAAAACCATCCGCTAGGAAGGCTATATGATTTTGATGTATTAGATGCTGAAGGCAAACATATAAGCAGAAAAGAATTGGGCATGAGCCCTAGAAGATGTTTGCTATGTGAAAAAGACGCATTCGATTGCGGCAGGTCTAGGCGCCATGAAGTAGGCCAATTAGTGGCTAAAATACAAGAAATGGCATCAGAGTATTTTAAAGAAAGGTTTAAGGAGTGATATTACAGTGAATCCAGTAAAAATAACTGAAACAGCACTAAGAGACGGACATCAGTCTCTAATTGCTACAAGATTAAGAACAGATGAGATATTACCTATATTAGAAAAAATGGACAGGGTAGGATATCACGCATTAGAGGTTTGGGGAGGAGCAACATTTGACTCCTGCTTACGTTTCCTTAATGAAGATCCATGGGAAAGGTTAAGGGCAATACGTAAGGTTTGTAAAAATACCAAACTTCAAATGCTTTTAAGAGGTCAAAATCTATTAGGCTACAAGCATTATTCAGATGATGTAGTAGAGGCTTTTATTAAAAAGTCAGTTGAAAATGGAATAGATATAATCAGGGTATTTGATGCTTTAAATGACACTAGAAATTTAGAAACATCAATTAAAGCCATTAAAGAGGCAGGAGCTCACTGCCAATGTGCTATAAGCTATACAACAAGCAAGGTTCATACAATAGATTATTATGTTGCCTTGTCAAAGAAAATGGAAGAGTTAGGAGCAGACTCCATTTGTATAAAAGATATGGCAGGAATATTAACACCTTACTCAGCCTATGAGTTAGTTAAAAGATTGAAGGAAACAGTTAAAATTCCTATAGATTTACATACTCACTGCACCAGCGGAATTGCTGATATGACATATTTAAAGGCAATTGAGGCAGGAGTAGATATAATAGATACAGCAATTTCTCCTTTATCAGGAGGAACATCTCAGCCAGCTACAGAATCTATGGCTCTTACGCTTAAGGATGATGAAAGAGATCCAAAACTTGACATTAATCTCCTTGGTGAAATAGCGGATTACTTTAAACCCAT
Source organism: Clostridiaceae bacterium (assembly GCA_029256485.1). Next base: position 96,022 of record JAQSXU010000005.1, read on the forward strand.
AAAAGAGAAGTACAGAGAAGCTGGAATACTAAATCCAAAAGTAATGGATGTAGAACCTAAGACCTTGACATATAAGGTTCCTGGAGGAATGCTTTCAAATCTTTTATCTCAACTAAAAACACAACATGCTGAAGATAAATATGAGGAAGTACTTAGAGAGGTTCCAAGGGTAAGAGAAGACTTAGGATTTCCGCCTCTTGTTACTCCACTAAGCCAGATGGTTGGTACACAGGCAGTGTTTAATGTATTGGCTGGAGAAAGATATAAAATGATTCCAAAGGAAATAAAGGAATATGTAAGAGGATTTTATGGGAGTTCACCAGCACCAATAAGTAATGAAATAAAGGAAAAGATAATAGGCGATCAGCAGGTTATAACCTGCAGACCTGCAGACTTATTGGAACCTGAAATGGAAGAAGCAAAAAAGGAAATAGGAGATTTAGCCACCTCACTTGAAGATGTACTATCCTATGTTTTATTTCCACAAGTTGCAAAGAAGTTCTTTGAGGATAGATTAAATCCAAAATCAAATGATGAAACAGATGGAAATAAGGAAACCATACAGTATATTACTGTAACTATGTAAAAAGGTGGTGAAGATAATGGGATTATTTAGCTCATTGATGGGTTTTTTTAGCAGCGATGAAAAAGCAGAAGATATAATTGAAGAAAAAAAAGTAGAGAATGCCACTTATGAAATTGATGAAGAAGAAAAAACTGTAGTAGCTATTGCAGCATCTATAATGGCTGCAGAAGATAAACCAAATTCAGAATTTCATATTTCAAGCATTACTAGAATTAAATAATTGATTATTTAGTAAGGAAAGGAGTTAATTAATAATGAAAAAATATGTAATTAAGTTAAATGGAAAGGTTTATGAAGTTGAAATGGAGGAAGTAACTGCAGGAACATCTGCTGCAATAACAGAAGTACACAAATCAGCACCAGCAGCACCAGCTTCATCAACAGGACATAAAATAGAAGCTCCAATGCCAGGAACCATTGTTAATGTTGCAGTAAAAATTGGAGATATAGTTAAAAAGGGACAAGTCCTAGTTATATTAGAAGCAATGAAAATGGAAAATGAAATAGTGTCACCAATAGATGGAACAATAACTTCATCTGGTGTTACAAAGGGAGATACTGTAAATGCAGGAGATCTTCTTGTACAAATAGGTTAAGGGAGGGCAACATATAATGAGTTTTTTACTTGCAGGTATTACAGCAATCACATATAAACAGTTTACTGCCAATGGGTTTTGGAGCAATACTTGTTAACATACCTATGTCAGGGGCAATAACTCAGAGTTTAAATGGTACACCTGTAGAAGGAATTTTGGATGTTCTTTTTAAAAGCGGAATTTCAACAGAAATGTTTCCGTTGTTATTATTTATAGGAATAGGAGCAATGATAGATTTTGGACCACTGCTTTCTAATCCATTTATGCTTTTGTTTGGAGCAGCAGCTCAGTTCGGTATTTTCTTTACTGTCTGCGCAGCAGCACTTTTAGGATTTAATTTAAGGGATGCAGCTTCCATAGGTATTATAGGTGCTGCAGACGGCCCAACTTCTATATTTGTAGCTAACTATTTTAAGAGCAGTCTTATAGCACCAATCACTGTGGCAGCATATTCATATATGTCACTTGTGCCAGTAATTCAGCCTTTTGCCATAAAGTTAGTTACAACTAAAAAAGAAAGAAAAATTAGAATGGCTTATAAGGCTGAGAATATATCAAAGAAAACAAAAATATTATTCCCAATTGTGGTAACTGTAATTGCAGGACTTATAGCGCCAACTTCTGTATCATTAGTAGGATTTTTAATGTTTGGTAACTTAGTTAGAGAATGTGGAGTTTTAGAGAGACTATCAAAAACTGCACAAAATGAACTGGTTAATGTAATAACTCTATTACTTGGTATAACCATTGCTGCATCAATGCAAGCAGATCAATTCGTAAACTTAAGAACTGCTGTAGTAATTGCACTTGGACTTTGTGCTTTTATATTTGATACTATTGGTGGAGTGTTATTTGCAAAATTCCTGAATATTTTCTTAAAGAAAAAAATAAACCCTATGGTAGGGGCTGCAGGAATATCAGCATTCCCTATGTCTGCTAGAGTAATCCAAAAGATGGCTCAAAAGGAAGACAATCAAAACTTTATATTAATGCATGCTGTGGGTGCTAATGTTGCAGGACAAATAGCTTCAGTTATAGCTGGCGGATTAATACTAAACCTAATTAGGTAGAATAAGGTGGGTGACATATATGAACGTTACAGTACTTGCTAATTTTCAAGAGTCTTTAAGAGTTTTAGTTTATGGGATGAGTGGAATTTTTGTAGTCCTTATGATAATATTTTTAGCAATTAAGGCATTAATAAAACTATTCCCAGAAAAATAGTAATTTAAGTTATCAATAATATTTTATAATAATATAATGTTGATTTTTAATTTTAAAGTTAAAAATCAACTTTATTTTTAACTAAGGAGGAAAATTTATGAAAATAAGTTTAAAAGTTAAAACATCACTATTAATTTGCTTAATTGTAATAATAAGCCTAAGTGCACTTTCAATTACGGGGTTTGTAATTTCAGAAAAATCTATAAGCAGTTCTAATGAAGGCCTGATAAATGAAACTGCAGAAAATAGGGCTAAAGATGTTCAAGCCTACATTGACAATGCTGTTTTGAAAGTAAAAGATATTGCTTTATTGGAAGGTTTGCAAAGTGTAAAACCAGAGCAGGGTGTGCCGGCACTGGCTAGAGTTTTTCCATTTTATAAAGATACCTTTGATAATGTATCCTTTGCAAATGCGGAAGGAACCCGATGGAATTATAAGGGGGAAAAGGATACTATTGCAGACAGGGAATACTTTAAAAGGGCGATGACTACAAAAAAACCTTCTATTTCAGATGTGCTTGTATCTAATACCACTGGAAAATTATCAATTGTTGTTGCTGCCCCTATATTAGATAAGGATAATAATTCTATAGGTATTGCATATGCTACTCTTGGCTTATCAAAATTGCAAACCATTACAAATAAATTGAAATACGGCGACAGTGGTTTTGGATACATATTTAGCGACAATGGAATGATTTTATCCCATGGTAAAAATTCTGAAGCCATTGGAAAGATGGATTTAAGTAAATCAGATAATAAAGACCCATTAAAATCTGTATGGGAAAAAAGAAAACAAAGTGAAAAAAGCAGTCAAATTCAATATACCTCTTCTGGTGAGAAAATCACTGCAATTTTGACACCAATTTCAATGGAAGGTTCAGCTAATTGGTACTTTGGACTTTCTGTAGAAGAAAGTGAAATTAACAAAGGTGTGAATGCTCTTAAAAATACATTTATCGTAATTTCTTTAATATTTATAATATTAGCAGTGATGCTATCTATCTTATTTAGTAACAATATAGTATCACCAATACTTAAGTTAAATAAAATAACTAAAGGTATTGCCAGAGGAGATTTAAGGGGAAGCAGTGAATCAATAAACACAAAGGATGAGTTGGAACAACTTTATCACAGCATAAATGTGATGACGAGCAGTTTAAGGGATATTGTTAAAGTAATAATGGATAAATCGCAAACTCTGCTTGCATCAGCCCAGGAATTTAGTGCTTCTACAACTGAATTCAATTCCTCCGCAGAAAATGTATCATCTGCTGTAGGCAAATTGCAGCAAAACAATATAGATCAGTATAGTATTGTTAATGAATCGGCTGAACAAATAGAACAGGGATTAAATATGATTAACAATTTGTCTAATAAAAACAAAATAATTGTGAGCACTGTGGAGAAAACTGCAAATGTGGCTGGCGAAGGACAGGTTGCTGTTGAAAATGCAATTAATCAGATGAATGACATATTAGAGGCTTCACAGAGATTTCAAACATTAATAGGAAATTTAAGTGAAAAATCTAATAAAATAGGGACAATTTCAGGAAGTATTACAAGCATTGCCACTCAAACTAATTTACTTGCATTAAATGCAGCAATTGAGGCGGCAAGGGCAGGTGAATCTGGGAAAGGTTTTTCTGTTGTGGCTGATGAAATTCGTAAGCTGGCTGAACAGGTCCAGTCCTCTACAGCATTGATAAGTCAATTGATAGAGGAAACCCAAAGTGAAACAGCATTTGCTGTAGATGAAATGAAAGCTTTCTTAGAAAAAATTAATACTGGCGCAAATGTAGTAAGCAATACTGGAGAAATATTCAAGAACATACATGCAGAAACAAGAGATGCTGCTGAACAAATTAAATCCATGTCTATGTTACTTGAAAATGTTGCAAATAGAACTCTGAAAATTAATGAAACTATGATGCAGGTTCAAAAAGTTTCCGATTTGACAAAATCTGAAATAAATAATATCTCTGATGATATTAAACAGCAAAGCACTGTAACTCAGGAAATTTCAAGTGCCAGCGAATCACTTTCAAAATTGGCAGAAGAGCTTAACTCAAAGGTTTCAGATTTTATAGTTTAATAATAGTTAATTTTAATTAATTGAGAGAGGTACTGCCTTTATAGTTATTTCATTAAAATATATTGTAAAGGTAGTACCTTTGCCCAATTTACTACTCACTTCAATTTTCCCATGATGAGATTCTACTATAGATTTAACTATAGAAAGTCCTAAACCATATCCCCCATATTTCCGTGATCTATGAGATTCACTTCTGAAAAATCTATCAAATATTTCATTAATATGTTCATCTGGGACACCTGTTCCATTATCTGAAACTTTAATTGCAATAACCTTGTTTGCAATATCTTTTACAGAACTTGTACTAATGGAAATAACTCCATTTTCTTCATCAGTATACTTTATAGAGTTTTGTACTAAATTTAAAATAATTTGTTTCATCTGATTACGATTTGCATATATTAATAAATCATGCTGCAAATTAAGTTCAATTTTACGTTCCTTTGCCAATATCTTTAATTGAGGCAATATTTCCTCTATAATAAGACTTATGTCTACAGCTGTCTTTTCAACTTCAATTTGTTTGTCTAATTTTGTTAACATCAAAAGATCAGATACTAGCTTTGAAAGACGCTCACTTTCCATTAAAATACTGTTTAAAGCTAGATTAAGCTGTTCTTCATTTTTTGCTGATCCCATCAGCAGCACTTCTGCAAAACCATGAATTGAAGTAAGCGGTGTACGGAGTTCATGAGAAGCGTCGGACACAAACTGTCTCATCTTCTCTTTAATGTGTTGTTCCTCTTTAAAGGAATTTTCAATACGTTGAAGCATATTGTTAAAAGAATAAGACAGCCTATCAATTTCTAATTGACCATTTTCAATTGGAAGACGCTTATCCAATTGATCAGCATTAATCTGTTCTACTGTATTTGTCATATTATACAAAGGCTTTAAAGTACCATTAAAAATAGTTCTGGCAAGTATTATTCCAATAATCAATATTAATATGGAAGCACCAATATATATTGAAAGCTGACGATCCAGTGTGTTATTAACGTCCTGAGCTGAAATACTTAATTGAATTAACCCCAAAGGTGAATTGATATTGCCTATTTTTCTCCAAATAACTATTTGTAAACTGTTTTTATTATCTTTAATAAAGCCATAGCTGCCTTCTAAATTTCCGTCCTGGTTAAGTAATTTCATATAGGTATCTTGTGACAGCTTGGGAACCAATGAAATACTATCTAAATCATCAATATCTTTATGTTTATCATTTTCATCTTGATTCACAATATCATGTGTTTTATATGATTTAGCTATCACATTTCCTTTTTCATTTATTACAGATGCAGTTATATTTACATCAATAAGTTTTTCTACAAGATTAGATGCGTTTTTATTAACGTTTTCTGGTGTTTTCATTGCATCTAAAGTATTTTTATCTACATTATGTAGTCTGGATTGTAAAATCTGAACTTTGCTATTGCTTAAATAATGTTTCAAATTTATATATTGATATACTTCCATTAGCACTAAAAGCACCATGAGTATTAAAAAAAAGCTAGTAAATAACTGCCAGCGAAGACTTTTAGGCTTCCATATTTTTATATGATTTTTCATTACACTACCACCTTATAACCAACACCGCGTACAGTGCAGATGATGTCATGTTTTTCATCACCAATTTTGTCACGAAGATATCTTATATATACTTCAACTATGTTGGCATCTCCGTTAAAATCAAAGCCCCACACATTTTCAAGGATTATGGATTTACTTAATACCAATCCATTATTAATAAGTAAATATTTAAGAAGATTGTATTCTGTAGGGGATAGCTCCAAAGGGCTGCCTTTAAAAGAAATCTCATGAGCCCCATCATCTATGTAAAAGTTTCCCATATGAATTATATCTGTGAGTTGAGGAAAGCTATTTCTTATTCTGGCGTTTATTCTGGCAAGCAATTCCTTAAAGCTGAAAGGTTTTATCATATAATCATCTGCGCCAAGATTTAATCCCTTAACGCGATCATCAATATCATCTTTAGCAGTGAGCATAATAATAGAAGTTTTTATAGATTTTTTTATTTCAGAACATACTTCATAACCATCCATTCCCGGGAGCATCACATCTAGTATAATCAGCTGAGGATTTAATTTTCTTGCTAAAGTAACAGCATCTTTTCCGTCATATGCGGTATTTACCATGTATCCTTCTGCTTCTAAGCCCATTTTTATAAATTCAACTATACTTTCTTCATCATCTACAATAAGAATATTTATCTGCTGATTAATTAGCGAAGCCATAAATTATCACCTTCCTACATATTGTAACCTATGCTGCACAATTGGATTCAATGGTTATACCCATATATTTGAAATATATTATTTATAAGTAATTAAACCACAAAAGCATGTTGAAAATCAATATAAATACCAATTTTCAAATTATTAATGTTAAGTTTTAATTTTATTAACATTTTTCTCAGCAATTTTTAAGGTAACTCTCAGTTTCAGTTAAGATTAGTCTTATATAATCTTTTAAGTAAAGGATGAGTCAAATTAAATTATACGGTCACTAAAATTTAACAAATGAGAAATACTAGGAGGAAAAATATGACTACTGTGAAAGAGAAAATATCTACAATTCAAATATTAAGAAGACTTGTACAAATTTTAGGGTTAATACTTTTGCCTGGAACATTTATATTAGCATTTAGTGGAATAAGGGATATATACTTATCAATATTAACAGGAAATTTCAGCTTATTAAATAGCATACCAAAGGCAGTAGAAGTAATTGCTGTAATACCTATTACAATTATAGCTGGCAGATTTTTCTGCGGATGGTTATGTGCTTTTGGAACTTTTAATGATTTTATTTATCTTATTTCAAGTAAGGTATTTAAAATTAAATTTAAAGTAAGTGAAGAATGGGACTCAATATTAAAATCATTAAAATACTTTTTACTGTTATTTATAGGTTATTTTATTTGGACCAAAGGAAGTACACTATTTCAAACTGCAAGTCCTTGGGATTCCTTTGCACAAATTCCTCAGTTCAGCGATGCTATAACCCAATATACTATAGGTTCAATCTTTTTAGTAATTATAGTAGTAGGAGCAATGTTTATTGAAAGATTTTTTTGCAGATATTTGTGCCCCTTAGGAACAATTTTTGCAGTAACATCCAGATTTAGAATTTTTGATATTTCAAAAAAAAGAGATAAGTGCGGAAAGTGCAGAATATGTACTAACAGCTGCTCTATGGGTATATCAATGTATAAGCATGATAAGGTGAAAAGTGGAGAATGTATAAATTGCTTTAAATGTTTAGATGCTTGTCCTAGAAAAAATACCAAAGCTGAACTGTGCGGGGAACATGTAAGTCCAGCTTTGGCTGCCTGCTTAGCTATTGGAGGATTCACTGCTCTATATTCAGGAACAAGTTTTATAAGTAAAAGCATAACCCCTACAGCAATAAGTGCAAATGTACAAAAAGGATTTGCTGGTAATAATCAACCTGTAAATAATTCAGCTGCAAGTTCTGCAGATAATAGCAGTAATACAGATAATGTAAGTAATAATACCGCAGCAAATAGCAAAAGTTCATCTGCAAGCAGTGTAAATTCTAAATACAAAGATGGCACATACACAGGAACAGGTACAGGATATAGATCTAATCTTCAAGTCGATGTAACAATAAAAAATGGTAAAATAGAAAATATTCAAATAGATTCAAATAATGAAACGCCAAGATTTGCAGATCAGGCATTTGCAGTAGTGCCAAATGAAATAATTCAGGCACAATCTACTCAGGTAGATGGAGTTTCCGGAGCTACTAGAAGCAGTAATGGAATTAAGCAGGCTGTTGAAGATGCATTGAGTAAAGCAAATATGTAAAAGAGAAACTGATATCATCAATAAATAATGATATCAGTTTTTTTTGATTATATGCTATAATATTAAGAATTAATAAAAATAGATAATAAAACAAAAAGGGGGAAATAAAAATGTATTATGGAGAAAAGGTATGCCTAAGAGCTTATAAGGAAGAGGACATAGAAATAGCAGCTGCATTAGTTAATGATAAAGAGTTGAAAAAGTTTCTTGTTACTGGAATACCATTCCCAATGAGCACATGGGAAGAAGAATCCTGGGTAAAGTCACAAAAGGGAAGTGATACAGGTGAGTATAATTTTGCCATAGAAGATATAAAAACAAAAAAGTACATTGGGGGCTGTGGAATTCAAAAAGTCAATTGGCTTGCACGCGTAGCCACAGTTGGAATAATGATCGGGGACAAGGATTACTGGAGCAAAGGTTATGGTACTGATGCAATGAAAGTTCTAATGAAATTTATTTTTGAGGAAATGAATATTAATAAAATAAGATTAGGTGTTTTTTCATTTAACATAAGGGCTAAAAAGTGTTATGAAAAGTGTGGATTTCAAGTAGAGGGAATTTTAAAAGATGAACTTTTTAAAGAGGGAAAATACTATGACGAAATAATAATGTCAGCTTTTAATAAATAAGTTTTCAGCAGTGACAAGCATAAAATCTAAGGCTTGTCACTGCATTCACAAAACATTAAGTTTCTTTTTAATCTAAATGTTATGTTCAGGCTAATTGGGCTTCAGTAACTTCACTATAACTTTCTGTCAGCATCCTTTTATAGCATCCATTATTGTTTATAAGTTCACTGTGATTTCCCGTTTCCACTATCTCGCCATGGCTAAGAACAATGATTTTGTCAGCATTTCTAATAGTAGAAAGTCTGTGAGCAATAACTATAGTTGTTCTGTTTTTTGTTACATTTTCTATTGCCTTTTGTATCAACAGTTCTGTATGAGTATCCATATTTGCAGTAGCTTCATCCAATATAAAAATTGATGGATTATGAGCAATTGCTCTTGCAAAAGCCAGCAATTGTTTTTCTCCAGCTGAAAAAGTGCTGCCTCTTTCCATAACAGCATGATTAATTCCACCTGGAAGTCTATTAACAAATTCCAATGCACATGAAGCCTTAAGGGACATGCTTATAGTTTTCATATCCATGATATCATTAAGTGTAATGTTATTTTTTATATCCCCAGAAAATAGAAAAACATCTTGAAGAACTACTGAAATATTTTTTCTTAAGTCTTTTTTTCTTATATGTTTAATATTAATACCATCTATTAGTATTTCTCCCTTTTGTATATCGTAAAAACCGGTTATTAAACTAATTATGGTGGTTTTACCAGCTCCTGTTTCCCCTACAAATGCAGCGGTTTCACCTTTTTTCAGGGTAAAACTTATATTTTTTAGTACCCATTCTTTATTATCATAAGAAAACCAGACATTTTTAAATTCTATATTACCTTTAATGGTATCCATTTTAATTCCTTTTTCCAAATCTTCTAATTTGTCTTCTTCATCCAGAAGCTCAAATATTCTATCAGCAGAAACTAAAGCAGATTGGATGGTTGTATAACTATCAGCTAAATCCGAAATGGGAGCAAAAAATTGTTTAATATAAGTTGTAAATGCATATAACACTCCAATTTGCAAAGTACTGTCCGCAATCTTCCCCATTCCATACCAGACTATTATGGCTACAGCCAAATTTTGAAATATGTCAGAAGCAGGTTTTAAAATACTATTCATTCTTACCTGAAACAGGGTGGTTTTAAAGTAAGCGTCGTTTAATTTAAGAAACTCATTTTTCTTTTCCTTTTCACCATTAAAAATCTGTATTATTCTCATGCCGGAAATATTTTCTGCCATGAATCCATTTATCTTTCCTATTAAACTTTTCATATTAGTAAAATTATTTTTTATTTTCTTTTTAAGCATAAAAACAATGAAAAACATCATTGGTACCACAGAAAATGATATTAATGCCAGTTTAACATTTAAGTTTACCATGGCAGAAACTATACCTATTAGTAAAAATATATCTTGAAAAAGACTGATTATTACATCAGTATACATTTCACTTAATGCCTCCACATCATTGGTTGCTCTTGTAATAAGCCTTCCTGAGGAAGTCTTGTCCAAATAAGATAATGGAAGCAGCTGAATGGTTTTAAATACTTTACTTCTTAGAGATTTCATAATTTCCTGCCCTGCTTTGTTTATTAGGTTAGCCTGAGAAAAAGTAAATAATCCTCCTAGAATTACTACAGTTAAATATATAAATGCCATAGCCTTTATAGAGTGAAAACCAGATTGGGGAGCTTTATCTACTAAAAAATCGTCAATTACTAATTTTAGTATGTAAGGCTTAATTAATTGGGCTGTATTTACTAGTAAAACACAAAAAGCTGCCAAAATAATCTTATTTATATGAGGTAAAGTGAGCTTTAATAATCTTCTTAAACTTCTCTTATTATGAGGCTTCCATTCCTCTCTTTCTTTCCTTGTACTGTTCCATATAAGTTTCATAGTACTTCCCTCCTTTACCTATTAGTTCATGATGATTGCCAATTTCCACTATTTCACCATGATTTAAAACAACAATTTTATCGGCATTTTCTACAGCTGAAATTCTGTGTGTTATTATTATGGTAGTTTTATTATTACGTAAAGTTTTTAAGTTCTTTATTATTTTACCTTCAGTAATGGTGTCAACTGCAGATAGAGAATCATCAAGAATAAGTATCGGAGGATTTTTTACCAAAGCCCTTGCAATGGATATTCTTTGTTTTTGACCTCCTGACAGGTTAACCCCTCGTTCACCTAGTATGGTGTTAAAACCATTTGGAAGATTTATTATACTGTCAAATATACAGCTGTTTTTTGCAGCAGTTTCAACTTCCTTGTCCGAGTGTTTTTCCTTAAAAAATTTAATATTATCTTTTATGGAAGCTGAAAAAAGTAAACTATCCTGAGGAACATATCCAAAGCCTTCTCTTAAAGAGTTTAATTTATAATCATTAATATCATTTCCATCAATAAATATTTTACCTTTCTCTACGTTATATAATTTTAGTAAAAGGTTTATTAATGTACTTTTCCCCGAACCGGTTTCACCAATAATTCCAATAGTACTTCCAACAGGAATTTTCAAGCTTATATTCTTTATGGATCTTTCATCCTTATCCTCATATGAAAAATTTAAATCTCTGAATTCAATATCACCTTTAATTTCTGTATCCAGCATTGCTTCACCATCTAAAATATCAGGTTTTTCACTAAATATATCATTTAGTCTTTTTAATGAAGCCATGCCCCTTTGAAATATGTTTATAATACGGCCAATAGATAAAATAGGATTCAAGATCATTGTAATATATCCATTAAAGGCTACGAAAGAACCCAAGGAAATTGTATTATTTAAAACCATAGTTCCACCCCAAATCAGGTTTATTACAAAGCTTATACTAAAGCATATTTCTATAACTGGGGAAAGAAATGAAGAAATTTTAACCATTTTTACATTAGCTTCCATAATATTATTGTTCAATGTTTCAAAATTATTTACTTCTTCATCTTCTTGTACATAGGACTTAATAACTCTTATACCATAAATATTTTCCTGAACTCTGTCTGATATAGAAGCAAAACTTTCTTGAACTTTTCTAAACCTTTTTTGTATCAAGCTTCCTATTTTAACCATGAAGAAAATTATTACAGGTATAGGCAGCAGAGAGATTAAAGTTATTTTCCAATTAATTGTCTGGCACATTGAATATATTGAAATGGAGCAAATGCCTATGCCATTTATGCTCATAGCAGTTGCTGGCCCAAAGGTCATTCTTACTGCAGAGATATCGTTAATGGCATATGCAATTAAATCACCGGTTTTATTTCTATTATAGAAATCTGGTGACAATCTCTGAAAATGATCAAATAATTTTTCTCTAAGCGAACACTCTAACTCCCGGGCATTAACTATTACCAGGTTTCTCCACCCATAGGTTGTTATAAAAGTACCAATTGCAACTAGTAGTAAGTACAAAATATTTAGTTTTATTTTTGATGGATTAAAATTTTGAATTTTTAATATATCTATGGTACTTCCTAAAATTCTTGGGAAAAGAGATTGTATGTAGGAAGTTAGAATCATAAATATTATTCCTATTATATAGGAAACTCTATGTTCTTTAATAAAGTTTAATATTATATTGTTTTTCATAAAACCCTCCAAAATACTTTACATATAATAATTATAAATATTATATATTTTTAATACAATGATATGTTTCCCTGAAATTACCTATAAACTTTTAAATTTTATCATAGAAAATACTTTGTACTATTATAGATGTATGTGATAAACTTAATAAATAATTATTTAATTATAAGGAGGAACTTATGCTTAGAATTTGGGGAAGAATTATGAAGAACAATAAAATAGTAATTGATAAGGTAGTAAGCTGTGATATAAATGGAAGTTATCAAGATAATTTAAAGCAATGTATTATAGAATTATGCTATAAATTTGATATTGAAAAACCATACTGGCTTCCTTTAAATTTAGATGAATACAATAAAAGAGGGAAAACAAGTTTTAATGAAAATAATTTTATTGAAAAAATTGATTTTGATAAATTTATAATTGAGGAACTGGAAACAGAGGATAGTAATAATGAAAATCATAACAAAGAAAAATAGTTCAATAACTTTAGTAGTTATTTTGTTTGTAAGCTTAGTTGTTTCAATTTTGTCAATACAGGATTCATCGGGTATAAGAGGAAGAGTTGAAAAAATTATTCAGAGCAATTCGGATAGTCAAAGCAATAATCCAACTAGATACGGTGATATATCAATATTAATTGCTTCAGGTAAACATAAGGGAGAAAGGGTTATTGTAAAAAATATTATAAGTGAAACAACAAAGGCACAAAGTATTGTACATGTTGGAAATGAAGTGCTTTTAAATATTGATGAAAATAAAGATGGCACAATAAAAACTGTATATATTTATCAAGTGATTAGATATAATGCATTAAAATGGCTTTTAATTTCATTCTTATGCCTTCTTGTTTTAATTGGAGGAATTAAAGGAATTAAATCAATTTTAACACTATTGTTAACTTCTTTTGCTGTACTTAAGGTATTGATTCCCGGCATTATAGCAGGGTTTGATCCCATTTTTATCTCAATTATTATATGCATAGGTGTTACGATATTTAATATGCTTATACTTATGGGGAAGAATAGAAAAACATTATCTGCAATTATTGGAACGTCAATAGGATTGCTCATTGCTGGTGTATTATCTGCAATAGTAACCTACCAAATTAACCTTAAAGGTCTTGGGGATGAAGAAATGCAGATGTTAATATATATGACTAAAAACATTAATTTCAGCTTTAGTGGGTTATTTTTGTCAGGGATACTGCTTGGAGCACTTGGCGCTGTTATGGATGTTAGTATTTCAATAGTTTCAGCTATTTGTGAGATAATAAATGTAAACCCTAATATGTCTATAATGGAATTATTTAAGTCTGGAATGAATGTTGGTAAGGATATTATGGGATCCATGGCCAATACTTTAATACTAGCCTATGCAGGAAGTTCCATGTATACATTGCTGCTGACCTCATCCTATGGAATGTCATTTACAAGTATTATGAATCAGGATGTAATGGCTTCGGAAATTCTTAAAGCATTGGCTGGAAGCATAGGCATTGTTCTTACAATCCCTGTAACAGCTTTAGCTGCTGCATATCTTATGAAAAGGGATATAAACAAAACATAAATATGATGGTATAAAACACCTATATCCGTTTAAACTATTATGGGAAGAGGTGATTACATGGCAACAAAGGGAGAAAAAAAGAGAAAAAATGATAATAAAACTAAAAATCCCAAAACATCAAATCCATTTACACATGAAGTAGATGAAAATATGAGCAAGCCTGTAAGGGGATTACCTGAAGTTTAAAGAGCCAATGGCTCTTTTTTTAATGTCACATTATTTCAATTATACTGTCACAAAAAGCCATATTACTTGTATGAAAAAAAGAGGATGCTGGTAAAAAATACAGAGTATATTAACAGTATATATAAAGAAAATGCCACAAATGTTGCATTTCAGTTTGAGAACATAGAACGTAATTATGGTATTCATATAGTTATAGCAGACAGCAAAAATAATATAAAATATGATTCACTTCATTATAGATTTGATGATTCAGAAGGAAATAAAAAATCAGGGCAGGATTTTAATACAAGTATCTTAAATGAATTAGACAGCAGTGAAGACAGTTATGTTTTTAAAATAGAAAAAGATCCAAAACTACAGACCAATTTTTTAAATATTGAAATTAAACAAAATTGCTAAGAATATGACAGAATTAAATTTTACAGAAAAATATTCAGTGGAAAGTGAGGATGAAATTGGGGAGCTTGGAAAGAGCATTAATTCTCTCTCTCAGCAGCTTGATATGTCCATAAACGAATTAAAGGAAAAAAATCAAAAACTTAGTGAAGATATAGAAAAAGAGAGAAAACTTGATGAAATGAGAAAGGAATTTATTGCAAATGTTTCTCATGAATTAAAGACACCAATTTCCTTAATTCAGGGTTATTCAGAAGGGTTAAAAGTTAATGTGGTAGACAGTGAAGAAGATAAAAACTTTTACTGTGATGTAATAATTAGTGAAGCAATGAAAATGAATAAACTGGTAAAAAGTTTACTTAATCTTTCTTTAATTGATTCAGGAAATTTAAAACTGGATAAAACTAAATTTAATATTTCAAGCTTATTAGAAAGTACTATAAATAAATTTATGCCTATATTTAATGAAAAGCAAATTAAGTTATATGTTAATGCAAAGGAAAAAGTATTTGTAAATGCAGATATACTCTGGATAGAGCAAGTATTGGTAAACTATATCAATAATGCTTTAAATCATGTGGATAATAATCTGGAGATCAGAATTAATATTGAAAATACAAATGATAAAGTCAGGGTAAAAGTTTTTAATACAGGAAAACAAATACCTGAAGAATTATGTGATAAAATATGGGATAGTTTTTATAAAGTCGATAAAGCCAGAACAAGGGCATATGGAGGGACAGGCTTGGGTTTATCAATTGTAGCTGGAATACAAAAGCTCCATAGTAATACATATGGAGTTATAAATATGAAAAATGGAGTAGAATTTTGGTTTGACCTAGATAAAGTATAAATAATTTTTAAATAAGCCATTTTATTATCTATCTAATAAAATGGCTTATTTTTTTTATTTTTGTTGACAAATATTAAATTAAGTTATATTATTTAATCACAGGCACCCCCCTGGAGGGGGAGGGATATATTAAAAAATAACTTATTGTAAAAGATATAATTATAGTTCTACAAAAATAAGAAGGGGGTAATCATCTTGAATGGTGAAAAGATTAAAGCTTTACAGGCATTAAAAACTTCAAAAGGACAAATTGATGGAATCATAAAAATGATTGAAGATGAGAGATACTGTATGGATGTATCCAATCAAATTATGGCGGCGCAATCTTTATTAAAAAAAGCAAATATTTTAATTTTAAAACAGCATATACATCATTGTGTTAAATCTGCAATTAGAGATGGCAGTGAGGAAAGCGGAGAAGAAAAAATACAGGAAATAATATCACTGTTAGAAAAGTTAATTTAAGATATTTATGGAGGAGTATTATGGTAAATAAAACACTAAAAATAGAGGGTATGACCTGTGCTGCATGTGCAAGAGCAGTAGAAAGAGCTTCAAAGAAGCTTGATGGAGTTTCCACTGCAAATGTAAATTTGGCCACTGAAAAATTAAACATTGAATTTGATGAATCCAAGGTGGATGTAAATAAAATTCAAAATGCTGTGGAAAAGGCAGGGTATAAGGCCATAGTTGAGGCAGTCAATAAAACATTTAAAATAGAGGGTATGACTTGTGCATCATGTGTAAGAGCTGTAGAAAGAGCTACAAGAAAAATTGATGGTGTTATAGAATCTAATGTTAATTTAGCTACTGAAAATATGAATATAATCTATGAACCCTTTAAGGTCAGAGTATCTGATATAAAAAAGGCAGTAGAAGCTGCAGGATATAAGGCTTTAGATGAAGAGGTTTCAGTAGATGCTGATAAAGAAAAAAAGCAGAAGGAGTCAAATCTGCTATGGAAAAAATTTATTTTTTCTTTAATATTTACTGTACCATTATTAACTATAACTATGGGGCATATGTTTGGAGTTAAACTTCCAGAAGTAATTGATCCCATGATGAACCCCAGATCATTTGCTGTGATTCAGCTAGTGCTGGTTATTCCTGTAATTATGGCTGGCAGCAGATTCTATAAAGTTGGATTTAAAACTTTGGTAAAGGGAAGTCCCAATATGGATTCTTTAGTTGCTATTGGAACATCAGCAGCATTTTTGTATGGATTATATGCAGTATTTGAAATTATTGGCGGGAATACTCAGTATGTTTATGATTTATATTTTGAATCAGCAGCAACTATAATAACTTTAATTACATTAGGTAAATATTTAGAGTCAGTTACTAAAGGAAAAACTTCTGAGGCAATTAAAAAACTTATGGGGTTAACTCCAAAAACAGCCATAATAATAAGCAATGGAAAAGAAGTAGAAATTTCAATTGATGAAGTCGAAGTTGGGGATATAGTTATTGCAAAGCCAGGTGAAAGACTGGCGGTAGACGGTGAAGTAATTGAAGGTAATACTTCTGTAGATGAATCTATGCTAACAGGAGAAAGTATGCCAGTTGAAAAAAGTGTTGGAGATAAAGTAATTGGTGCAAGTATTAACAAAAATGGATTGATAAGGTATAAGGCTACAAAAGTCGGCAAGGATACGGCTTTAGCTCAAATTATTAAGTTAGTTGAAGATGCACAGGGATCAAAGGCTCCAATAGCAAAGCTTGCAGATATTATTGCAGGATATTTTGTACCGGTTGTAATAGCATTAGCTGTAGTATCAAGTTTAGTATGGTACTTTTCAGGTGAAACTTCAGTATTCTCCTTAACAATATTTATTTCAGTTCTTGTAATTGCCTGCCCATGTGCACTGGGATTAGCTACGCCAACTGCTATAATGGTTGGTACTGGAAAGGGTGCAGAACACGGAGTGCTGATAAAAAGCGGAGCAGCATTGGAAACTACCCACAAAATACAGACTATTGTTTTTGATAAAACGGGTACAATAACTGAGGGAAATCCAAAGGTTACTGACATAATAACTATGAATGAATTAGACAAGGATTACCTATTACAGCTTGCAGCATCAGCAGAAAAGGGATCTGAACACCCTTTAGGAGAAGCAATAGTAAGAGAAGCAGAAGAAAAAGCCGTGGAAGTAAAAAAATTAGATTATTTCAAGGCAATTCCTGGTGAAGGAATAGCAGTTAAAATTGACAGCAAGGACATTCTCCTTGGAAATAAAAAGCTTATGGAAAAAAACAATATTGTAATAGAAGCTATAGAGCAAAATTCTCATGAACTAGCTAAAGAGGGTAAAACTCCAATGTATATTTCAGTAGATGGTGATATAGCTGGAATTATTGCTGTGGCAGATACAGTAAAAGATAACAGCAAAAAAGCTATTGAACAGCTCCATAAAATGGGTATTGAAGTGGCAATGATTACTGGTGACAATAAGAGGACAGCAGAAGCAATTGCAAAACAAGTTGGAATAGACAGAGTTTTAGCAGAAGTTCTTCCACAGGATAAGGCAAATGAAGTTAAAAAGATACAATCAGAAGGTAAAAAAGTTGCTATGGTTGGGGATGGCATCAATGATGCTCCTGCTTTAGCACAATCAGATATTGGCATTGCCATAGGTTCAGGCACAGATGTAGCAATTGAATCTGCTGATATTGTACTTATGAGAAGCGACTTAATGGATGTGCCCACAGCAATTCAATTAAGTAAAAAAACCATAAAAAATATAAAAGAAAACCTATTTTGGGCTTTTGGATATAACACATTAGGAATACCGGTTGCCATGGGAATATTATATTTATTTGGGGGGCCGTTATTAAATCCAATGATAGCAGCAGCAGCAATGAGTTTCAGCTCTGTATCAGTTCTTACTAATGCATTGAGGCTGAAGAGATTTAAGCCAGCATATTAGATAAGTTTTTCAGATAGGTGTTACTTAAAATTTGCATATAAATTATAACTTATCTGTTTAATATTATAAAATAATATTATTGAAAGGGGTAATTATAAATGGTTAAAAAGATATTAGTTGAAGGTATGAGCTGTATGCATTGTGTAAAGCATGTTACAGATGCTCTAAATGAAGTTAATGGAGTAAGCAATGTCAATGTAAGCTTAGATACAAAAACAGCAACAATTGAAGCAAATGATAATGTAAAAGATCAGGATATAAAAGCTGCAATTGAAGATGCTGGATACGAAGTAGTAAATATACAGTAACTTATTTTATAAAGTACAAATAACAAAGTTATGGCTTTGTTATTTGTACTTTTTTACTTTGATTCTAGATAACTTCAATCTTATTCATTCTTATTATAGTAAGGTATAGAAACATAACAGTGTATGTCAATGTAATAATAATTGTAAATCCTATATTTTCAATTTTAAAGGAACTGGCGGCAGCAATAAGATTATAAGGCAGAAATTTAAGTAAAAATGGCAATTTATAAATTACTGCACTGACGTAACTGAAAACTAAAGTTATAATTCCGCCAGATAATCCTCTTTTTGTTATGCTGCTTAAAAATAGTACCAATGATAAATTAAATATATAAAACACACAAATTAAAATACTGCTTTTTAATAAAATTGAAAGTGATACACTTTCACCGGAATATAATATACCTACATAGTAATAATTCAGCAATATTCCTATAATAGTAAATAATGTAATTGGCGCTGCAAAATTTATAAATTTTGCAAGCACTATTGAAGCAGGAGATGCACCTTTGGCATATGGAAATACAAGTTTTTGGGATGAAATTTCTTCACTTAAACTTGTACAAGAAGTAAATATTATAAACATTAAACCAATTTGAAATAAATCTTTTATATAATTTTGAAAGCAGTAATTCTTGTTTATTATTATAATAGAACTTAAATCTAAATTTGACTGAGATTTTAATATTAATGGCAGCAGTTTTAACATAACAGGATCAAAAACTGCGAATAAAATAATTCCTATAGCAATAATTAAGAACTTATATTGTCTTATAGATTCAATTAACTCCTTTTTTACATAGGCCCTAAATGTTGCCATTTTGTGTCACCACCTTCATGAATATATCTTCAAGTGTACTTTCTCTCATGCTGTAGGAAAGTATTACAGCGTTATTCATAAGAATTTTTTTGATTAGATTTTCTTTTGCATAGTTAACATCATTTACATATATAGACATAAGATTTCCATTTAAGTTTATACTGTGCACCCAATTTTCATTAAGTAAATTTGCTTTGATTAACCCTAAATTTTTATCTACTTCTACATCGAAAATTGGCTGAATATATTTATCTTTTAAACCTGTAATACTGTCACTAACTAATATCATTCCTTCATCCAAAATGCTCACATCATCACAAATTTTTTCAATATCATTTAATATATGAGTTGATAAAAATATTGCTTTACCCTGTGACTTTAATTTTTTTATGAGTTGAATAACTTCAATTCTACCTTCGGGATCTAGTGCAGATGTGGGTTCATCTAGGAAAATATGCTGTGGATCATTAAATAATGCCACTGCTATGCCCAGCCTCTGTTTCATACCTCCGGAATATCCAGCTATTTTCCTCTTTTTATGCTGAGTTAACCCTACTATTTCTAAAACTTCATCTGTTCTTTGGTGTATCTTTTGTGTGTTCCCGTCACTTAAAGTTCCAATAAAATTTAAATATTCCAAGGCGTTCATGTAATTATAGAATATTGGACATTGTGGTAAATAGCCTATTTTTTTAAGTAATATTCTTTTTTCTTTCTTCAAGTTACGACCATTAATTAAAATACTTCCATAATCATAATTAATAAGCCCTGCCAGTATATTCATGGTAGTTGTTTTTCCAGCACCATTTTTACCAAGAAAACCATAAATTGTACCATCATTTACCTTAAAGCTTATATTTTTCAATGCTTCAAAATCACCGTATTTTTTTGTAAGATTTGTTACTTCAAGCATATTAATCCCTCTTTCTGCCCAACAATAAATAAGCCAATGGGCCTATTGTATTGATAAATAGAATAGTAAATATCCATATAACCTTTGTAAAATATTTCACCTCATCTTTATATAGCCTATAAAGACAAAAAATCTTAAGTAATCCTTCAATAACCAAAAGCGGCATAAGTAGTTTTAATATTTCTAATGTTGTCATTCCATCAAACATTGCTAATTCCCCCTATTCATTTATATCAACAATTTAACGAAGATAGTTTCAAAAAGTTCACATAATAAATTAAATTTTTTATTATATAAAGAATATTACGGTATAAACAGCGTTTATAGAAGGAATTAGCAAAATATTCTGATAAAAGAAAACGTTTTGATAAGTTAGTTGCAAAATTATCAAAAAAATAGTGAAATATTAAACGAATTATTGTATAATTGAAACAATATCTTATTAAATATGCATTTTAATTATGCAGAGGGGGGCAAAAATAATGAAAAAAAAGATGGCAGCCTTATTATGTTTAATTTTATCTATGTCCATTATATCTTCAGGGTGTACAAAAATAGCAAGGGACGAAGGAAATAAGGCTACTGGCGATGTAATTAAAATTGGCGTATTTGAACCAATAACCGGAGCTAATGGTGCAGGTGGAGCATTAGAAGTTGAAGGAGTTAAACTTGCAAATAAAATGTATCCTACAGTGCTGGGAAAAAAGGTTCAATTGGTGGTTGTGGATAATAAATCTGATAAGACTGAAGCAGCAAGTGCTGCTGCCAGATTAGTTGAAAAAGAAAAAGTGGTTTCAATAATCGGAAGCTGGGGTAGTTCACTTTCAATGTCAGCAGGAGATGTTGTTAAAATGGGTAAAGTTCCTGCAGTTGGGGCATCTTGTACAAACCCATTGGTAACTATAGGTAATGACTATTACTTTAGAGTTTGTTTCATAGATCCTTTTCAAGGTACTGTAATGGCAAATTATGCATACAGCACTTTAGGAGCAAAAAAGGCTGCCATTATCAGAGAGGTTTCTAATGATTACTCTGTTGGCCTCTCAAAGTATTTTACAGATTCATTTAAAAAACTTACAGGAGATGAAAACTGTATTGCTGCGGTTGCAAACTATAATACTGGCGATCAGGACTTTTCAGCTCAGCTTACAAACTTAAAAGGCAAAAAGTTTGATGTAATATTTGCACCAGGAAACTTTACTGAATCTGCTCTGCTTATAAAACAAGCTAGAGATTTAGGAATTAAGGTTCCTATACTTGGCGGAGATACATGGGAAACACAGGAGTTTTTAGATATAGGTAAGGATGCAGTAGAAGGCAGTACTTTTTCAACATTTTTTAGCTCTGAAAAACCTATTACAAAAGAAGCTCAAAAGTTTCTAACTGAATATAGAAAGGAATATAAAAAGGAACCTGCTGCAGTAACTGCTCTAGGATATGATGCATATATATTAATCCTGGATGCAATAAAAAGAGCAGGAGTGGCTGATTCAGTGAAGATAAGGGATCAGTTGGCAGCTACAAAGGATTTTGAAGGAAGCTGTGGGGTAATCAATTTCGATGAAAATAGAAATGCTATAAAAGATGCTATTATAAAGCAGGTTGTGGATAAAAAGTTCCAATACAAAGGAACAGTGTCCAGCAAACAATAAACAATTTAACTTAGGTGGTGAAAAAATGAGTTTAGATATATTACTACAACATATAACTAATGGAATTTCTTTAGGAAGCTTGTATGCTTTAATTGCTATTGGCTACACAATGGTATATGGAATTTTAAGACTTATAAATTTTGCTCATGGTGATATTTTTATGATGTCAACATACTTTGTGTTTTACGGTATTGCATTATTTTCTTTACCATGGTATTTATCTTTTATTTTAACCATAATACTTACTGGTTTATTAGGATTATTAGTGGAGAAAACAGCGTATAAGCCATTAAGAGATGCACCTAAAACTTCCGCATTAATATCTGCAATAGGAGTTTCATTTTTACTTGAAAACCTGGCAACAGTTCTATTCAGCGGAAAGCCAAAGGCCTTTCCTACTCCTAAGTTATTTACTCAGGTAGTGGTATTAGGGAGTGTTTCAACAGCAAGATTAACCTTTATTATACCTGTGGTAACTATAACTATATTGATACTATTATTGTATATTATAAATAAAACTAAGATAGGAATGGCTATGAGGGCAGTATCACTGGACTATGAAACTGCAGGAATTATGGGGGTAGATGCAAATAAAGTTATTTCGGTAACCTTTGTTATTGGATCAATACTGGCTTCAATTGGGGGAATAATGTGGGGAATGAAATTTCCTCAAATATCACCACTAATGGGAGTTATGCCGGGGCTAAAGTGCTTTATAGCAGCAGTAATAGGAGGTATTGGAGACGTTAAAGGAGCAGTAATAGGTGGATTTATTCTAGGACTCGGAGAAATACTATTAGTAGCTTTTATTCCAGGACTTACAGGATACAGGGATGCTTTTGCATTTATTCTTTTAATATTTATATTATTATTTAAGCCAACTGGAATAATGGGAGAAAAAATATCGGAGAAGGTGTAATGATGAAAAAGAGTAAATTGATATTAAGTTTAATATTAGTAATTGCAGTATTTATTCTCCTATTTTTAGCGGATAATTTTATGGATGCTTATAAGGTGAGAATATTAAATTTATGTGCAATATATATAATTTTGGGAGTGAGTATGAATTTAATTAATGGATTTACAGGAATGTTTTCACTTGGACATGCTGGTTTCATGGCCATAGGGGCATATACTACAGCACTGCTTACTATGCCGGTTTCAATAAAGCTGGCGAACTTTTTCCTTGAGTCCCCAATTAAACCAATTGCATCAACAGTATTACCTTTTTTACCTTCATTAATAATTGGAGGACTTTTGGCAGCACTGGCTGCAGCCTTAATAGGGGCACCAGTATTAAGACTTAAAGGAGATTATTTGGGTATAGCTACCCTTGGATTTGCTGAAATAATCAGAGTTATAATAACTAATACTCAAAATATCACTAATGGAGCTTTAGGGTTAAAGGGAATACCTAATACTACAAATTTGTGGTGGAGCTTTGGAGCAGCAGCAGTTACATTAATTGTTATTGCTTCCCTTATAAACAGCAGCTATGGAAGAGCATTAAAAGCTATAAGAGAAGATGAAATTGCAGCTGAAAGTATGGGTATTAATTTATTCAAACATAAAATGTTATCATTTATTATAGGAGCATTTTTCGCAGGTATAGGGGGAGGACTTTTAGCTAGTCTGCTAGGAACCATTGACCCTTTAATGTTTAGATTTACATTAACATTTAATATACTTCTAATAATAGTTTTAGGAGGAATGGGCAGTATGACTGGTTCTGTAATTTCAGCTTTTATAGTAACCATAGCAGGAGAGGCATTAAGATTCTTGGACGAATCTATTGACATTGGAAGTTTTCATATAAATGGAATAGCTGGACTCAGAATGGTGGTATTCTCTGTACTTTTAATGATAGTTGTCATATATGTTAGAAATGGAATTATGGGAAATAGAGAACTAAATTTAGATAAAATTTTAGAAGTTTTTTCACATGGCAAAAAACCTCTTTTAAAAGGAGGAGAAAAATAATGGCTTTATTAAAAGCAGATAATATAACTATGCAGTTTGGCGGAATTACAGCAGTAAAAGACTTTAGTTTAGAGCTTAATAGTGGAGAAATCATCTCATTGATTGGTCCAAATGGCGCAGGAAAAACTACTGCCTTTAATATGATAACAGGAGTGTACAAGCCTTCAAAAGGAAAAGTAACATTTAAGGATAAGAATTTAAGTAAACTTTCCCCAGATAAAATTACAGCCACTGGAATAGCAAGAACATTTCAGAATATAAGACTTTTTAAAGATTTATCTGTATTGGAAAATGTTTTAATTGCAAATCATTTAAATATTAAATCAAATTTTTTAAGTGCTACATTGAAACTACCCTCATATAGAAAAGAAGAAATGGACATGTATCATAGGAGCAGTGAATTGCTGAAAAAGGTTGGATTATTTGATTTAAGAAATGAAAAGGCATCTTCACTTCCATATGGTAAGCAAAGAAAGCTTGAGATTGCAAGAGCATTGGCAACAAATCCAGAGGTTCTGCTTTTGGATGAACCAGCCGCAGGTATGAATCCAAAGGAAACACTGGATCTTATGAATTTTGTAAAGAAAATTAAAGATGAATTTAAGATTTCAATATTAATGATAGAACATCATATGCAGATGGTAATGGGAATATCAGATAAAATTTATGTTTTAGAATATGGAATAACTATAGCGCAGGGTACTCCAAAAGAAATACAAAATAATGATAAAGTTATACAGGCTTATTTGGGGGTGGATGAAGATGCTTAATGTGGAA
The DNA here is from genome assembly GCA_029256485.1 of Clostridiaceae bacterium. The sequence continues at coordinate 120,974 of JAQSXU010000005.1, forward strand.
AACCTAAATGTATGTTACGGCGGAATTGAGGCATTAAAGGATGTAAGCTTTAAAGTTGAGAAAGGTAAGCTGGTTACTTTAGTTGGAGCAAATGGTGCTGGTAAAAGTACTATTCTTCGTTCTATAATGGGATTAGTTAAACCTCAGTCTGGTAAAATAGATTATAAAGGATTAGATTTGAAATCAGTAAAAACAAAGGACATGGTAAATATAGGTATAACATTAGTTCCAGAGGGAAGAAGAGTATTTTCAAATTTAACTGTGCTTGAAAATTTAAAAATAGGTGCTTACAGCAGAACTGATACTAAGGAGATTCAAAAGGACATTGAATGGGTATATTCTCTTTTTCCAAGGCTGAAGGAGAGAAACTGGCAGCTGACTGGAACATTATCCGGAGGGGAACAGCAAATGGTTGCCATAGGAAGAGCTCTTATGTCAAAACCTGAATTAATTATGATGGATGAGCCATCCTTAGGGCTTGCACCAATTATTGTCAAGGAGTTATTTGGTATTATTAAGCAAATTAATAAAGATGGAGTTACAGTTTTATTAATTGAACAGAATGCTACATCAGCTTTAAAAATAGCTGATATAGGGTATGTAATTGAGACAGGAAATATTATTCTCAATGGAAGTGGACAGGAATTATTAAAAAATGATCAGGTTAAAAAGGCATACCTTGGAGAAGAAATTTAGATAGTTGATAATTGAAAGTTGATAGTAAATGTAAGTTTTGCCATTAGGCAAAACATAATTTAAGCTTTTCTGCTAAGCAGAAAAGCTACATTAACTATCAACTGTAATCTTTTAACTGTCAACTATTTAAGATTTTCTTTCTAATTATAATCATTGAAATTATAACAATAAAAGTTATCCCTGCTATCAGTATTATTGGAGATAAAACTGGCTTTGATTCCTTGTATACAAAAATATTTGCCTGCATAGGGGCCATATCCAATGTTATTATACCATTTTTAATTTTATATTCTTTTGAAGTTAGCAAATCAGCCGCAAGTTTTTCATTTGATTTATCCTGCTCAGGTATATCAAATTGAACATTATTTTTTGAGTCAGAGGTATTAAAAGCAACAATAACAGTATTATCCTTGTATCTTCTTGAGAAACTAATAAAATTATTATCAACTTTCAAAATTTTTATATCACCGTTAGTTAGTGCTTTATTAGTTTTACGAATGTTAACTAATTTTTTTACATAGTCAGTTATGTTTGATTTTGCATTCCAATCCATATCTTTTCTATTATCCGGATCAGCGCCGCCATCTAACCCTATTTCAGTACCATAGTACATAATAGGAATACCTGTATATGTCATCATGAAGGTTAATGCACTTTCCAATCTTTCATTTGTAAGAGAGGATATTTGGTTTACAAATCTGGGAACATCATGATTATCTATAAAAGTTCCCATAAGATCCCTGTTTTTATAGTTATCGGCATTGGAAATTGCATCAGCAAGCTCTACTGCAGATTTGGAGTCTTTGAATACATCATTAATAGCATAATATAATGGAAAATCAGTCAAACCATCAATTCCTGTATTTTCATAGGAACCAACATAATTTATATCTCCATTAAAAACTTCACCAATTAAATAAAAGTCAGGGTAATCCTTTCTAATTTCCTTAGAAAAGTCCTGCCAAAAGCTTTTAGGGACATGTCTTGTTGTGTCCAGTCTATATCCATCAATTCCAGTTTCCTTAATCCACCACTTGGCCATATCAATTAGATACTTTTTTACTTCCGGATTATCTTGATTTAAGTCAGGTAACCCTGCCAGCCATCCATTTTCAACTTGCTGCTGATCATTGTAATCGGATATGTCACTGTATTCATGAAACCAGTTAGTATATTTTGGATTGTTTACAAAAGGATGCAGGCTTCCAGTATGATTTAATACAATATCAAATATAACCTTTATACCCTTAGAATGAGCCTTAGTTACAAGTTCCTTTAACTTGTCCATTGTACCAAAATGTTCATTGGTTTTATAGAAATCTGTAGCCCAATATCCATGGTAACCCATGGACTGATTTTCAACTACTGGAGAAATCCAGATCACTGTAAATCCTAAATCCTTTATATAATCTAATTTGTCAATTATTCCTTGAAAATCGCCGCCATTATAAGCAGATAAATCTCCTTTAATAACATCCTTATCATTTGAAGTATCTCCGTCATAGAATCTATCAGTCATTATGAAATATATTAAGTCCTCATTAGTGATTTTTGATGAAAAATCAGATGCAAAAACTTTTACGTTTGCAGTGCAAACGATTGCAAAAAATAAAATAAAAACACCTATTAATTTAATTTTTTTAAACATATAAGCTCCCCCTTTTATGGATTGTTATCTACATAAATTAAACTATAAGTAAATTATAGCATAAATTTTGAATTTGTAATAAAATAAAATAAAGGTGGTGAAAATTATGAAGCCAAAAGTATTTATTGCAAAAACAATACCTTATGAGGTTGAGAAATATATAGAAAAGTATTGTGACTGTACAAAATGGCGGGGTAAGGATGAGATTACCCGTAATGAAATGCTTAAAGCAATAATAGATGCAGAGGGAATCTTAACTACCAGTGGAACTGGTGGTATAGTTGATGAGGAGTTTATTTCTTATGCTCCCAAATTAAAAGTGGTGAGTAACATTTCAGTTGGATATAATAACTTTAATATTGAGGTCATGAGAAAACACAATATAATGGGTACTAACACCCCTGGAGTCTTGAATAATACAGTAGCTGACACTGTTTTAGCACTAATGCTAGACAGTTCAAGAAGAATTTCTGAACTAGACAGATTTGTAAGGCAGGGGAAGTGGCAGGAAGAAATATCTGAAGAGTACTTTGGTAGAGATATGTATGGTGCTACACTTGGAATTATCGGACTAGGCAGAATTGGAGAAGAAGTTGCAAAAAGGGCTAAATTTGGATTTGATATGGATATTATCTATTATAATAGAAATAGAAAACTTGAAGTTGAAAAAAAATTGAATGCAAAGTATACAAGTTTGCAGGAACTGCTGAAAAGTTCTGACTTTATAGTGTTGATGACTCCATTAACAAATGATACCTATCATCTTATTGGGGCAGAGGAATTTAAAATTATGAAGAAAACTGCATACTTTATTAATACTTCAAGAGGGAAAACTGTAGATGAAAAAGCTCTCATTTTTGCACTTCAGAATAATTTTATAGCAGGAGCTGGGCTTGATGTTTTTGACAAAGAGCCAATAGATATCCATAATGAACTGCTAAAGATGTCTAATGTGGTATTAACTCCTCATATAGGGTCTGCTACTTCAAAAACAAGATTTGAAATGGCTATGCTGGCAGCGGAAAATATGGTTAAGGCATTATTAGGGCAGATCCCTCCAAATTTGGTAAATCAATAGATTAAGTATATGGACAATGGTATAAATGTTTGATATATTATTATATGAATGTTTAAAAAGGGAGAAATTTTTATGAGGCTAAATATTAATAGTATTAAAAGAGAACAGCATATAGCTTTCATAAGTTCAGTGTCAAAAAATGGAACTTATTTTATTTATGGGAGTAGTCTGTCCTTTTTTAAAAAAATATTAATATATGGTGCAAATTCATAGAAATGAAATTTATAAACTCTATGGCTTTTGTGCTGTAGAGTTTTTTTATATTTTCACAGAACTGCTCCAAAGATAAAATATTTATTTTTCAGATAAACAACTTTATCTATATTTGGAGGAGCAATTATGAATAATTATAGAAAATATTTAAAAAGGAATATAAATATAACTTACTTATTTAATTTCTTAATGTACTTTAGAGTGACAAATGCTATATGGATGATTTATTTAAGTTCCAAAGGACTTAGTTTATCTCAGCTTGGAATTTTGGAGGGAATTTTTCATGTAACATGTTTTTTGTGCGAGGTGCCAACAGGCGCAATTGCAGATATGTTTGGAAGAAAATTCAGCGTTGTTTTAGGAAGAATGTCAGCTGTAATTTCTACAATTTTAATGATATTCTCAACTAATATATTAGGATTTGCAATAGCATTTATATTTTCAGGATTATCCTATACATTGAATTCTGGCTCAGGTGAATCTCTCACATATGATTCCCTTAAAGAACTAAATATACAAAATCAATATAAAAGGGTAGCAGGAAATATAAATTTTATAATTGAAATAGCACAAGGCATTGCAATTATTATTGGTGGCATTCTTTCGGACAAGAGGTTTCTATATGCTTATTTATTATGTCTTGCAGTTGAAACAGTGTCAATGCTTATTGCATTGATGTTTACTGAGCCAAGCATCATAGATAAAAGTCAAGAAAATATTGGAATGATTAAACAGGTTAAAAATAGTGCTGCAATAATTAAAAATGATTTAAATATATTATACTTAATTTTATTTTTTTCATTAATATCAACATTAGGAACAACAGTTTATTTTTACTGTCAAAATTATTTTGATGAGCTTCATTTTTCAAAGACATTGATATCTATAATTTTTACTATGGATAACGTATTAAATGCACTTAGTGCTAAATTTGCTTTTAAAATAGAAGAAAAATTAAATAAAAAAGGTATAGTTATTTTAATGACAATACTTAATGCTGCTGGATTATTTGGCTTAGCATTTATGAAGGGGTACTTTACAATAATATTTTTCTTAATGACTTCATTTATTGAGGGCTTAGGGTATCCAATATTCAGCGATTATATAAATTCTTTAATTCCTTCTGAAAACAGGGCAACTATATTGTCTTTTGAAAGTGCAGTATTCAGCATATTTATGATAGGATTTTTTCCTTTAGTTGGCTATATAGGCCAAAGGGTGGGATTGTCTTTTGCATTTATGATAATTGCATTTATATTTATACCAAATGTATTTTATTTAATAAGAAAATTAATTTAGCATTACACAAAAACAACTAAACAAAATATTTAGAAGGCTAAAATTATACTTAATACAGTATTTTTAGCCTTTTTCACTGATCCTTTTTAATTCTTCTTATTACAATATGATCATAAAAATTGATATTTTCATAGGTGTTTTTGAATCTCCTGCACCTCTTAATATGCCATTTGACACCAAATCAACTTGCGGAAACCGCCTCTTTACCAATATGACCTGCCATCATAGTGTTTATCATACCCATGGATGTTACAAATAATTGTTCCATAATAATTGGAATAGTTAATCCAATTACGTCCTTTTTATACCACTTCAATTCCATCACCCGCATAAATTTTAATATACGAAATAGTATAACATTTAATATCAATTAGCATATTTTTAAGTTTTAAGGGTATATACTTGATTATAATAACAACTAAAGGTTTTCATTTAATATCCATTTAAAAAAATAAATATGTGAATTTTTTATGAAATTTTAAGAAATAATTTATTACAATTTTATAAATATGATATAAAATAAAATAGTAAACTAATGAAAGTGCAATTTTTTGTATTGAGGTGTATTATGCCTATAAAAGTAAAATTAATAATGTCTAATATAATTATGGTGATAATTTCTGTGGTATTATCTGCCTTACTATTGGTTTTCATTGGAAACCATTATAGCAAGAAAGTTGAAACATCATATAATTTGGATATGCACAAGAGAAATGATTTGTTAAGTAACCCTTATCTGCAGCTAAAAGATATTAACATGAAAAATTTTAATGAAATTAAGTTGGCAATTTCTAGAAACCCAGACTTGCTTAAAGATAATAATTATTTAAATGGATTAAATCAACTGTTTAAAAAAGGTAACAGCTTTATTGTGGTTAGAGAAGAAAATAATATTATTTTTCAAGGCCAGAGTGGAATTAGCAGTTTAATAAATAAACTGCCTGAGTTTAATTTTAATATGACAGAGAAGGGTAATGGAGTCATTGTAGACAATAATGATTTAGTAATAAAACAAATGGATTTTTTGTATAGAGATAAAGAAAGGGGAACCATATTTACTATTACTGATACTACTAATTTTTACAAAATAATTAGAGAATATGTAATAGTTTCTATAGTTTCTTTAATTACTATTATTTCAGCTATAAGCGGTATTTTTACATTTTTTACTTCACGATCCATTATTAAACCTCTGGATTCATTAAAAATTGGAACAGAAAAAATAAAAGATGGGGATTTGGATTTTGAAGTTAAAGCTACCTCAGGAGATGAGATAGGAGAATTATGTGTTGCATTTGATGATATGAGAAAAAAGTTAAAGGAGTCTATAGAGGTTCAAGCACAATATGAGAACAATAGAAAAGAGTTGATTTCAAATATATCTCATGACCTTAAGACACCTATAACCTCAATAAAAGGATATGTGGAAGGAATTAAGGATGGTGTACCTGACACCCCTGAAAAAATGAATAAATATATTAATACAATATATAGCAAGGCAAAAAGCATGGATAAACTAATTGACGAATTGTTTCTATATTCAAAGCTTGATTTGAATAAAATTCCTTTTAACTTTGAAATAGTTAATATGGTTCCATATTTGTCGGATATTGCTGAGGAATTTCAATTTGATTTGGAAAAGAAAAATATAGATATTAAATTTTATAATGAAGCAGGTAAAACAGCTAAAGTACTAATTGACGGCCAAAAGATTAATAGAGTAATGACAAATATAATTGGGAATTCAATAAAATATATGGATAAGCCCAATGGCGAAATAAATATTAAATTAAGTAAGAAGGACAAAAATGTAATAGTTAATATTACAGATAATGGGAAAGGAATACCAAAGGATGATATACCTTTTATATTTGACAGATTTTACAGAGCTGACTCTTCTAGAAATACTGTCACAGGGGGTAGTGGGCTAGGTTTAGCTATATGTATGAAAATTATCGAAGAACATAATGGAAGAATATGGGCTGAAAGTTCTGAAAATATGGGAACAAGCATTACTTTCATTCTAAGTGAAGTAATATAGAAAGGGAGATTTTTATGAAGAAAATACTTATTATTGAGGATGAAGTTACTATTGCAGAGCTGGAAAAGGATTATTTAGAACTCAGCGGCTTTAATGTTGATATAGAAACTTCTGGGGATGCAGGGCTTAAAAAAGCCAAGGAGGATAAGTACAATCTAATTATTTTAGATGTAATGCTTCCAAGAGTAGATGGCTTTGATATATGTAAAGAAATTAGAAAGAACATGGATATACCAATTTTAATGGTTTCTGCAAAAAAAGAAGATATTGACAAGATAAGGGGGCTGGGGCTAGGTGCTGATGATTATATAACAAAACCATTTAGCCCAAGTGAATTGGTTGCCAGGGTGAAGTCTCACTTAACAAGGTATGAAAGGTTAGTTGGAAATGGAAATAAAAAGGAAGAAATAGAAATTAAAGGTCTGAGAATTGATAAAGCCTCAAGAAGGGTGTATATTAATGACAAGGAGATTAATTTTACAACAAAGGAATTGGATTTATTAATATTCCTTGCAGAAAACCCTAACAGAGTTTTTAGTAAGGATGAATTATTTGATAAGTTATGGGGAATTGACTCCTATGGTGAAGTATCCACCGTGACTGTTCACATAAGAAAAATAAGAGAAAAAATTGAAACAGATACCTCAAATCCTGAATATATTGAAACAGTATGGGGTGCAGGGTATAGGTTTAAAGGGTAAAAGAATTTATTATAATGTTAAAGAGTTCAAAGAATAAAGAACAAATCAGGTAGTTTGCCTTTCAGCACAGCTGAAAGGCTTTCTAATTTGAACTTTACATTTTTGTTATGCTCAAAATTATTTTAGTAATAATAAATTTATAAAAGTTTAATATTTGTTTATCACAAGTTAATAAGTTTGGTTTATTATAATAAAGTAGAAATTATTTTAATAAATGATTAAAATAAATAAATATATTTTGGTGGTGTAGACATTGTTACTAACAACAATATTTAAAAAATTTAAAAAGCCTATGTACATGCTTTTGAATAATAGTGATATTTTAGTATTTTTCATTATTTTTCTCATTAAATTTGTACAGTATGGCAAGGAAATATCCCCTGATTATTTTTCTAAAGATGTATATTATCCAATAATAGGGTCAATATTAATATTATTAAGTATAACTTTATTATTTAATGCTCAAAAAAGAGTTAAAGCGTTATACATAATAGACATAGTAATAAGTATAATACTAATAGCAGATTTAATGTACTTCCGCTATTATAAGGACATTTTAACTATATCCTTATTAAAAAATGCAAAATTACTAACAGGTGTAACGTCCAGTTTAAAAGGATTAATTAAATTAGAAGATTTTTTATTCTTATCTGATTTAGTATTACTCAGACCATTAAAAAGGATGTTTGTAAATAACATTGCAAAATTAAGCAAGCAGAAGCTATTTATGAGGGCAATAAAGTTTGCTGTATTATTACTTCTAGGAGTTGCTATTAATGGGGCGTCATTATATAAAGTATCTGTTGAGCAGCCCACTTTATTAAGTTCAATGAGTAATAGAATTTATCTTACTAAATTAATTGGCAATTTGAATTTACATGCAGTAGACATATATAATACAGCACTAACTAAGATAAAAAATTCAAAACCTTTGCCAGCAGAAAAAGAAAAGAGTATTGAAACTTTTTTAACTACTAATAATGGAATTACTGTTCAGCAGACGAATTTAAAGGGAGTTGCTGAAGGTAAAAATTTAATTATGATTCAAGTTGAGGCTTTGCAGCAATTTGTAATAAATAAAAGCATTAATGGGCAAGAAATAACTCCAAACCTTAATAAGTGGCTGAAAAAGAGCCTTTATTTTAACAATTATTTTTATCAGGTTGCCGGAGGAAATACATCGGATGCAGAATTTATGAGCAATAATTCACTATATCCTGCAGAATCAGGTGCAGCATATTATTTATATAGCGGAAATACCTACAACTCATTAGCACAGAGTCTTGAAAGCAAAAACTACTATACAGCAGCTTTACACGGCAACTCGGAAGGTTTTTGGAATAGAAATGTCATGTATAAAGCCCAGGGCTTTGATGATTTTTATGGACAGAGAAGCTTCACGTTAGATGAGAATGTAGGACTTGGATTAAGTGATAAATCATTTTTAACCCAATCTATTGAAAAAATGAGTCAATTTAAAAAACCATACTATTCATTTTTGGTAACATTAAGCAGCCATTTCCCATATAACGATACTAAAGCTTACGGCGATTTTAACGTTGGGGAATATGAAGGGACATTACTGGGAAATTATTTGAAAGCTATTCATTATACAGATGAACAATTGGGAATGTTCTTGCAGCAATTACAGGAAAAAGGAATGGATAAGGATTCCTTGATAGTGTTATATGGAGATCATTTTGCAATACCAAAAGAAAATATGGATGAACTTTATAAATTTGAAAATGAAACTAATAAAGATGATTTACAATGGTACCAATATCAAAAAGTACCTCTGATTATTCATTTTCCTAATGATGAATACAAAGGTGTAAATTCAACATATTCTGGACAGATGGATTTATATCCTACACTGGCTAATTTGTTAAATCTACAAGAAAAATATATGTTCGGAAAGGATATATTAAACAGCAAAGACCAAAAGGTAGTATTCAGGAATGGATCATTTACTGATGGCAAAGTATTTTACATTTCATGGACTAATACTTATTATGATATTTCTTCCGGACAAAAGATACCTGAAACCACTGAGTTAAAGGAGAAGAAGGAACAATACTTAAGTGAACTTCAGTATTCAGATGATTTATTGAATCATAATCTTTTAAAGGAAATAAAAACAAGTAAGTAATATTTTGTAACATTGAAACTTTTATTATAAATTAATGAAATTTTAAGATTTATTTAGAAACATTTAACCTTTTAATGTTATTCTATTAGTAGATAAAATTTTATATTGGAGGCACTTAATAATGATTAACAATTTTTTTAAACAGGAAAAAAACTTTAATACAGAAAAATTTATATGGTTATCTAAGTATGCCTTTGTAATAACTAGCTTATGTGTTTTTGTTAAATTAATATTTGATTAACAATATATAATCTACATAGAATAATTATTGCATTGAAACAAGCCTTTCTGCCTTTAGCAGAAAGGCTGTTTATTTTTTACCATTAGACAAAGTTACCGTGTAAATGATAAAATATAATCACAATAAATTAGGAAAAGGAAAAGGGATAAATATGAGCAATTCAAGGATAATTGAATTAATTGACAAATTATATGAAACAAATTATATAGATGATAAAGAACTATTATTTTTACTGGATAACATTACTATAGAGGAAGAGGAATATTTAATTAGCAAGGCAAATGAAATCAGAATAAGCACCTATGGTCACAAGGTATTTATGAGAGGATTAATAGAATTTACTAACTTTTGCAAAAGATCTTGTGCCTACTGCGGCATAAGAGCTATGAACACCAAGGCAGATAGATACAGATTAACTAAAGAAGAAATACTTTCAGCTTGTGAACAAGGATATAAATTAGGATATAGAACCTTTGTACTTCAGGGTGGAGAGGATGACTATTTCACCGATGATAAAATTGTAGAAATAGTCAAGGACATTAAGAGTAAATATCCTGATAGTGCTATAACTTTATCTATAGGGGAAAAATCTTATGAATCATATAAAAAATACTTTGATGCAGGAGCAGAGAGGTATTTATTAAGGCACGAAACTGCATCAAAAGAACTTTATGAGAAACTTCATAAGAATATGAGCTTTGAAAATAGAATTAATTGTCTGTGGAATTTAAAAGAAATAGGCTATCAGGTAGGAGCTGGGTTCATGGTAGGGCTTCCAGGACAAACAAATGAGGATTTAGTTAAGGATATAATGTTTATTAAGGAACTTAAGCCACATATGGTGGGTATAGGTCCATTCATTCCACATAAGGATACACCATTAGGACAGGAAAAAGGCGGCACAGTAGAAAAAACAGTAATTATGCTGGCAATAATCAGATTATTTTTACCTGAAGTGCTACTTCCTGCTACTACGGCTTTGGGAACTCTGGATCCAGTTGGCAGAGAAAAAGGTTTGAAGGCTGGAGGGAATGTAGTAATGCCTAATCTTTCTCCTGTAACCGTAAGAAAAAAATATTCACTATATGATGGAAAGATTTGCACAGGTGATGAAGCTGCTGAATGCAGAGTATGCATTGAAGGTAGAATTACTAGATCTGGATATTCTGTTGATATGGGAAGAGGAGACAATATAACGTGGAAAAATAAGGGATGTTAATATGGACAATGAAAGTTTTGAGGAGAAAATTAAAAGAGGTTATCTATGGGATGATTTTCGCTTTTTCCATTTGAAGGATAAAAATAATTTGGAATTTGAATTTCACTACCATGACTTTAATAAAATTATAATTTTTATTTCAGGTGAAGTTACTTATTTAATAGAGGGAAAAGCATATAATCTTAAACCATGGGATATACTTCTTGTGAATAGTAATGAAATACATAAACCTGTAATAAATGCAAACTGTGATTATGAGAGAATTATTATTTGGGTGAATTCTAAATTTTTGAGAACTCAAAATAAGGATTGCGACTTATTAAACTGCTTTAAAATAGTCTCAAGTAACAAGTCAAATTTACTTAGATTAAAGACTCATTTTCCAACAAGCCTTGAATATACTCTGCTTAAGCTTCAAGATGCATGTCAGGATGAGGAATTTGGCAGCAAAGTATTAAAAAATTCTTTATTCTTGCAGTTCATGGTGATTATTAACAGGATATGTTTAAATATTGAAAACAGAGTTGATAATTCAGAAATAGAATATGATGAAACAATTAATTCCATCATTAATTATATAAATGAAAACATAAGTGAGGAATTATCTATAGATAGTATTTCTTCTGCTTTTTATATGAATAAATACTATCTAATGCATAAGTTTAAATTGCAGACAGGCTATACACTCCACAGTTATATAATGCAAAAAAGGCTTATGGCTGCAGCATCACTGATAAAAAAGGGAATAAGCGTAACTGATGTTTGTATTAAGTGTGGTTTTAAAGATTATTCAAATTTTTTGAGAACTTTTAGAAATACTTTTGGTGTATCTCCTAAAAAGTACTATAGAACTTTCGTTGAAATTGAAAGTTCTAATAGTAACTAGCTTATTTTCTAAATATGGCGGTACACCATTCTTTTGTTGTTACAGAATTCAATAATTTATAGTTATGTTTAGAAACTGCATTTACAATTTCATTAAAACTCCAGGTAACAAGCCCTGAAACCAATAATATGCCATTATTCTCAATAACTTTATCTATGAAGTCAAGAAACATTTTTGTCTCTTCTCCTCCAATATTAATAATTACAGTGTGATACTTTTTATGAAATTTTATTTCACCAGTTAATGCATTTCCAATAATAACATTAATATTATTCAAATTATTCAATGAAGCGTTATAATTAATTTCTTCTCTAACGTCTCTTATATCTAGAGCAGTAACTTCTTCTGCCCCCTTAATGGCAGCTGCTAAGGATAGGATTCCAGAGCCAGTTCCTATGTCTAAAACATTTTTATGGGAAAAGTCTTCCTTTAGAATATATCTTAAACAATCCTGGGTAGTTTCATGAAGTCCTGTGCCAAATGCACCCTGAGAAATAAAGTGGATTTTATTTTTATTTCCTGCATCGTATGTAGGATCAGCTATAATCCAGCCGTTATTTAAATCTATAGCATCAAAATGAGTATCAAAATTTTTGTCTGTAATTTTATTCACAGTAAGATCTTGAACCTTTAATATATTTTTTATTTTATCTATTTGCTTAGAACATTGAGCCTCATTGTTTCCATCAACTACTATTTTTAATTCTGTAATATCATCTTTTTTTTCATAATAGCCATATCCATAATCCGTTGTTGTAACTACTATTGGTGCATTATAATAAACATTGTAAATATCTGCAATTTGCAGCTTTTCTACAGCCTCATCAATAGCACTCATAGGGTACTTAATCGAAATTTCATACATATTGTTCCCTCCTGAAATGTTTTTGCAATAATATTATTACATTTAATTAGGTTCAATTGCAAATAATATTACAACAGACTTTATTTTATGGTATTATTTAAGTTGCACATTAATAACGTAATAGAAAAGAAACTTTATAAGATACTTGAAAATAAATTTTATATATAAATTAAGGTGAATACCATGAGTAATTTTTTTAATAAAGTCTATAAAATAGTAGAACAAATACCCAAAGGTAAGGTAGCTACATATGGGCAAATAGCTTCAATTTTAGGAAATCCAAGGGGAGCAAGGACAGTGGGATGGGCTATGAAGGCTGCACCAGAGTATTTAAATTTACCATGCCATAGAGTGGTTAATAAAAAAGGGGAAATGAGTCCTGGGTATATTTTTGGAACTGCTGAAATACAAAGAGCAATACTTGAAAATGAAGGAATTACTTTTAATGAAAATGGGTGCATAGAAATGGAGAAATATCTATGGAATTTTAATCAGCTAGAAGGTAAAAATATATGAAATTATCAAGACAGTTTTATGAAAGAGATGCAAGGGAAGTATCCGTAGACCTGCTCGGAAAAATATTAGTGCATGACTTTAATGGAATAAAGCTAAAAGGTAAAATAGTTGAAACAGAAGCATACATAGCAGACATGGATAAGGCTTCTCATGCTTACGGCGGAAGAAGGACAGCAAGAACTGAGGCACTTTATGGAAAGCCGGGAATAACCTATGTTTTTTTTATATATGGGCTTTATTATTGTTTTAATGTGATTACAAAAGAAGAGGAAACAGCTGAAGGGGTTTTAGTCAGGGCATTAGAACCAATAGAGGGTATTGATGAAATGGCTATGCTGAGATTCAAAAAGAGCTATGGTGAACTCACTAAATACCAGATGAAAAATTTAACATCAGGACCTTCTAAATTATGTATGGCTTTAAATATCACAAAAGAAAATAATATGGAAGATTTATGTGGTGATAAACTTTATATAGAATATGATAAAAATGAAAACCAAAATGGCGAATTTGAGATTGTTCATACAAAGAGAATAGGCATTGACTATGCTGAAGAAGCAAAGGATTTTTTGTGGAGATATTATATAAAAGATAATCCATATGTATCACAAAAATGATTATTTTTATTATGTTTTCTGTTAAAATAATACTATAACTACTTTATTTTCTAAGGGGTGATGGGTTTGGATAACAAAGAAGTTAGAAAATTTATAGCAAGTTGGGTAAAGTGGAATTTAAATCAGGATATCAACAGTTTTTTAGAATCTGATTTATATCACAAGTTAAGAAAAGTATTAGGCAAGAAAATTTCTACATTTTTCAATTCAAAGGAGTTCAGAAGCATTATTTATGAATTAGCGGAAAAAACTTTAAATGATAATGAAAAGCATGGTAAAACTTTTAAGAAAATTTTACCACATGGATTTGAAAACAGCCTAAAGGTTTTAGTGTATAATAAAAGTCCCCAGATTGCATCAGCTATAAAACGTTATATAAATGATATAAAGTTTAAAAACCTGGTAAAAAGTGAGGTTAATAAACTTCTAGTAAGTTTAAATCCCATGGTGGCAAAATTTATTAATGGAGACAGTATTCAAACAAAAATTATGAACTCTCTAAATTCCTTCTTTGATAACACGGATAATATAATGAATATTGTTACGTTTTTAAATAATAAGATAGATGATGCAGGTAATAAACAATTAAGTGAGTTATTAAATTATATGCCTTATGAGGGGAAAAGTGATATAGTTAAGGCTGCTGCAGACTCTATATTAAACTTATTTAACAGTAAAGAATTTATTAAAAATGTACAAATTCTGGTTTACAATAATATTTTAGCCTATGACACAATTGGAAACTTTATGAACGCCATGGGATTTTCAGAAGAGGAATTATTGCATATAATTGATAAAAACATTGTAAAATACTTAGACTTATAAACATACTAAGAACGTAGTAAAAAACATAGTAGGATTACATGGATGCGGAGGTTACAACATACATGAATAACCAAATTGATCTAACAGAAGGCAATATATTAAACAAGCTGGTTAAATTAGCCCTGCCAATAATGGGGACCTCATTTATACAAATGTCTTATAATCTTGTTAACATGATATATCTTGGAAGGGTTAGCAGCAGTGCAGTAGCGGCAATAGGTACTGCCGGTTTTTTCACTTGGTTAGCCAATGCTTTTATATTCATCCCTAAAACTGGAGCTGAAATTGGAATTTCTCAATCAATTGGAAGACAAAATACCAAAGATCTTAAGGGATATATTAAAAATACTATACAGCTTGATGTAATTATAGGCTTTATTTATGGACTTGTAATGATAGTATTAAATAAACAACTAATAGGCTTTTTTAATATGACTAATGTGTATGTAGTCAATATGGCAGAGGCATATCTATTAATAATATCTTTAGGAATTAATTTTTATTTTATAACTCCAGTATTTACGGGAATTTTTAATGGATATGGTGATAGTAAAACCCCATTTAAAATTAATACCATTGGAATTATAATAAATATGATTATAGATCCATTTTTAATTTTTGGAATTGGACCCTTTCCTAGACTAGAAGTTGTAGGAGCGGCAATTGGTACAGTAATATCCCAGGCTGTTGCAACAGTATTATTTATATATAAAATAAAAAAGGGAACTAAACTATTAGATGACATAAGTTTATTTAAAAAATTGGACATGTTCTATGTTAAGAATATATTTAAATTAGGAACTCCAGTTGCACTTCAAAATGGATTGTTTTGCATATTTGCTATGGTTATAGCAAGAATTATTGCTTCATTTGGAGAGATACCTATCGCAGTACAAAAGGTGGGCTCGCAAATAGAAGCAATTTCATGGATGACAGCAGGAGGATTTTCTACTGCTATAAGTGCATTTGTTGGACAAAATTATGGAGCAAGAAAATGGGATAGGATATATAAAGGATACTTCACTGCGTTATTTGCAGTAAGTGTTATTGGAGTATTTTCTACATTACTGTTAGTATTTGGAGCAAAACCATTGTTTGCACTGTTTATTCCGGATGAAAAAGTAATACCTTTTGGAGTAGACTACCTAAAGATTCTTGGATATTCTCAACTATTTATGTGTATTGAGATATCCACTGCAGGAGCCTTTAATGGAATAGGTAGAACTATACCGCCATCATTAAATGGTATAATTCTTACTGGACTTAGAATACCAGCAGCAATTATATTGTCAAAGCCCAATTTGCTGGGTTTGAATGGGGTGTGGTGGAGCATAAGTTTAAGCAGTGTACTAAAGGGAATTGTACTAACAATATGGTTTATTATAGTTCTAAAAGCCAAAAGAATAAGAGTGTCTAATATTTAACTTTAAATGAAGATTCAGCATCAACTAAAGGTAGAGTAATTACATTTATATTTTCTACTTCGGCAAATCTATTTCCTATTTTTAATTTTTCTATAAATTTAGTAAGTATTTCATTGTGACCTTGTGCTTCTATTTCAACGGAGCCATCGTCACAATTTCTAACCCATCCCGTAATATTATAAAGTCTTGCTGTATAGTTGACAAAATATCTAAAACCTACACCCTGTACATAACCAAAAACTTGAATAAAATATCTTTCCATAAAACACCTCTGATTTTCTTCTTAAAGTTTAAATAACAAAAAAGTAGTTTCTTTCAAAAGATCTATTTGTGTTTTTCCATATCAGATATCTTCTTTAATATTATTTCTTGATTTTCCATTAGTAAATCAAGTTTTTTATGCAAATCTTCTACTATTAATTCTGATTTGAGATTAATCTTATAGTCATTTTTTGCTCTTAGCCTATCTTTTTCCTCCTGCCTGTTTTGGCTCATCATAATAACAGGAGCTTGTATAGCTGCAATACATGATAGGACTAAATTTAATAATATAAATGGAAATGGATCAAATGGGTGCAGGAGTATGTATGTATTACTAATAATCCAAAGCAATAATATTAGGCAAAAGGCAATTATAAAGATCCAGCTGCCTGCAAGTTGTGCCAGTTTATCAGCCATTTTGTCTCCAAATGTGAAAGTTTCTTTGTGAACCTTCGTTATGTCTTTTGAAACAGTTTTAGTTATTAATAAGTGCATTATTTCTTCATCATCTAAATCAGTATCTTCAGTATTCTCCAAGATTTTTTTTATTAATTCCTCTTTGTTTAATTTACTATCCATTTAAATTAACCTCCTCATAGAAAGTATAGCGTAAACAACATATTAGTAATATAATATTGTTATTGAAAAAGGGGTGATAGTTTGGAACTTAGTAAAATAATTACCATATTAGTTATAGTTTTAATCATTGCAATTATATTATCCATTGTTAAGAGGGTAGCAAAACTAATAATTCTTATATTAGCTGCTGTTTTAATGTTTATAGTAATTAGAACTGTTATCCTAGGCGGGAATCCATTAGGTGTATTTAATGATACAAAAACAGCAACTACTTATACAAAACAGATTTATGATTATTCAGGAAAGATAAGTGGTTCTGTTAATAGTACTATAAAGGCAATGGAGAATAATTCATTTTCTCAATTAAAAAATGAAAATGGTAAACTTCATGAATACTTACAGCAAGTGAGTAAACTTCAACATATAAAGGAGCTAAATAAGTTTCATGAACAATATATAAAATATTTATCAGACATTGTATCTGCATCTGATACTGCTGTTAATGGAACAAATTTAAAAAATGGTACTGTAAAAAACATTGATGAAATAAAGACAAGGCTGAATAAGTATATAACTGACCTAACACAGCTAAGATTTAATCAAAAATTTTGATGATACAAAGGCTATATATACATAGAAAAAGATTTGTAGTATAAACACATAACTTATTTTTATGTTTCCTCCAATTCCTATAATATATGTTAGAACCATTGCACCTAGACTATTAAAGATTCCTATTATAGTAGAAGTAGCTGGAATATTACTGGTGGATACATTTTGAACCATATAGCCTTGTATAGCAGGGTACATTATTGAAATCATTATTCCAATTACAGCAATTCCAATGAATGCTTGAATTTTCAAAGAACCCGTAAGAGTTATTGCAATACCGAATATTGCACCAAAGGATGAAATAATTAAAAGCTTCAGCTGACCTAATTTGTTAATAAAGAAGTCACCTATTACTCTTCCAGTTGTAAACAGGATCCAAAAACCAAGTAAAATATTTGGCACATCTCCAGTGCTTACTCCATAATATCTTTCTAAGAAACTACCTGTCCAGCTTGTGGTGGAGGCTTCTGCACCAACATAAAAGAATATTGCTAATGAAAAATAAAGAACTAAGGGACTTTTAAGAATACTTCCAATGCTGCTCCAAGTAAATTTACTGCTTACTTTAGGAGCATTTTTTAACTTAAACACAAATATTAAATATATTGATAGAGTAGTTATGTGAATCAAATATGTATAATTAAATGGTATACGATTTAATATAATTAATCTTGCCATAGGGAGAATCAATATGCCTCCAAAACCAAAGAAAGCATTATACAGGCTGAATTTTTGATATTTTTTTGGCAGAAGAGAAAGTATGGTGCTTAAAAATAAGTAACTCATGCCTATTCCCAGACCAGATAGAAAATAACCTATTAACAGAATATAAAATGACTTTGAAAAAAATATGAGGATGCTGGCTGCTATACATAGTATTATTGAAGTGCTAAGTCCATTCTTCAACCCTAGAATTGATATGAGCTTGAAGCCAAGTACATTCATGACAGAGGAAGCTATGAATACTACTGAAGGAAGAACAGCAATGAAGTCACTATTAACATTATAGAAACTTTTAATAGTAGTAATAAAAGGGGACAAAGTATTTGAAAACAATGAAACAAAAAATAACCCAATAAAGACCATAACCATGTGTTTATAATTTCTCTCCATAATTCTCTCCTAACTAATATGCTTACATCATTATATTACATATGCACTTATGAAGGCAATATTTGGAGAATAATTTAATTGTAAAGAAATTAAATTTATAAATAAAGGGCTGCTGTGCAGCTAACCAATTAGTTAGCTGTGCAGCAGCCACTCCTATTTAATAAGCAAATACTAAGCCGCCAATACTTGCAGCTACTGTTTTTGATCTTAACCAGCTGTTAGTAGCTGTAGTGTCATAAAAGTAAAGTGCTCCATTAGTTGGGTCAACACCTTTTAGAGCATCATATGCTGCATTTATAGCAGTTTGAGATGCCGGTTTATTTATCATTCCATTCAACACAGGAGTAAATTGATAATACCCATAAGATTGATCATAAATTACTCCACTTATTGTATTTGGAAATTCGGCGCTCTTTACTCTATTAACAATTACTGCACCAACGGAAACCATGGCATTATAACTTTCTCCGCCTGATTCTGCCATAATTAATCTGGATAGTAAATCAACATCTGCTGAAGTGTAGCTAATAACTCCTTTTGGAGCTGACGTCTGAGTACTTGTCCAATTACTGCCCGTAGGGATAACTAATTTTTCACCAACATAAATATAATCTGTCCATCTGTTATTTGCCAACTTTAATAAGTTGACAGATATACCATATCTTTTTGCAATAAAATACCATGAATCACCTGATTTAACAGTGTAATCAAGGCCTGGAACTTTCAATACTTGTCCAGGATAAATTGAATAACTTGACAAGCTATTATTATTCACTAAGGTTTGTGCTGTTGTATTAAATGTTTTGCCAATATAATATAATGAATCACCAGATACAACTTTATAGGATGCAGCCTTAACCGAAGTACCTGCCATAAAAGTAAAAGCTGCTGCAGCAATAATAGTTTTAAATTTGTTCAATTTTATCATAGTTTTCCTCCTTATATAGCCTCCGAAGTTAGTTGTCGGGTTTGGGTTGAAGGCACCCTACTCCCCCTGATATGTGAGGAGATTCACCCCATGTTTAGTTCCTCCGTACTCAATATTGAGATTCGGCTTTTATAGTAGACAAACAATTTGCTTATCCATATGTAACATTGTAACAGAGTATTTGCTATGAGACTATGCAAAATTATAGGCATTTAAGGTAGATATAGAAGTTAAAGAAAATTTATGGAATACCCAAATTTACAAAAGGTTATTGAAAAATGTAGAATTAATGTTATAATTTATACATAGATATATGATGTATTGTTATTCTATGTATAAAATTTTATAGGAGGTTTACATGAAAATAAATAAAGAATTACTAAAGGGAAGTACAATCATATTGATATTAAGCTTGCTAGATAAAGAAACTATGTACGGGTATGAAATAATTAAAAGAATTCAGGAAAAATCTAATGGAATTTTTAATTTAAAGGAAGGAACGCTGTATCCCATACTACACACATTGGAAGGGGGAAATGCTGTGGAATCCTACTGGGATGAAAGCCAGGAAGGAAGAAAAAGAAAATATTACAGAATTACTGGTTCAGGTGAAAAACTGTTGAAGGAGAAAAAAGAAGAATGGAATAATTTTAAAGGTGCAGTTGATAAGGTTATTTGGGAGGCCATAATATGAAAATAAGTGATGAACCTAAAGTTCTAAAATATATCAATGAGGTTTGCAATTATATTAAATTAAAAGATGTTCATAAACAGATAAAACTGGAACTTGAAAACCATATAGAAGAAGCGTATGATTCATTTACAAATGAGAAAATAAGCCATGAAGATGCCATTGATAAAGCTATAAAAAATATGGGTGAACCAAGTGAAGTTGGTAAGTGGTTAAACAAAGTCCACAAGGCGGCCCCTGAGTGGAATATTTTAATTTTAGCAATAACATTTTCATGTGTAGGGCTTTTTATAATGGCATTTATGGAAAATGAAAATTTGTTAAATAACGGAATGAAGTTATTTAGTAAGACTCTTATGTGCAGTATAATTGGAATTATAACTGCTGTGACACTATATTTTTATGATTATAAGAATATTAAAAAATATGCTGATAAGGTATTTTTAGGTGTGATTTTAATAATGTTTTTATCTCGTTTTTTTATGAGAACATATATTAATGGAAGATCGTGGATAAGTTTTGGATCATTTACCTTTAATATTATATCTATAGGTACTATGTTTTTAATACCAGTGATGGCAGCATTGTTTGATTCGGATAAAAAAAATTTTTTAATATACAGTATGGTACTTTTACTTTTACCAATTTCATTTATAATTGCTACACCAGATATGGCAGTTTTTTTTCAATACTCTGTTACATTTGCAGTAATAGCCATTGCTTCAAAAAAACATATAAAAAATTTAGCAATCCCAATGGGTATATTAAGTATACCATTATTATTTATGATTACAGAATCTGCCTATAGGATTCATAGATTAAAAAGTTTATTAATTTTTCTAAATCCTTATAAAGATGCCGTAGGTACCGGATACATGAATATTCAACTTAGAAGTATAATTTATAGTGCAGGAATGTTTGGAAACCAAGATAAACTAAATTCAATAAGGACTAGGTTACCAGAAGCTCATACAGATTTTGTGTTTGGATTTTTTATTTATGCTTTTGGGTGGATTGCTTCAATAGCATTATTAATAGCAATATTGATTTTTATAGTAAAGATGTTTACTTCATCATGGAAAATAAGAGATAATTACGGTAAACTAATTATTATAGGATATTCAGCAGTTTTTTCAGTTCAATTTATATGGAATATTTTAACGGTATTAGGGTTAGCGCCAATAGCTGGCTTCAGCTTACCATTTATCAGCTATGGTGGAGCACAATTAATTGTGGATATGGCGGCAATTGGGTTAATATCAGGAATATACAGGAGAAAGACTGTTGAAACACTATTAATATAAAACTAACTCTTTAAAATTTTCTAATTAACTAAGGAGGCAATTTGAGATAAAAAGCCTCCTTAATAAAATATAATATCTAATTTTAATTAGTTTTTATTTCTGGTTCCTTGATCTGCTGCAATTTTGCTGGCATTGCCTCTAAACATATAGCCATTTTTAGCATTTCTGCTGCTTTCCGAGTTATCTGATGTACTTTGGTTTTGAGATTTTATATTTCTATTCTTACCCAATATAATTACTCCTTTCAAATATTATTTTTCTAGTTGCTCATAAAACTTCCTCCATTAACAGGTATTACTGAACCATTTACATAGGAAGAATCATCAGAAGCTAGGAATACATATGCAGGAGCCAATTCAACTGGCTGACCTGGTCTTCCAATAGGCGTAGTGGTTCCAAACTGAGCTACCTCTTCAGCAGTACAGCTTGATGGAATTAATGGAGTCCAAATTGGACCTGGCGCTACCGCATTTACCCTGATATGTTTAGAACATAAACTTAAGGCTAAAGATCTGGTAAAAGTTACAACAGCACCTTTTGTGGAAGAATAATCAATTAAAGTTTTTTCGCCCTTATAAGCTGTTATGGATGCTGTGTTAATAATTGCAGATCCAGGTTTTAAATGGGGGACAGTTTCTTTGCATAAATAAAACATACCGAATACATTTGTTTTAAATGTCTTTTCAAGTTGAGCTGCAGTTATATCTTCTATGCTGTTTTGAACATATTGTACTGCAGCATTGTTTATAAGAATGTCTATTTTTTTGTATTTATTTATTGTTTGCTGAACAGCAATTTTGCAAAAATCCTCATCGCTTATATCACCTGGAATAAGAAGACACTTTCTTCCTATACTTTCTACAATTCGCTGGGTCTCACTGGCGTCATCGTGTTCATTAAAATATACAATGGAAATATCTGCGCCTTCCTTTGCATATGCACAGGCAACGGATCTTCCAATTCCGCTGTCACCACCAGTTATTAAAGCAACTTTTCCTTTTAATTTATTTGAAGAAATATATCCGGGGTCATCAAATACAGGTGATGGATCCATAAGTTTTTCTAATCCAGGTTGTGTATTTTGAGTTTGAGGCGGCATCTTTTTTAAAAAACTATCTGTAAATTCAAAATCCATAGAATCCTCCTTAACTGATTTATTTTATTATTACATTGTAGTAAATCTAGTATTAATAAAATTATTATTAGTCTTTTTTATAAAATCATTCTAAAAATATAAAATAAAAATTAAAAATGGCTGTATAAAATAGAATTTAACTTCTATTTTATACAGCCGCTAATACTTTTAATTAATATAATTTATATATTTTGTATAACACCAGCCATTAATGCCGTTTGTGCTTATATTTACCCAATCTCCGGAAGTACCTAATACTGCAGCACATTGATTTTCAGTAAGGATACCGAGAATACTTCCTGTTGAAGATGGTAATGACCTTATATTAAGCTGATAAGCATCTTTAATTGTTACATATTTGCCGTTTTGAACTGTACCTAGTAAGTTTCCGTATATCCAGGCTAAAGAGTTGTTATAGTATATTTTGTACCACCCATTTGAGTAATCCATAATTTTAACAACTGTTCCTTTTGAAATTGTACCAATAAGTGCTGCACTGGTTGATGGATTTGCTCTTAAATTAGCTGAATAATTAACATTTGTAACCTGTCCAAAGGAACCAACAGCTAAATTAGAAGGAGCTGGAGCTGGCGCTGGATTTTGAATATCATCTATAATGTAATTATATCTTGCTGCAATATAGCCAGTATTAATTTCATTCATGCTTAAAAAATATTGCTTTGTGCCTTGAATTCCTCCTCTAGTCTGGTCTGTTGTGGATTCATAAGTAAAGGCTCCGTAAATACCGTTATTATAACCCCATTTATCAAAAATTGATACATGATCACCGGGCTTGTCTAATATGTCCATATGCTTAATATCTTTAATATCAATCCTGGTAAAATAGTTATTTAGTAAAGAGGAAGTGGATTGCTTATAATCCTTAATATTGAAAGAAGCTTGTACAAAACCAGAGCAATCTATACCAGCAGTACCTGGTATTAAACCTAACCCTGCATCTGTGTTAACGTTGCCAACAAAAGCCCCTTTATTTACTGCATCTAAAAAGCTTGTCCAAGAACCATAATAAGAATTACTGTCAATACCGTCTAAACCACCCCAATTATATGGTATTCCAACTTCGTCACCTTGAGTAATATTAGCTAATTGTGCTGGCTGAGTAACTTCACTTACATAAGAGCTGTTATTTAGTGTTCCGTTTCTGTCTTTAGAATATATCCATTTAAGGTTTATCATGGATAAAGCTCTATTTTCAACTTGAGATCTTGTAATAGGGGTTTGGCTGAGGGCTGCGCTTACCCTTTGAATTGGCGCAAAGGCTGTAGCTGTACATAAACATATAATGGAAAGAATAGCGCTGATTTTTTTCATGGGTTAAACCTTCCTTTCAAAATGAATTACTTAAGAATGTTACATTTATATGTAAATTATAAGTAGTTAAACAACACCTTTCAATGATGAAATTATGGTAAAGTATATAATGTTTAGAGTACAAGAGGCTGATTTCTATTAAGTGAAATCAGCCTCTTTATTAATTCCCATTTAACTTAGTAATGTCATTTCTCTCAAAACTTTTCTGCCATTTATCTACATAGCTTCCTAAAACCCACTCAGCCATTACCACAGATTCACCAGAATTTAATTTATATTTTTCCGCAGGAGTTTTTGAAAGCTCATTGTTAGTTAAAGTATAAATATATAATGTATCCTTAGCAATTATTAATGCTATATCCTTATTTGGTGAAGTATAAGCATCTACAGCATCAGGTATGGCTTTTTTTACAGAACTCCATGGAAGCTGAAGGTCATCATAGGTGACAAACTTTGAAGTAGGTGAAGTAGTTATATTAAAGTCAATATATGGATTATTTTGAGAGCTATTTGAACTATTAAGTCTTCCTCGTAAAATCCAATGCCCGTTACGTCTTACCATAGCAAAACTATCCTCACGGGCAGTTTTCTCTATTGAGCTTTTTACCTGATCGCTCTGAGAATTATAAATATTTTCACTGGATTCCTTCAGTATATCTTTACCTGATGGACCTATTAAGTCAGTTAATTTTACACCATCTGTAACATTCAGATTATCAATTGGCAACACCTTTAGAGCATCTGTCCTCCATGATTTATCCGTTGATTGTATATATCCACTGCCATTCCATTCAGTAGACACATAATCATTGCCAACGAATAGTATAGTTTTTGATAGAAATCCCTTTCCATTGTCCCATGGCAAAGGTTTAGTAAGAGGCTGTGTCTCTATTGGATATGCAAATAAATTATCCTGAACATACTGATCTGTAACTTCTCTTTTAACTCCTATTTTCCAAAAACCATTTTTTCTTGGAACAAATAAATCATTTGTTTCGTAAACATCGTTAAGAGATTTATTATTGGAGCTTATCCATAAGGTTCTATATTCAGTTTCAACCTGCTCTTTTTCACTGGCACCAGGAATATTGTATTTTGAATCTTTTGTATATCTTAAACCAAGCAGTATTCCTGTCCTTAATACTTTAGAATCATTTGTCAATTTGTTATTAATATTAGAATTCGTCCCGTCATCTTCAACATAGTCACCATTATCAGAAATTTTACTTAAACAATAAAATATGCCATCTAGATAAAGCATAATTTGGTTATCCTTATCCTTAACAAAGCTGTAAAAAAGATTATTATCGTTAAATACAGATAAAATTTGTACTTTATCTGATTTTATTCCAATATCACTAGATCTAAGTTTATACTCATAAACAAAGTAACTGTTAGAATTTACAACTTTAACTTTATATCTTGGATTTTTACATATTTCATCTCCCACAACGGCAATTGAACTGCTGAACTCTGCAGTTTTACCAATTAATTTATCCACTTCAAGTTTTGATTTATTAACACTGCTGGGTATTATGGATTTTGTAATTTTCCATTTACCTTCTATTGGTATGGAATTATTTCCAGGAGTTAATATCTTTTCAGTGGATTCATCTAAATCAATGGGGTTACATCCAGTTAAAATGAAATTTAAAGGAAATATAAAAAGTAAACAAAATAAAATAAACTTTTTCAATTTGTATCCACCTCAATTCTCCAGCGGTAGGTAAATGGTAACTTTAGTACCAACGTTTAATTCACTATCTATTTGAAATATACCATTGTGCTGGCTTATTATTTCATCGCAAATAGATAAACCTATACCATTTTGTGATTTGCTGCTTTTACCCTTATAGAATTTTTCTTTTACCCTTGGCAGCTCTTCTTTTGAAATACCACATCCATTATCTTCTATGACAATAATTATAAAACTATTATTATAAGTTGTTGTGAAAGTAACCTTAGGATTTTCACCAACAAATTTAAAGGCATTGTCCAATATATTAATTAACACCTGAATAATTCTATTTTGATCAATGTTTATAAATGGTAAGTTGGGATCATAGCTTACTATAAAACTAATATTTTCTCTTTCTGCTCTAGGAGTAACCTGCTTTTGAACTTTATTAATAATATCAATAATATTACACTGTTGAATTTTTAATGTGGTTTTTCCTGATATAAGCTTTGAAAAATCCAATAGTTCTTCTACCATACCAGAAAGTCTTTCACTTTCTTCATCAATAATATTAAGACCGTCAGAAATCATGGATTTATCCGATAAATCTCCGCTTTTCAAAGTTATAGCCCAGCCTCGAATAGAGGTAAGTGGAGTTCTAAGTTCATGAGATACAGAGGATATAAATTCATTTTTTAACTGTTCTCTTTTTAAAACCTCACCTGCCATATAATTCAAAGTATCAGATAATTTTCCAATCTCATCATCATATTTCTTAGGAACCCTTGCTGTAAAGTTTCCACCAGCCATTTTCTGGGCTGAATCAGTTACTTCTTTTAAGGGCTCAATTATTGTGTTGGAAAGAAATACCCCCAGTAAGCCTGCAAGAAAGATAACAATTATTCCCGCAGCAATAAAAACAATAGCAACTTTTTCTATTAAACTTTCAACATCTTTTAAGCTTGAGGTAAATCTTAGCACCCCAATGACTTTATCGTTTGACTTTAATGGATAAGAAACTGTCATGACCTTATATTTATCGTAGTTTACAGATCCAACCCATAACCCCTTAGAACCTTTTAGAGCTTTTTTAAAGTCCTCAGTTTGAACTTTTTCCTTTGGTAAAACACCTATGGAATCCATTAAAATATTTCCATCAGTATCAGTTATTTGCACTTCTGCGGGAGTTTGCTCCCAAAATACATCCACGTTATCAATTAAATTTTCTTGCAATGTAGAACTGCTGAAATATCTTGAATAAAAATCTGATGATATTTTAATCTGATTAGTCAGAATATCTTCTATGTTATTGTAGTAGTAATATTTTACCGCATTCAGCAAAAGTATTTCTAAAATTGCAATAGTTACAATTATTAACAACATAAAGTTCCCCACTAAACGGGTTTTGATGCTTTTCATTATAAAACCATCCTTATAGTTAATTCTTATGCCATCTGTACCCAGTTCCCCATACAGTTTCAATAAATGTTGGATTAGAGGCATCATCTTCAATTTTAGATCTTAACCTTCTTATGTTTACGTCAACTAACTTTGAATCTCCCATAAAATTATATCCCCAGGCCATATCCAACAGATCATCTCTTTTTAAAGCTTTGCCTGGATTTTCAATAAATATTTTTAACAGCATATATTCCTTAGGAGTTAAATCAAGTTCTTGATTATTCTTATATGCCTTTTGAGCATCAACGTCAATTTTAAAAGGACCATATGTTAAGGCATTTTCACTGTTGTTATTTACAGCAGTACTTGTACGTCTAATTAAAGCTTTTACTCTAAGCACCAGCTCTAATGGATTAAAGGGTTTAATCATATAGTCGTCTGCTCCGAACTCAAGCCCTATGATCTTATCCATGTCCTGACTTTTTGCTGTAAGCATTATGATACCAACTGATGGATAAGTTTCCCTGATTTCTTTACAAACATGATATCCATCTATTCCAGGAAGCATAACATCAAGAATTGCTAAATCTATTCTCTGAGTGTGCATTTTACTTAGCGCTTCTTCTCCGCTTGCCGCTTCAATTACTGAAAAATTATTTCTTTGTAAATTTATTTTTATAAAACCTCTGATTGATTTTTCATCTTCAACTAACAATATAGTTTTGTTTTTTTCATTATTCATAATAGTTCCCCCTCAACCATGGGTACAAAAGGTGAGATTACAAACCCATTAAAAATTATATTTAGTTACCCTAATTATAGTTTATACTATAATTTTGTGCAATTGGTTACGCAGCTGTGAATTTATATTACAAAAGGGTTACATGTAATGAATAATGGTTTTCCATTTATAAATTTCATACTTTATGCTAAAATTAGCCTATAAATATGTTTATTGTTAGAGGTAGTTTTATGGAAGATATTGAAGCAGTGAAAAAAAATGGAGCTTTATTAAAATATATAGATAACCCATCAAAGGAAATAATAATGGAAGCTTTAAAATCCAATGTATGGGCATTTGAGTATATAAAAAATCCTGATGAAGAAATGTGTCTTTATGCTGTAGAAAAGGCCTGGAATATTTTAAAATTGATTAAAAATCCATCATTAAAGGTTATAGCTAAAGCCGTAAATTCAAAAGGCTGGGCAATACAGTTTGTTAATAATCCTACGTTGGAAATTCAAAAAATGGCTGTGGGGAAGGATTGGGATTCCATTAAATTCATTAAAAAACCAGATAAGACCATACAGTTACTTGCAGTTAATAATAATTGGCATGCAATAAAATACATTGAGAATGCTGATGAAGAAGTAGAAAATTTAGCTGTTTGTAAAAATGAAGAAGCAATCACTTATATTAGTGATTTAAGTGAAAACAAAATTAAAAATTTTATTTATTCAAATATAAAGGTATTAAAATATATAAGAAATTTAATAAGTGAGGAGAACATAAAAAAAATATTAAAGGAAAAATTTATGGATGAAAAAATAAGTAAGAAATATATATTGGATTACATTGAAAGTCAGGCAATCACATTTAATAAAATAAAATTTATTAGATTATATGGAAGTGAAAAAACAAAGGAAATTTTTGTAGATTGTAATTTAGAGTATTAAAGGCAAGGAGTAAGGCAAATGAATTTTAAAGATGTACTCATGACAGTGGAATTAGTTCTAAAAAGTAAAGCAGTTCCAATGATAGTAGGCGAAAGCGGAATTGGGAAAACGGCTTTGGCTAAAGAATTGGCTGAAAGGAATAATTATTATTATGTAAACATTGATGGCAATATGCTTAAGGAAGGGGAAATAGGCGGGCTGCCAACTGTAGAAGAGCACAGCATGTTAATTGGCAGCAAAGAAGTAAAAAGAAAGGTAACAACTTATGCAATTCACAGCAAATTTTTGGAGATAAACAATATAATTGAATTGGACAATAACAGGGAGATATTGCTTTTCATAGATGAATTAAATAGGTGCGAACATAGTGTTCAGCAGGAATTGATGAATATTATTTTAAATAGGGAAATAAATGGGTATATATTGCCGAAAAAAGTACATGTAATTGCAGCAATGAATCCATCTATCAATAATGACGGTTTCTCTAGGAGTGAATATCAGGTAGTGGACATGGATCCCGCTCAAGAGGATAGATTTGTATGGATTGAAATGGACGCCGATGTTCAAACTTGGATTCAATGGGGCATGGATGGCGGCAGAATAAATAATCAAATATTAGAATTTATTGCAGCCTTTCCAGAATATTTACATACACCCTATGCGGAAAGCAGTATAAAGACAACACCAAGAAGCTGGGAAAGAGTTTCCAATGCTTATAATGTTTATTTAAATGATAGAGAACATATTCCAGAAAGAATATTATTTAATGTAATAAAGGGTAATGTTGGACAAAATATTGCACAGGATTTTATGAACTTTATCAAAAACTATAGTAATCCTATAATTGCACCTGAAGAATTATTAAAAGAAGCAGAAATTTCAAATGAATTAGCAGATAAAATCCAGGGAGAGACACATTCAAGATTATATTTAATGAGTAAAAATGCCTTAAATTATATTAATGAATCAAAGGATAGAAAAAGAGAAATTTTAATTTTCTGCAAAATACTAAACCTTTATCCTAATGATTTGAAAATGGCTATAATGAAAGAAATAAAGAACAAATATCCAGAGGAGTTATATAAGGAATTCTTACACCAGAATGAATTCATTAAAGGTTATTTTGATATGTATAAAAATTTTGAGGACTAATTGTTTAATCTATATATAATGTATTAGAATTTTTGCATTATATCTATTTAAGTAGGTGAATTTATGGAGGAGAATTTTAATTTTGAAACATTACGAGTGGAATTATATAGTGAGGTAATATCATGGATAAAACCAGAGGAAGAAATAAATGAACAATTCAAAAGAAAATTTTTAAAATTAATTGAACTATGTACTTTATCCATGATGAGTGGAGAAGATAATTTTTTTGCATACTTTATGATGAATATAAGTAAACATATAAAATTGGATTTACCTTCAGCTGCAGGTACCATCCCTAATATCACAGGATTTGAAATGTTTTTTAATCCAAAAATCTTTCTTTCATGTTCCATTTTGCAGATGGAATCAATAATTAAACATGAGATATATCATATAATAAATCAACATTATAAGAGAGAAAGAGCATTGAGAAAAAAATACAGTAAACTGGCCATAAATCTAGCTATGGATGTAAGTATAAATCAATATATAAAAAACCTTCCTCCTTGGAGCAATACTTTGGAAAGTGTTGGAATGTCCTATAATGTTGAATTAAAAATGGGAAAAACCTTAGAAGAATATGTTGATGACATTGAAAGAGCAATTTATTCGCATAAGGATGAAAAAGCGAAAGCAGTTATTGATGACATTTTAGATGATAATCTTCAACGTAATGAAGAATTACATAACATTTGGGATAAGGCATGGAATAACATGAATATGGAGGACATAGATGGATTAACAAAAAGAACTGCACTGCAGTCAGTAAAAGGCAATATTCCAGAACAAATAGAAAAGTATATTAAGGACATGAATAGAAATTCACAAATCAGATGGCAGGATTATTTAAAAAAAATATCAGGAACACTGCCGGAAGGACACAGAAAAACTATAACCAGAAGGAATAGAAGGCAGCCTGACAGGCTAGATTTACATGGAACTTTATCTAAAAAAATCACTGAAATAATCATAGCATTAGATATAAGTGGCAGCATTAGTGATAATGAATTTTATCAAAGTATTGGGGAAGTGTTTTCAATTATAAAGAACCAAAATCGTGAAGTTACTATAATTGAGTGCGACAGTGCAATAAGAAGAATATATAAGGTTAAAAATACAATGCAAGTGAAGAAAAAAATTAATACCAGAGGTGCAACGGCTTATTCTCCAGTATTTGAATATATGAATATGCATGGACATAGAAATTCAATACTTGTGTACTTTACCGATGGATTAGGAGAAAAGGAGCTTACCGTAGCACCATTAAACTATCACATAATATGGGTATTAACGGGAAAGGGAAAGGAATTATCACTAAATCATCCTTATGGTAAAATATTAAGACTATCAAATGTAGAGTACGAAGAGCCGGATATTTTTTATGCAAAAAATGAATTAAAAGAAATAAGGATGGAATGGGCTAGATAAGTTTTGCTTTTGTTTTTTATAGAATAAGGTATAATAAGGTGTGGAGGTATATAAAATGAATAAAAAGTTATGGTACGCTTATTTTGCAGGTTATATGATATTCACATCTGTGTATAAAATAAAATATAAAATGTTGAAAAAAAAGTCTCATGAGGAGTCAGAAAAATACCTTTACAGTAAAACAATAGAAATGTCCAATTTTGTATTGAAAAAAACTAAAACTACTACAAAAATTACAGGTATTGAGAATATTCCAGAGGGACCTTGTGTATTTGTGTCAAATCATCAGGGAATTTTTGATGGATTTTTGTTTTTCGGATTCATAAATAAGCCAATTGGATTTATTGCAAAGAAGGAAATAAAAAAACTTCCTCTAATTTCGGGATGGTTAGAGATGCTTCACACTGTTTTTATAAACAGAAAAAATATAAGAGAATCTGTTAAAGCTATAAATGCAGGAGTGGAAAATGTTAAGAGTGGATATTCTATGATTATTTTTCCGGAAGGCACTAGAAGTCTGGGGGGAAAAATGAAGGAATTTAAAAAGGGAAGTATGAAATTAGCCATCAATGCAGGAGTGCCAGTGGTTCCAGTTACAATAGAAGGTACATATAAGGTACTAGAAACAGGTAATCAAGTAACAGGGAATAAACTTTATATGGTTATCCATAAGCCTATTGATGTGCCAAGCTTATCAAAAGAAGAAAAGGCAAATTTATCTGAAACTCTTCATAATATTATTGAAAGTGAACTAAATAAAATTTTAGATGAAAATAAAAAAGTGTAGGAAGAATATTCTTCCTACACATTTTCTTTAATAAGACCTTTTCTATATGCAATTAAAAGCATTTTAAGATCGGAAATCTGCTTCTTTAAGTGCTTTCCTATATCAGTATCACCTACAGTTTTTCGCTTAACTACCTGTTCTAGTATTGTAGAAGATGATAAAATATCCTTTTCATCTACAATAGCCTTTTCCGTGGATTCAAAGGGTTCATGGGAAATAAGCAAAAGTCCAAAGGAGTTATAAATTAACGTATAACCTGCAATACCAGTTTCCGGCTGATATGCTCTGCAGAACCCTCCATCTATAACTAGCAGTTTACCATTAGCTTTAATTGGGCTTTCACCCTCCTTAGTTTTTACTGGTATGTGGCCATTTATTATATGTGAAGTTTCAGGATCTAGTGAAAATTCACTTAATATTCTGTTGCTTAAATCAACTTCATCCCTATATTTGTAGTAAGCATTTCTAAGCTCTATATGAGTTGATTTATCGTTGATAAAGTATCTTTCAAAAGTGGTCATTTTATCCTTTCCAAACATAGGAGAATCAGGTCCGCACCATAAGTACCACATCATATCCATGCCAAATTTTTTAGTTTCAGCATTTTTCTTTGAAAAGTAAGAGTCTCTGGCAAGCCTGTCAATTCGGTCAAGAAGAGATTTACCGCTATAAAAAACATTACCTATTTTTATCTTTGTAAAGCTTCCATCTTCATTTAATGGAATACAGCTGTGAAAAAGTAAATTTGAATTAAAAACTAAATACATGCTGCCCTTACTATATAAAAATTTAATATGTTTTTGAAGTTTGTCACTGTTTGTAAAAGAACGGGTTAATTTTTCTATTAAATCTTCTTCTTCTGAGGTCAATTCATATGGATTTTCCTTACCTATTGTTGGAAACTTAATATCATTTAGATTATAGATTTTACCATATAAATTTATAGTGCCATTTTCATAATCAATTTTATCTAAAAGTAATCTGTCATTCATATTAAATTCAGGATGAGACTTTATTATTTGTCCCTCTAATTTAAATTGTATAATAGAAATAGCTTTATGCATCTTTGAAATTAAATTAATATCATTTTTACTCAATGTTTTATCAATGGTTTTGGGCTTAAAACTTTTACATGGATCGTCACTGTAATGATCAATAGCAAATGTAGCCAGCGGAAGTAGGTTTATACCATAACCATCCTCTACAGTATTTAGATTAGCATACCTTAAAGATATCCTAAGTACATTAGCTATACAAGCTTTTGAGCCGGCTGCTGCGGCCATCCATAGAGCATCATGATTTCCCCATTGAATATCTATTGAATGATGATTCATAAGAGCATCCATTATTATTTCAGCCCCAGGTCCTCTGTCATATATATCCCCTATAATGTGAAGCCTATCTACTACTAATTTTTGTATGACTCTGGAAATTGCTATAATAAATTCACCTGCTATATCAATATCAATTAAAGTTTTTATTATTTCATTATAGTAATCCTGTTTATCAATTTTATCTCCCTGCTCATGAAGCAATTCTTCTATTATATATGAAAAGTCCTTGGGAAGTGCTTTTCTAACTTTAGAACGAGTATATTTTGATGAAACATTTTTACATAGCTGAATGAGCTGGTACATTGTTATTCTGTACCAATCATCTAAATTTTCCTCAGTTTGTTTAATTATTTCAAGCTTTTGTTCCGGATAATAAATTAATGTAGCAAGTCTGGTTTTTTCCTTTTCTCTTAAGGAATTACCAAACACATCATCGATTTTTCTCTTAATGACTCCTGAAGCGTTTTTCAGCATATGTGTAAAGGATTCATATTCACCATGAATATCACTGATAAAATGTTCAGTAGCCTTTGGTAAATTTAAAATGGATTGAAGATTTATTACTTCTGTGCTTGCTGCGGAAATAGTTGGATATTGTTTAGCTAGTAGGTTTAAATAACGTAAATCCTTCTCGATTCTGTCAATATCTTTATCCGTATAGAAGGCCATTGCAATTCCTCCCTTATATAAGCTTTATGTACAATTGGAATATTAAATACAATATTAATATACAACATATTTATTAAATAGTATATACTTATTTAATGATTTTGTAACAATAGTATATATTTATAATAACTTAAATATAAGATTTAATTCATATTATAACATAGCTTGGATAAAAAATTAATTAAAAACACTTAGATTTTTATAAAAAAGTTAATATATGTAATACTATTTTCAATATTAAACGTATATATAATTAAATAACAGATAAATTGCCTTTTGGGAGGGAGAACATTGGGTAAAAATTTAAAGTGGTACAATAATTTTTTACTGACTTTTATTTTATTAGCTATGGTTGTTTTAAATGCTGGCTGCGGAAAAAAATCTGCTACTGGAAGTACATCAACGAGTCAAAAAAATACTCAATCCGTAATTACAGAGGAAAAAAAAGATAACGGCAGCGTAAATTTAGATGTGAATAATACAACGGATAAAAGTAAAAGCAGCCAAGGAGAAGCAGAGGACAAGACAAAAACAACAATTGCAGCAAGTGAAAGAAAAATTATTAAAAATGCAGATATTCAGCTTGAAACATTACAATTTGATAAAACCAACAGTTCAATATTGAGTAAGACAGAACAGTTTTCCGGTTATGTAGAAAGTTCCAATATAACTGGCACTAGCATTAGTGATAAGGATACAATTTCTAATAGGACTGCCAGATTTGTGCTGAGAATACCTAAAAATAGTTTTGATAAATTTTTAAATGATCTTGGAAGTATCGGCAATATAACAAGTAAAACAGTTTCAGGAAATGATGTAACTTCACAATACTTCGATACAGAAGCTCATTTAAAGTCACTGCAGGTAGAAGAGGATAGACTTTTGGAAATATTGAAGAAAACAGGAGAATTAAAAGATATTATTGAAGTTGAAAAGGAGCTCACAAATGTAAGGTATCAAATAGAAAATTTAACAGGTACCTTAAAAAAGTGGGATAACTTAGTAGACTATTGCACAATTAATTTGGTGGTTTCAGAGGTACAGAAAATTAATATCGCTGCAGCAAAGCCAGTAACTCTGGGAGAAAAAATATCATATACATTTAAGCTTTCAATAAAATCTCTATCATGTTTGGGAAAGGGTGCAATAATAGCCATAACAGCTGTAATACCTTACTTGATTATTATTATTCCAATTCTATTCCTTGTAAGATATGTGTTGAAAAAGAAAGAAAAAAAATAACAGCTGCCGTGACCTGCTGAAGTTTAGCAGGTCACAGTAACTATTTTATAATAATTTTGCCTATTCTAATCTTGCTTTTATTATTAACCTATGACTAGCAATTCTTATAGGAGTACATGTTACCAGAGTTAATGTAGCATCCTTAGTGGGATTCAGTACACTAACCTCTGAGGGTTCAACTACAAAGGAATTATATACTTTATATTTGTATTCTCCTTTTTTTGTTTTAATTATTATTTCATCACCGTTTGTAACTTCATTTAGTCTATTAAAATATTCACTATAAGTATAACTTCTGTGACCGGCAACACAAAAGTTTCCAGCTTGACCAGGTTGTCCAGTGCCAGGGAAATGGCCAACCGCATATTTTAAAGTTTCTAAATCAACACCTTCACCTATAGCTACATTTAAATTAATTTTTGGTATAGTCATAATACCAATGGCACCCTGATCCAGTGTGGGAGGCTTTTTATTTGATGATTTTTCCTCATATGAACTATCTTTACTATCAACTTGCTGTAATGTTTTTTGAAAAGCATTTATCATATCCTGCTGCTTTTTAAAAGCCCAGTATTTCATTCCCATAGCAACCGCTATTATGGAAATTCCAATTACTATTAAACCTATACCAATATATTTTTTAACCTTCAAAGTAATAATCCTCCTGAATAAAAATAAGTTATGATAATTGAATATTATTATTATATCACAATTATTTTAATCCATATTAAGTATAAAGTTTATTATGCAATATATCCCATAAAGTAGACATTCATCAGAAGCATTAAAGGCTGGAGAATGCAGTGGAGCTTTTCCATAATTATTATCTGATATTCCAAGTCTAAAGTGAACAGCAGGAACTTTATTTGCAAAAAATGAAAAGTCTTCAGAGGCAAAGGTTTTTTCAAGAGGCATAACATTTTTTTCTCCAAGAATTTTTTTTGTTTTATTAATAAAATCATCTGTTAGAGCATAATTATTTATTAATGGAGGGTATAGAAAAACATAGTTTAAATCAACGTGGCAGTTGTAATTCTTTCCACATAGCTCACTGGTATTTTTTATCTCATTATAGATTTTTTTTCTAACTTCTTCATCAAATGTTCTAACTGTACCCATTACAAGTGCTTCATCTGCTATAACGTTAGGAGTATCGCCACACTTTATTGAGGAAAATGTGATAACGTTAGGACTCAAAGGATTGGTTTGAATTCTTGATTTATTATTTATAGTTTGAATTAATTCTAAAG
The DNA here is from genome assembly GCA_029256485.1 of Clostridiaceae bacterium. The sequence continues at coordinate 157,965 of JAQSXU010000005.1, forward strand.
CCGGGTATAATGGATTTTTGCATAAATGTGGCATAGCAGCATGACCTCCCTGACCTTTAAACTTTATGAAAAAGTCATCCACGGAGGCCATGGATGGGCCCTTACTTACTTCAATTGACCCAACTGGAATATTTGGCCACACATGAAAACCAATTATGCTTTTTACTTCAGGGTTTTCTAAAACACCATCTTCAATCATTGGAAGTGCACCTCCAAAGTTTTCTTCAGCAGGCTGAAATATAAATTTTATACACTTATTGTAGTTTATTTGCTTCAAAACTAATGCACAACCTAATACCACTGCCATGTGGTAATCGTGTCCGCAAAAATGGGAAACCCCGTTTATTGGAAGTGCATCCATATCTGCACGTATGGCAATACACTGGGCTTCATTATTTAATACACCAACTACTCCAGTTCTAGTACATGGATAATTATTAATACCAAGTTCATTTAAAAATGAAGTGATAATTTCTTTAGTTTTAAACTCATTATAACCAATTTCTGCATTATCATGAAGTTTGCATCTTAATGCTTTTACAACTGGTAAAATTGATTCTATATTTTTTTTAAAATCCATAAAATAATTCCTTTCATACTATAAAAATTTTTAAAATATATTAATTATAGGATTATATAAATATGAATAATTATAAATAAAAAATTATATTTATGCAATAATTTATTTTTTCTTTTTAAATATGAAAATGTTATCAAAAATTAAGTTTATGGGTAGATTTTACAGCAAAAAAAGTGTAAGATTATGAGTGTAACTTACAAAATATATTGAAATAAATAGATTTAAATACAATTATTGTATACAACCATATTTCTATGGTACAATATAGATGTATTTTTAAAGGTGGGGTAGTAGTGGATTTGAATTCTTTCGAAGATGTAATTAAGAGAATTGATGGTGTTTTACATGTAAAAATGATAGCTAATGAAAGTGAAACTGATTTGGCTGAAATTCATGTATTGGCAAATAATCACAGGGCACCAAAACAAATAGTGAGAGACATTGAATCATCACTTTTAGCAGCTTTTGACTATAGAATAGACAGAAAAACTTTAAGTATTGCTCAAATAGAAACTGACGAGCCAAGCAGAATAATAAAAAGAATTAGATTTGATGGTTTGGCATTTAAAAATTCCGGCAACTATGCTGAATGTAGTGTAAAGCTTATATTCGAAGATGAGGAATTTGAATCTACACAAAGTGGAATTAAAACTGCCTCAAATACAAAAAAGATTGTAGCAGAAGCTGCCATTAAAGCTGTTGAAAAAATATTAGGACAAGGTATGCTGTTTGATATTCAGGATGTAATAGTTACAGAAGGCAGAGATGTAAGCTTTGTATCAGTGTTAGTGAATGTAGTAATAAGAGGAATAGAGGAAACATTAGTTGGATCCTCCATAGTTAAAAATGATTTAAATGAAGCAATTGTAAAAGCAGCACTAGATGCAATTAACAGAAGAATTGAGAAAAGCAGCATCTAGCATCTAAATAATTTAATATGCTTATAAAGGCCGATTATTATAGAAATTAAGTACAATATACACCCTTAGCGGAGATAAATATAACAGGCTATAGCGGATTCCTGTTAATTTACTATAAGGGGGGTTTTTCTAAATGAAAAAGTTAACATTAGTACTTTTAGCTTTATTAGCACTTGCTATTGCAGGTGGATCATCCATGACTTGGGTTTGGTAATTTAATATAAAATCGGCCTTTTATTATAGGAGGAAGCTCATGGGCAAGTTATCACTAAAACTTAAAATATATCTTATATTTACGTATATAATAACGATAATTAGTTTTTATATGTTTACTAGAAATGGATATATAACAATTAATGTAGATAATTACTTTAATATAATATTTTTTAGCCTATTAACAGGAATTACCGAGACTTATACCGTTGTATTTAAGGATATTTCATTTAGTACTAGCTTTGCAATTCAATTAGCATCTTATATTTTATTTGGTCCATTCAGTACTTTACTAATAGTTATTTTGGGGTTCTCAATTAGAATTATTAAAGTTAATGACAAGTACAAACATATTTTTAATACTCCTTTATATGGAACACTTTTTAATTTTTGTATTATAGGTATCTCAATGATAAATGGAAATTATTTTTATAAAGTATCAGGTGGAATTACACCTATAATTAATATTAATGAAAATATTATTCATATAATATTATTCTGCGCATCAGTATTCATTACAAATACTTTTTTCATATCAATGTTATTTTCAATTATAAAAGGTAAAAATTTGATTTTTTCTTTTGTTTCTAATATTAAGTTGGGAATTTTAAACATCATTATTATGGCACCTTTGGGAATATTACTAGCAATTATTTTTAGACAATTTACATATCTAGGTGTAGTTCTTGTGTTGTTTCCTATACTTTTAGCTCGTTACACATTTTCTTTATACATAGATGCAAAGTCCCAATATACGGATACAGTAAATGCTTTAATGCTCGCCATGGAGGCAAGGGACAAGTATACAGAAGGACACTCACAAAGGGTGGCAGATCTGGTAGAAAGCATAGCCAGACAATTAAAATACAGTGATTCAAAAATTGAACATTTGAGAATGGCATCTATGCTTCATGATGTTGGTAAAATAGGCATAGATGATAATATATTAAATAAACCTGGAAAGCTTACAGATGAGGAATACAACATAATAAAGAAACATCCTGAAATTGGATATAATATTTTAAAGGATATTAAAAATTTGTCAGAGGTTAAAAATATTGTTAAGCATCATCACGAAAGGTATGACGGAAAGGGTTACCCTGATGGTCTGGATAAGGATAACATTAGTATAGATGTATTCATTGTGCAGCTGGCAGATTCAATTGATGCTATGGCAACGGATAGACCATATAGAAAAGCTCTCTCAGAGGAACAAATACTCAGTGAGTTAAAGAAAAATTCAGGAACACAATTTCATCCAAAAGTGGTTGAGGCTTACTTGAAATTAAAGGAAAAATAAAATAAGGTTGAGAGGCTGGTTAAAATGTTTATTGAGGCTGTTATAATTGCTGTAATAATTGGGTATATTTTAAAAGGAAATATTAGGAACTTAGAAAATGTGAACATAAATAAACCATATTTAGTTTTCATTGGATTTGGTATAGAAGTTATAGTAAATACTTTAATAATGAACGGCTTTCTTACAAGAGGGATTTTAACTTTCATTTTAGATTTTATAATGTACTTTTTTATATTCATCTTTGCATATTTTAACAAAAAAAGTCTATATTTAATAATAATGGCTGTTGGATTTTTATTAAATGCTGTACCAATATTTTTAAACGGCGGAGCTATGCCTGTCAGTTCTACTGCAGCTAGAATTGCTGGACTGACTCAAGATGTGACTAGGGAAGGACTTTATAGATTAATTGACGGCAGTACAAAGCTTGGTTTTTTAGGAGATGTGATTCCACTCACAATATTGAGACACTTTGCAATAAGCATTGGAGATATTATAGCGGTAATTGGTCTTATGTTATTTATTATTTATGGTATGACGGCAAAAAAGCAAATAAATAATTTGGAGGAATGATTTTTATTATAGAAATAAACATTTTAATTTTAGGTTTAATTATTGGAAGCTTTTTAAATGTCTGTATATATAGAATTCCAAGAGATGAATCAATATTATTTCCAGCATCACACTGCACAACCTGTGGCAATAAAATAAATTGGTATGATTTAGTGCCCATATTTAGTTATTTAATATTAAAAGGAAAATGCAGGCATTGTGAAGAAAGGATTTCTCTAAGATATCCATTAATAGAAGTCATAACAGGATGCTTATTATTAGCTCTTTATATAAGATTTAGTTTAACTTTAGAGTTTGTAAGGTTTTCCATATTAGTATGTATACTAATAGTAATTGCCATGATAGATTATGATACAACAGATGTATATTCCAAAACTACCTTTATAGGTATAGCTTTTGGAATTATTTTATTAATAATTAATTATTTATATTTATTTCAGAAAGTCAATAATTATATTTTAGGTGGTGTTATAGGGGCTGGAATTATCTCTATAATAATTTTACTCACCGGCGGAATGGGATGGGGAGATGCCGAAATAAGCGGAATGTGCGGATTATTTTTAGGATGGAAGTTATCGTTTTATATGCTGTTTGTGTCATTTTTATTAGGAGGATTAATAGGATTTATATTAATTATAACCAAGAAGAAGTCAAGAAAGGATTATATTCCTTTTGGACCATATATGGCAATAGCAGCTGTTATCACTATTTTTCTTGGTAATTCCTCAATAGCATGGTATTTGGGGGTTTTATAGAAAAAATAAATTATTGGAGGTACTCATGAGCTTATACTCACTGTTTTTTGTAGCAGTGGCACTTTCATTGGATGCTTTTGGGGTGGCATTGTGTATAGGATTAAATAATACAATAAAATTTAAAAATAAAGTTCTGTTTGCCTGTTCATTTGGCTTTTTTCAATTTTTATTTTCCTTTTTAGGAGCATATGCTGGATTCTTTTTTAATACATACATAGTTACAGTACCAGAAATAATCGGTGGAATACTAATTGCCATAGTTGGGGTTCTAATGATTAAGGAAGGCTTTGGGAATAATGGACAGTGCCCATATCTTAAACCTGGAATGACTCTCATACTAGGCATTTCCGTAAGCATAGATGCCTTGGTAATTGGATTTACAGCTTTAGATAATATAAGTAGTAATATCATAATACTTTATAATACTATTTTTATTGGATTAATCACTTTTATAATTTCATCCATTGGTTTCTATATGGCAAGATATCTAAAAAAGATATCATTAGTAGGAAAATATGCTGATTATATTGGTGGAATAATATTAATTATTTTTGGATTAAAAATCATGTTTTTATAAAAAAAGGTCTGGGGCATAAGCTCCAGACCTTAAAATAAGTATTATATATAAAAGGGGACTTAAAATTTAAACTGGCTAATTAATTTATAAAGCTCATTAGCTTTATCAGTTAGACATTGAGCTAAACTATACATATTCTCATTTGCCTCCGTTTCACTGCCAATGGTAGCGGTTATCTCTTCAGTAGATGCTGAATTTTCCTCTGAACCGCTTGCTATTGAATTGATGTAGTTGTTCAATGTAGATTTATCCTCATTAATGATTTCTATTGATTTCATAGCCATATGCATATAATCCAAAATATTTTTCATAGATAATTCTAATTGCTTAAAGCCTTCTATGGTTTTATTAACTTGATCAGCTTCTAAGTCAAATGCTTTTTTTGTTGTTGTTGAAATTGATATGCTATTTTCAATAGATTTATTAACATTAATAACAATATTTTTTATCTCATCAGAGGCTTTGTTAGATTGTTCAGCTAATTTTCTTATTTCTCCAGCTACTACTGCAAATCCTTTACCAGCTTCTCCAGCTCTGGCAGCTTCAATAGATGCATTTAATGCAAGCAAATTAGTCTGCTCTGAAATATCATTAATTTTACTCAAAATAAGTAAAATATTTTTTGTATTATTACTTAAGGTAAGTATTGTTTCTTCTAAGCTATTAATAGAATATGAATTATTAGTGGAAGTTGTGCCTAATTCTTTAGTAATAATTTTATTTTTATTTACTAATTCCATTGATATTTTTGCAGCGTTGTCCACTTCTTTTATAGATTCTATTGTCTTATTGATTTCACTGTCATATCTATGAGAAATGTTAACACACTCCATAGAATTTTCACATTGAGAGGAGGAATTAGTGGCTATTTCTTCAATGGAAGTGTTTATTTCTTTAGATGATTCACTTATAGATTTTGAAAGCTTTAACAATTCCTCTGAAGAAGCTGTAGTAGATTGTACTAAATTTGAAGTATCAGTTAACATCATCTTTAAATCTATTACCATTTTATTGAAGTTTAAACTTAATTCATCTATTTCACTTATATTTGACTTTTCGCAGTAAACATTCAAATTACCTTTAGAAATCTCTTTAGTTTTAGATATTATATTCTTTAACGCTTTTGTAATTTGTGAAGTAGTAAATATAGAGAAAAGTATAGATATTGCAATAAAAGCAATTATAATAAATAAGGTTATAAAGCCAATGCTTTGCGCAGTTGAATATAATTCTGAATATGGAACTATGGCAATAAATTTCCATCCCGTTATCTTTGAGGTTGTATAAAGTCCAAACATTTTAGTATTTCCTTCATTAAAATAAAAAGATCCTTCATTTGAGTTTTTTATTTCTGAAAGATAATCCGCTTTTAATGTTGTGCCTATACGATTTGAATCCTTATGGGAAACTATGTAACCATCCTTATTAATAATGAAAATGTAACCATCTTTACCTATTTTGGTATTTTTCAGTGCATTATTAAAAATGTTTGGATCTAGGTTGAATTTCAATACACCAACAGGTTTATAGGTTGTAGGATTTTTAATAACCCTCACTTGACTAATAACCATAACTGGATCATTCAAGACAGTATCCATATGAGGAGCTGTCCATAATGACTTTCCATCATATGCTATTGCATCCTTATACCATTGCTCATTGTGAAGCTTTGAAACGTTTTCTTCCGGTAAATAAACAGAATCTGCAGAAGAGATAACACCAGAGTCAGTAAAAAGATGTATATTTTTAAATGTTGTTTCATTATTGCTTAATGTTATTGTTCTTAGCTGTTCCTTTATTTTTTGCTGACTGTCGAAATTATCGTATTCAGACCCTGACTTTTGTGGTATTAAGCCAGTAAAGTTTTTATCAGACAGAAGCTGCATTGAAATATTATCTATAGTATTATTTATTAATTCTACATAATTCTTATTTTGATTTAAGAGCTGTAGTGTGGAATTTTCAAAGTCCTTTGCTACTTTATTTTTAGTAATAAAAAAATTGGTTAAGCTAGATATTATAAGTGATACTGCTACGATCAAACTAAAAGTAGTAACTAATTTTGATAGAAGTGTTTTCTTATGTTTTAACATATGAGATTTCCCCCCTCTTGTAAGAATTATATATTAATTTACAATGTTTAACTATTGTGAATAATAACAAAAATTTATAAAAAAGCTCCAATATTGTGTTATAATAAATTAGAAATAAATATCAAGGTGAGAAAAATGAAAATAGAAAGTTTACTAAAGGAAAATCACATAAAGGTAACCAAAGGAAGACTTACTATCTTAAACGTGCTTATGTTAAGTGAGGAACCTTTAAGTGTTGAGCAAATTTATAAATTATGCAGAAAATATGAAGTTTTTATAGACTTGTCAACTGTGTATAGAACTTTAGAATTATTAGAAGAGAAAGAAATAGTTGATAAGTTTAGTTTTGGAGATGGAAAGTTTACTTATAAAGTTAAAACTAGCCATCATAAACATATAATTCAGTGTAAAATATGTCATAAGGAAGTAGAAATTGATTGCCCAATGAAACAATTAGAAGAAATAATAAGAAATAAAACAGGCTTTACTTTTGTAGACAAGGACATATTTTTTAATAATACTATTGAAGGCTTATGCAGTAAATGCAGTAAGGAAGAAGAAAAAAAATAAGACAGCGGTTTTTTTAGAACCACTGTCTTTTATTTTATTTGAAATAGAACACTAATTTCAAAACTATTTAGGTGCCGGCAATTGTTTAATTAGATAAACTTTTTTTACTTTCCAAATTCCGTTTGAATGTTTTTCAAGTAGTACATCATAATAAACTCTATCATGTGGAACTTTTTTTTCAATACCTTCAACTTGCATAATAGAAATGGAGCTATCAGAAAAGGCTAAATTAAAATTGCTAACTGAGTACAGCTTATGCCGATTAAAGAGTCCAGTAGTTAGATTATGTTCAACGGCATAGGTTATTTCTTTGCTTTTGCTCCTGGTATATCCTGCATTAATTATTGCTGCAAGTAAAACAAATGCTATAAGTAAAACAGTGACTTTTTTCATATAAACTCCTAACAAAAAATTACTGAGTAATATTTATATAATATTATATTACTTTATAGGGGTATAATATTATTGTAATTAATCAGTTTATTGTAAAAACCTATAAAGTGTGAGATATTATATTTATAAAAATTTTTAGGGTGGTGTTTAATTTTGGATTTTTCTTCATTAGTTTTAATGGAAAGAGAAAAAGATACTAATATTTTTGTTAGGGAAATGGGAAGCTATGAAATTAGTGATGGTGCAGAATTTATAACAAAATTGTACTATGATGGGGATAAAGTCAATGTTTTTTTTGATACACAAAGAGATGTGGAAGAATGGGAATACTCTGCGATTTTTCAACTATTTCCGTATGATACTTTCAATGATAATGGATTAAATATAGATGATATAGATGATGAGTATAATCCTACTTGGCAAATAAAATTTGATTATATTGATGACCATGAAGGCATGGAAGAAAAGCTTAAATTCATATGCAATTTAATAGATAAATCAATGACTAAAGTTTTCGAAGATATTAAAGTTAGAAAAGATGAATATATATAAACATTTCCCATTAGTTTGCTATTAAAATACTTGTAAATCTAAATTTGTAAATAGAGTCAATATGTTGCTATTGTAAATGGTAATATATTGACTTGTTTTGTAATATAATGTAAACTGTTAAGAAATAAAGTATATTAAATTTTTTTAATTTAATATAGTATTTTAATTTATTTTTAAATATGATATTATTTTATAAGAATATGAAAGAAAAGGATTATTTTCATAAAATTTTGAGGTGTTGTAATGAGGCTTGAATTTATAAATAGAGTTAAAGAAAATGATGTACTTGGAAAAAGCATTTTATCAAATGATGGGAAAGTACTTTTAAGAGCAGGTGTAAAAATAACAAATAGTTATATGGAGAAATTAAAAAAACTTGGAGTTTTTTATGTTTACCTTGAAGATGAAAGATTTGATGATGTAGAAGTTGAAGATGAACGATTGACAACTCTAAAACAAGCAACTATGAAAAGTATGAGTAATATAATGAGTAATGTACATGATTTCAATGGTAAGGCAATTAAGGAATCATTGAATGATGTAGAAGAACTCATAAAGTATATTATAGAAGTTGGAGATGTGAATAAAAGTTTATTTGACATAAAAACCTATGATAATTATACATATGTACATAGCCTTGACACTTGCATTATGTCTACATTTTTAGGCATTAGCTGTGGATACACCGATCAAGAATTAAAAAACTTAGGAATTGGAGCCATACTTCACGATGTAGGAAAAACAAAAGTACCTCATGGAATCATCAACAAACAAGGGAAATTAACTGATGATGAATTTATGGAAATAAAAAAGCACACTATATACGGTTCAGAAATATTAAAGAAAAATTACAGCATTCCTGATCCTGTAATTAAGATAGTAGAACAACACCATGAAAGAATAGATGGAAGAGGATATCCTTATGGACTTACATCTAATCAAATATCTAAATTTGCAAAAATTGTATGTGTTTCTGATGTATATGACGCCGTAAGTAATGATAGATGTTATAGAAGGAAATTTACCCCAAATGATGCATATGAATTAATATTGGCTGGCAGCGGAAGCATCTTTGACGAGCAGGTTGTAAACAGCTTTAAAAATACATTTGCCATATATCCATTAGGTGCATGTGTAAGACTTTCTAATGGGGAAGAGGGATATGTAGTAAGACAGAATAAAGGATTCCCGGATAGACCAATAATAAGGGTAATTTACGATAGTATTACAAAAAAACCAAGAAATATTTTTGAAATTGACTTATTACAGTATTCAAATGTTGTAATAGAAGAAATAGTTTCGTAAAATATAAATAGATTAAATTTCAATACACTAAATTAAAATGTGTATTGTTTTTTTTTTAAGGAGTGATAATCATGGATAAGTATATACACAGGATTATAGGATTAATGAATCAATATTTTGGATATAAAATAGCTGAATTAGGCTCTGTAAAACAGAATATAAGTTCATGGTGTTTAGTGAAAGAAAATAGTGAATCTGCAGATTTTATAGTTTTTTCTTCAAAATTAATTATGGATGAGGAAGCTCAATGGCTAGTACAACAGCTTAGATTTAAAGAAAAATATGAAGTAAATATTAATATATTCAATATAGCGTTAATTGATGAGAATAAAATAATGAATCCAGAAGAAATTACTGATACTTTATCAAATAATTTAAGTAATATTCATTATGTGCTGCTAGATTATAATAAAAATGTAATTTTAAAATACAATAATGAATTGTCAGATTTAGAAAAAGAGTTATCCTCATGTCTGCTAAGAATTAGGGAAACTTCAAATTCAAAGAATATGAGAAATGTTACACCTATTACTCTAACTCTTATAATTCTTAATATACTTATGTATTTAATTACAGCATTATTGTCAGGTGGTATTATAGACAGTGATATTAATGTGTTGGTATTTTTAGGTGCCAAGGTAAATTCTCTTATAAAAAGCGGTGAATATTATAGACTTATAACCAGTATGTTTTTGCATGGAGGAATTATTCATCTTGCCTTGAATATGTATGCACTTTATGTTATTGGACCTATAATAGAAAAGTTGTTTGGTAAAATAAAATTTATTTTGATATATTTTATAGGCGGAATAACTGCATCTTTATTTAGTTATCTATTTTCAACATCAGTATCCATAGGAGCATCAGGTGCAATTTTTGCCTTACTAGGAGCAGCATTAGTTTTTGGAATTAAAATGAGAAAAAATATAGGAAGAGATTTTTTGAGAAATATTTTTTCAGTGATAGTTGTAAACCTGATTATTGGATTTTCTATCCCCAATGTGGATAACTTTGGCCATTTAGGTGGACTAATTGGTGGAACCTTAATTAGTTTTGTACTTTCAACACAACCTTTTTCTAAATAACAAAGATTAAAGAATAAAGATTAAATCAGGTTTGTTATTTGATCTTTATTCTTTTCACTTTAAAAATGGTTTTGTCTTATGACAAAACCATTTTTTTAAGGTCTTCAGAATACAAAGTTTCTTTTTTAAGTAAGCTGTTTGATAAATTAATCAGATTACCTTTTTCACTTAATAAAATGTGCTTTGTTTCTTCATAAAGGTTGTCCACTAAGTTTCTACATTCCTCTACAATTTTATTCTCGTTGGTATTTAAATTAGTCAGTTCATTTATATTAAGTAGACCTAAAGTATTACCCATTCCGTATTCAGTTATCATGCTTAATGCAATTTTTGTACTTTGCTTTAAATCACTATGAGCGCCTGTTGTTATATGTTCACTGCCAAATATAATTTCCTCAGAAGCTCTTCCTCCAAGCAATACCATTATCCTGTTTTTTAAATATTCTTTATGCTGATACATTCTGCTTTCCGGAATACTTAAGGTATATCCTCCAGCACCTTTTGTACTTGGAATTATGGTTACTTTTGATACTTTCTCATCAGGAAGCACCTTCATTGAAATCAAAGCATGTCCTGCTTCGTGATAAGCAGTAATATTTCTATCAATATCCTTAATATAGCTCCTATTTTTCTTTTCATATCCGGCTAGTATTATAGAATATGCAGCATCCATATGCTTTTCCTCAATAAACTTACTATTTTCTTTACAGGCAAGTATCGCAGCTTCATTTACAAAGCTTTCTATTTTTGCCCCTGAAAAATAAGTTGTTTTTTGAGCCCAATCATTTAAACATATTTTTTTTGCTGGTTTATTTTTCAAATGTAGTGAAAGTATTTTTTCTCGTGCATCTATGTCAGGAAGCATAATTTCTATGTGCCTATCGAATCTTCCAGGTCTTAATAAAGCTGAGTCAAGCATATCTAACCTATTTGTGGCGGCAATAACTACTATTCCTTCCTTTTCGTTAAATCCGGACATTTCAGTTAATAGAGCATTTAGAGTTTGATCTCTCTCGTCAGAACCACCAGCTCTAGATGCATCTCTTTTTTTACCTATAGCATCAATTTCATCAATAAAAATAACAGCTTTGCCATGACTTCTTGCCTTCTTGAATAACTGTCTTATACGGCTTGCTCCTACCCCTACATATACCTGTACAAAATCAGAGCCTGTTACAGCGTAGAACGGTACACCTGCTTCTCCGGCCACAGCTTTTGCTAACAGGGTTTTACCAGTACCAGGCTCACCATAAAGTATTATTCCCTTAGGCATTCTGGCACCATAGGAAGCATATTTTTCTGGATTGCTCAGGAAGTCTACAATATCTTTCACACTTTCCTTTGCCTCTTCGTTTCCAGCCACACTGGAAAAATTGTATTTCACATTTTCTAGTGCACTTGTTTCCATAGTATCAACAGAATTCATTCTTCTTGACGCAATATTAGAATTTTTAAAGGCAATAATGCCAATTGCAGCTAAGGAACTAATTAAAATAATAATTGGAACTATTTCTTTTAAATTTGCAGGACCTTGTTCAAGCACTTGTACGTTTTTCTTTAGCAAATCTTCTTTAAAATTGTCTGCTCTGGGATTGTCACTTTCATATTGAGTTCCATCTTTTAATTTAATGGTGATTTTGGGTGAAGCTGTAATATAAACTGTACTGACTTTATTATTAGATAAATCATTAATAAATTCAGAATATGACTTATATTTATATGCGGAAGAAGTAAAATTTAATATTAAAAGCATAATTAATGATAATAAAGCAGTTATGATAGGAATATATATATATTTTTTCTTAATCTTATTCATGTAATCATCCTTTCTAATATCTTGGCTATGCAGCCTTCTTTCAAATCTATTTTGATATTATAATAAAATATAGACAAAGTCTAATTAAAATCATAAATTTTACTAATGTAATTTATACCATAGCTAAAAATTTCATTGCAGAATTGTAAATTTAATGTATACTTTATTGTATATAACGGATTAGAGTTATCATATTGCAGCTTTGTATTATGTGTATAGGAAATGGGAGGGTAAAAACATGAAGATAACTGCTGTTAAGGCTGTATTAACCGGCCAGGATATACTAGGAATATTAAATGAATATGTTATTGTAGAAGGTTTGAAATTTGAAAAAATTGAAATAAATGAACTGATTACTGTATATGGAAGCTATAAAAAAGGAATTACAATTCCTTTTAAAGCGCAAGTTGGTATTGGAAATATAATAGATAATACTGTGAATCTTAAAATATTTAATATAAATGTAATGAAAATTGGAATGTTAAATTTAATAAAAAATTTGGCGTTAAAAACATCTTTAAAAGATTTTTATGATGTGGGAATAAAGGTTAATAAAGACAATATAGCAGTGAATCTTGGCACTATTTCAAAACTTGTGCCCTATGTCTATTTTAAATTAAATAAAGTCAATATTGTGCAGGAAACAATAGAAGCAGAGGTAGAAGAGGTCATTTATGCTAAGAACAAAGAAACAATAAAATTTGAAAAAAAGAAGAAGAAAGTAAAGGACTGCATTAAGGATAATTATTCAAATCTGAGACATAAAGTGGAAGAAAATGTTCCGGATAAATATGAAAAGTTAGCTGAATATGCATTGATTATCCCAGATATAGTTGTACTATTTTATAGATTGTTTAAAGATAAAAGGATTGGAATGAAAAATAAGCTGTTAATTGGTGGAATAACTGCTTATTTGGCAAGTCCAATTGATATATTACCTGACTTCATACCATTTATAGGTAAAGTTGATGATATAGCTATAGCATTTTTTGGATTAAATGCAATAATTAATGAAGTACCTGAAAATGTAATTTTAGAAAACTGGCAAGGTGAAGAAGATATAGTTCTCATGGTTAAAGAAGCCGTTAAGTACATATCTCAGGTTGTAGGGGCAAAAAATATAGATAAATTAATTAATTTAATAAAAGGATTTCATTCAAAGAAAAGCAATGAAGAAAATATGAATAAAGAATATCAGGAGATGTAGTATATGAAAAATGTGACAATATATACTGATGGAGCCTGTAGAGGAAACGGAAAAGAAAATACCATTGGCGGTTATGGTATAATACTTATTTATAATGAAACAAAAAAAGAAATAAATAAAGCATTTAGAAATACTACAAATAATATTATGGAGCTTACAGCTGTTATAGATGCTCTATCTGTATTGAAGGAACCATGCTGTGCAAAAATATATAGTGATTCAGCTTACGTTGTCAATGCAGTAAATTTAAATTGGCTCAATAATTGGCAAAGAAACGGATGGAAAAGTGCATCTAAGGAGCCAGTTAAAAATAAAGAACTTTGGGAACAGCTTTTACAACTTATAAAATATCATAAAGTTGAATTTATTAAGGTTAAAGGCCACAGTACCAATGAATTAAATAATAGATGTGACCAGCTTGCAAATGAGGCTATGGATGAAATACAGATAAACATTACGTAAGCTTAATTTATACAATATGAAAATAGCGAATTTTCAACGCTTTTGAATATTGTAAAAATTTATAGTTGAAGTTGTTCAACTATAATATAAAATATGTTTAATTTATTTAAAAATGCATATTCTATAGTTAAAACATAACATAAGGAGTGAAAGGAATATGCAAAATAAATTTTTCAGGGGAATAACAACTGGAGCCATGCTTGGATTTGCAGCTAGTATGTTAGTTGCACCACAATTAGATAGAAACACAAGAAAAAGACTGAAAAGAACGGCTAGATATGTGAGGAGTACTGCAGAAGATGCTTATTGTAACATGAAAGATTGGATGAAATAAATTAAAATGAAGTAAACCTAGAGTTTTTCTAGGTTTATTTTTTTCGGCAGCATTCTAATTGACTGTTATAACATAATAAACAAATTTGTCAGTAAATAAACTTTTTTATAAAATTTTTATATTATGCATAAAAATATGCTATAATATATTTAATTATCTACGAAATAATTAATTATATTCAAAATTAGCTGATGTAAGTAAAGGATGAGTGAGCTATGGAGATACTATCTTTAGGTGAAAAGATAAAAAGGACAAGAAAAGAACTAAATATGACTCTAAAGGATTTAGCAGGTGATAGAATAACTCCAGGACAAATCAGTTTAGTGGAATCGGGTAAATCAAATCCAAGTATGGATTTGCTGGAATATTTAGCTGAAGCATTAAATACTTCTATTGAATATTTGATGGAATCAGAAGAATCACAAGCTGAAAAGATTTGTTATTATTTTGAAAACATGGCAGAATCATATATAATAGGCGAGGCCTTAACCAATGCGGAGCAGTATATTGAAAAAGCATTGTATTATGCAGAAAAATACAACTTAGAGTATAGAAAAGCTAAGAACCTTTATCTAAGAGGGGTTGTTTACATGAAAAAAGAGGAAACAGCCTTAGCTCAACAGTTTTTTTTATCTGCAAATGTGATTTTTATAAAAAATAATTTCCATGAAGAAACAGTTAATACATTTCTTAATCTGGGTAAAATTACATTGAATCTCAAGGCATATCATTCCTCATGCAGCTATTTCCAACAGGCTGAAAAGGTTTATAGCGATAATGATATAGGAAATGATTTTCTTTTAGGAGAAATTTTCTATTATATTGCTTATACCTATTTTAAGCTTGAAAGTTTTGATAAGGCAATGGACTATTCATTCCTTGCAAAAGAGAAATTCAGACAATTGGATGATAAAAAGGAATATGCAAAGGCACTTTTACTGCTTTCAGAACAATATAGCAAGCAGGGAGATTTGAATAATGCCATAAAGTATTCTAAAAAGACCTTAGATGTGTATAAAGAAGTTGAAGATGGACAACTCATTGCTGATATTGAGAATAATTTAGGAAAGCTTTTTTATGAATTTGAAAATTTAGAGGAATCTTTTATTCATCTTAATAAGGCTAAAGAATTAAGAGTTAAGAATAAGGATAAAAAGTTAGTTGACACATTAACTAATATTTGTGAAAATTTTATAAAATTAAAGGATATTGAAAAGGCAAAGTTAACACTAAATGAAATAATTCAAGCAATTGATGATGGAAGTGATAAAGCACTAATTCAATATTATATATTAAAATATAAAGTAGAACTTTTAGAATCAAATACTAAGGAAGCAGAAAATACACTGTTATTGGCATTAAACTTTGTTGTAAATATGGAATATGTAAAAGAAATTGCAGAAATCTCAATAATGATCGGTAAATTCTATCTAGATTGTGGGAAAGATAAAGAGGCAGCAAAATACTTAAATAAGGGTGTAGAAAACTTTAAGAAGATTGGTGTTATAAAAGAGTCTTGAAATATGAATAGGTGGTAATTATGGAGATACTTTCAACTGGACAAAAAATTAAAAGGGCAAGAATTTATAAGGGTCTTACTTTAAAGGATATATGTGATAACAAAATTTCGGTTTCCAAAATGAGCTGTATTGAAAATGACAAAATAAAACCTGATGACGAGGTATTAGAATTAATCGCAAAAAAACTTTCACTACAAAGCGATTATCTAAGAGAGGGAGTAAAAGAACAAATTACCAAAAATCTAAAAACACTTGAGAATTCTAAGAAAAGGCATGATTATGAAAATTTATTAGAATACAATCTTAAATATGCTGAGGAGTACTTATATTTTGATTTAGCTTTTGAAGTAATGCATAGGCTGTTCAATTACTATTTAGATTCAGGTAAGTCAGAAAAACTTCAAATAAATACATCAAAGTATTATGACTATTGGCAGAAGTCAGATATAGAAAAAAATGAAACTGCCTACTATATGGATGTAGCTAGGTATTTTTATAATACTTCAGAGTTTGCCCAAGCAGCAAGTTACTATAACAATGTGAGAAAATCCTCAAGAAAAAACGAAAATAATATGATACTTGCAAAAGCTACATATAATGAATCAGCATGCTATTTAATGCTTGAAAACTATGAAAGGGCTTACGAAATATCGGTTAGGCTCATTGATTTGTGTGATTATTTAGATTCTGATTTAAATAAAGCTGATGCTTATCACATGTTAGCTTTATTATCAATTAGAATGGACAAAGGAAAATTTGAGGAATATGAGGCTAAGTCCTATGAACTTTATAAAGATGACGCCGCACATAAAGCATCAGCCATTTATAATTATGCATCTGTAATGTTTGAAGTGGGTTTAACTGAAAGGGCCCTGGAGTACATAAATAAGGCTTTAGAAACTTATCCACGGGAGGATAAAGAAAAATATGTACGATTTATGATTTTAGCAATAGGGGAACTGGTTAAAAATAACATATTAGATATATCTCAAACTGTATGTGATGATGCTTTAAATTATGCTATTAAATTGGATAGCTTGAAACTAATAGAAAAAGCATATTATTTCAAATCAATTATACTGGAGAAGCAAGGCAATTTTGATATGGCAGAAATGTATATGAATTTATCCTTTGATGCTCTTCGAAAGTTTGGGAATAACCAAGACATATATAAAAGATATTTAAAGCTTGGAGATTTATATTATAAACTTGGAAATACATATGATTCCATTAAATATTTTAATTTAGCAATAAACCTTGAAAAAAAACTATAGTGGATTAATATACAAATTTACTTACATATCATTAATTTAAAAGATACTTTAGGGTTTTCCTAAAGTATTTTTTATTAATTAATAATCTGTGAATTAATTTTATTAGCTGTTGTATAGACAACTTAGTTGGATATAATTAAAGTATATTTAAAGTTAACAAAGGAGGGTTATTATGGATATTGAAAAGTTAACTATAAAAGTACAGCAAGCCATCAACGATGCACAGGTTATAGCAGTAAAAAATAATAACCAGCAGTTAGATGTGATTCATTTGTTTAGCTCACTTATAAGTCAACATGATGGATTGATCCCAAATATATTCAGCAAAATGGGGATAGATGTAAACAAGTTAAATATTTATACAGAAAAGGTTCTTCAGAGATATCCTAAGGTTACGGGAGAGGGAGCTGAATCTGGCGGTGTATATGCAACAAGGCGATTTGAAGAAGTATTTATAAAGGCTGAGAATGAAGCAAAAAAATTCAAAGATTCTTATATTAGTGTAGAACATGTAATGTTAGGAATTATGGATGTAAACAGCAATGATGTTAATGATATTTTAAAAGAGTTCGATATAAAGAAAAATAATTTTTTAGATGCATTAGTTTTAGTAAGAGGAAATCAAAGAGTTGATACTCAAGATCCAGAAGGTACTTATGAAGCTTTAATAAAGTATGGAAGAAATTTAGTGGAGGAAGCAAAGAAACATAAATTAGATCCAGTAATAGGAAGAGATGAGGAAATTAGAAGAGTTATTAGAATACTTTCTAGAAGAACTAAAAATAATCCGGTTCTCATAGGAGAACCGGGAGTTGGGAAAACTGCCATTGTTGAAGGATTGGCAGAGAGGATAGTCAGGGGAGATGTACCGGAAGGATTAAAAAATAAAATAATTTTTTCTCTTGATATGGGAGCATTAATTGCAGGAGCAAAATTTAGAGGAGAATTTGAGGAAAGATTAAAGGCTGTATTAAAAGAAGTTGAAAAAAGTGAAGGGAAAATAATTTTATTCATTGATGAAATCCATACCATAGTTGGGGCCGGAAAAACTGAAGGCTCAATGGATGCTGGTAATATAATTAAGCCAATGCTTGCTAGAGGAGAGCTTCACTGTATAGGGGCAACTACATTTGATGAATTTAGAAAGTATTTTGAAAAAGATAAAGCCTTAGAAAGAAGATTTCAGCCGGTTATTGTAGATGAACCTTCGGTTGAGGACAGTATATCAATTTTAAGAGGTCTTAAGGAAAAGTTTGAGATCTATCACGGAATAAGAATACATGACTCATCAATAGTTGCTGCTGCC
Organism: Clostridiaceae bacterium; assembly: GCA_029256485.1. The sequence goes on from JAQSXU010000005.1 coordinate 176,800, forward strand.
AAACTTTCAAACAGGTATATAACAAATCGATATTTACCTGATAAGGCAATTGATTTAATAGATGAGGCTTGTGCTATGATTAGGTCTGACATTGACAGTATGCCTACAGAAATGGATTTATTAAAGAGAAAAATATTTCAAATAAAAATCGAAAAAGAAGCTTTGTCAAAAGAAAAAGATGCAGCATCTATAGAAAGATTAAATGAGTTAGAGAAAGAATTGAGTAATTTAAATGAAAAAGACAGAGAAATGAGCGCAAAATATGAAAAAGAAAAATCAGAAATTACAGAAGTTAGAAATTTGAAACAGCAGTTGGATGAAGTTAGGGGTAAAATGGAAAAGGCTGAAAGAGAATACGATCTAAACAAAATTGCTGAATTAAAATATGGTGTAATTCCTGAGCTTGAAGCTAAAATTAAGGAAAAGGAAGAAAAATTAAAAACTAATAATGAAAATTCCATGTTAAAGGAAGAAGTTACTGAAAATGAAATATCTCAAATAGTTTCCAAGTGGACCGGGATACCAGTTTCAAGACTGGTGGAAGGTGAAAGAAAAAAGCTGCTTAGGATGGATGAGGAATTATCCAAAAGAGTAATAGGGCAGGAAGAAGCCGTAAAAGCAGTATCTAATGCGGTATTGAGAGCTAGAGCAGGGATGAAGGATCCCAAAAGACCAATTGGATCATTTATATTTCTTGGACCAACTGGCGTAGGAAAAACAGAATTGGCTAAAACTTTGGCAAGAACATTGTTTGATAGTGAAGAAAATATAGTAAGGATTGATATGTCAGAATATATGGAGAAGTACTCTGTATCAAGGCTCATTGGAGCACCTCCGGGATATGTAGGATATGATGAAGGAGGCCAGCTCACTGAAGCTGTAAGAAGAAAACCATATAGTATTATTCTTTTTGATGAAATAGAAAAAGCCCATGATGATGTCTTTAATATATTTCTGCAAATACTTGATGAAGGAAGACTTACAGATAATAAGGGAAAAATAATAGATTTCAAAAACACAATTATTATTATGACATCAAATATTGGCAGCAGCTACCTGTTAAATAATATAAGTACTACTGGCATCGACTCTAACATTAAGGATAGAGTAATGAATGAATTAAAGGGACGATTTAAGCCAGAGTTTTTAAATAGGTTGGACGATATTATTATGTTTAAGCCGCTGTCTACAGTGGAAATCGAAAAAATTATTGACATATTTATTGAAAACATAAAGAATAGATTAAAAGAGAGAAGCATAGACTTAAAAATTACGGAAAACGCAAAGAAACTTATGGCACAAGAGGGATATGATCCAGTGTATGGAGCGAGACCTTTAAAGAGATATATTGAGAATACGTTGGAGACTTCAGTGGCTAGAATGATAATAGCAGGACAGGTATCTAATGGATCAACCATAGGAGTTAATGAAATAAATAATGAACTTGTAATTGAGAAAATTGTATAGTTTTATGGTAAAATTGCCATTGCGATAATTTATTAAGAAGAAAGTAGGGAGTATTATGAGTATATTAGTTTGTGGCGGTGCAGGATATATAGGAAGCCATATGGTTGCTGAGCTTTTAGAGAATGGTGAGGATGTAATAATTCTTGATAGCTTTGTAAAAGGCCATAGAGAAGCTGTGCTTGGTGGAAAAGTATATGAGGGAGATTTGAGAAATAAAGAAATTTTACACAAAGTATTTACTGAAAATAAAATTGAAGCTGTCATTGATTTTGCTGCTTTCTCTCTAGTAGGAGAAAGTGTTGAGAAGCCATTAATGTATTTTGAAAATAATGTTTATTCTACATTGTGTTTGCTTCAGGCTATGAAGGAATATGGAACAAAATATATAGTATTCTCTTCTACTGCAGCTACTTACGGTGAACCTGAGAATATTCCAATATTAGAACAGGATAAAACATTTCCAACCAATCCATATGGTGAATCAAAATTAATAGTAGAGAAAATGTTAAAATGGTGTGATAAGGCATATGGCATTAAATATACTGCACTTAGATATTTTAACGCTGCCGGTGCACATGTCAGCGGTAAAATAGGAGAGGATCACAAACCTGAATCACATTTAATTCCAATAATTCTTCAGGTGGCTTTGGGTCAGCGAGAAAAAATAATGATTTATGGTGATGACTATAAAACTCCAGATGGCACATGTGTAAGAGACTACGTTCATGTTACCGATCTTGCCAGTGCTCATTTATTAGCACTACAAAGATTAAGAAATGGTGGAGAAAGCAAAATATACAATCTTGGTAATGGCAAGGGATTTTCAGTGAAGGAAGTAATTGATGTTACAAGAAAAGTGACAGGAGTAAATATTAAAGCACAGGTTGATAAAAGAAGACCTGGAGATCCAGCAATTCTAATTGCATCCTCAGAAAAAGCAAAGAAGGAATTAAATTGGAATCCTAAGTTTGATTCCCTGGAAACTATAATACAGAGTGCATGGAATTGGCATAAAAATCATGAAAATGGGTATGAAAAATAGTTTATTATAAATGATGGATTAAAGCATAAAAATTAACTCTAATTTTTTAGAAAATAAAGGTTAAGCTATTTATAGTAGAAGAAGATAGAATTATGTCAAGAGGTGCTGAAAATGACGAAATCAAATACTACTATAGGAGCTTTACCTTGTTTTCTTTTTTTGTATATAATTTGTTTTACTTTTTATAACAATACAATTGTTATGGCTAAATGTTATGAAATCCCAATTAATATTAATGATAATTCAATTTATGACTTGGAGAGGTATAGTAATAAGGTCAAAGATAGATATATGAACAGGTATATCAACAGTAAAGAGGTTTTTATAACTTTTGATGATGGCCCAAGTGCTAACAGCACAATGGAAATATTAAATATTCTGAAAACCAAAAATGTGAAAGCTACTTTCTTTTTAGTTGGGAATAGAATAACTCAGTATCCTCAAATAACCAAAAGGTTAGCAGAAAGCAATATGTGCTTGGCTCCGCATACATACTCTCACCAATACAAAATAATATATAAAAGTGTTGACTCATACTTTGAAGACTTGAAAAGATGCAGGGGCGCCATTAAAACAATTACAGGAAAGGAACCAGTAAAATATGTAAGATTTCCAGGCGGATCAGATAATGAGATGACCTCCAGAAAAAATCTTAGGGAAATTAGAGAAAAGCTCCTTGAACAAGATACAAAATATGTTGATTGGAATGTAAGCAGCGGTGATGCCATAGGCCCTAAAATACAGAAAGAAGTAATAGAAAAAAATATCATTAATCAATCTAAAAATAGTAAACTTGTTGTAGTACTTATGCATGATTCTGATATGAAAAAAACAACAGTTGAGGCACTTCCGCTTATTATAGATTATTTTACGAATAATGGATATGAATTTAAAACTTTTGAAAAAGTTACCCCTAAAGAAGAAAATATCATGAAAAAAATTGGAGTATTAAATAGAGCAAGTTAAAAAGCTGGAGAGTATATTACCCTCCAGCTTTTTACTTTCTAGTTTCTCTATTAATAATAAATTCTTTAGCTTTAGTTTCAATAGCACTATTTAACGGTGGAAGTATATAATCAGAATTTTTCCTTTTTAAAGCAGTTTCAATAAGTCTGTCTGCTAATTCCGGATTTTTTGATAATAGTGATCCATGAAAATAAGTACAATATGTATTTTTGTAAATACAGCCCTCATAGCCGTCTTCACCATTATTGCCATAACCAGCTAACACCTTGCCTAATGGCTGCAAATTCCCAATGTATGTTCTGCCTGAATGATTTTCAAAACCCACATAGGTTTCATTAAATTCCTCATTGAAGATTACCGTATTACCTATAAAGCGTTTATTTCCACCCTCTGTGAATATATCAAGAATACCTAATCCATCAAGTTTTTCTCCATCAGGAGTAGAATAATATTTTCCAAGAAGCTGATATCCACCGCAAATTGCAAGAAATACTTTGCCGCTTTCGATATATTCAGTAACAGCAAATTTCTTTGTTTCTGTCAAATCATCAGATACTATAGATTGTTCATAATCTTGTCCACCACCGAAAAAGGCTATGTCATATTTACTACTGTCAAAATGATCTCTAAGTGAAACGTTAAAGATATTAACATTAATGCCGCGCTTTGAAGCTCTATGCTTTAAAATCAAAATATTACCTAAATCTCCATATACATTTAGCAGGTCGGGATATAAATGACAAATATTTAACTCCATACTAACACTCTCCTTATATTTGCATTACCAAAACTTCTTAATATACCCTTTACTTTGCAAAAATTTTCTAAAATCAATCATTGCAGTGTAGGTGGCTAAAATATAAATCATTTGTTCATCAGATGCTTTTAATTGCTGCAAAAGTTCATTATATGTATTAGAAAAGTTAAAGTTTTCTTCGGAAAGTCCTGCTACCTTTAATCTTACTGCCATATCATACATTCTTATTCCAGCTACATTTACTTTATTAATATTAAGATTGGTAAGCTGCTCAAATTTAACATCCCATATCCATGAAACATCACGTCCGTCTGCATAATTGTCATTAAGAATAAAACATATATCAACTTTTCTTTTATCTAATTTGATAGTATTAATTGCCTCATCGTAGCCAGCTGGATTTTTTACTAAAATTATTTTAACTTCTTTATTATCAATATTTAATACTTCCTGTCTTCCAAATGAACTCTTCTGGCTCTTTAATGAATTGAATATAATAGAATTATCAATATTTAAAGTTTTTCCAACAGAATAGGCACATAATGCATTATATATATTGTAAGTGCCGGGTTGACTAATAAAGTATTCATTGCCATCAATAGCAACTAACGAACCATTTGAGGTAACCTCTTTAATTTCATCAACTGAGTGGTCTAAAATAGGCCGCTTGTAACCGCAATTGTCACAGAAATAATCTCCCAAATGGCTGTATGTTAAATAATTATATTTGTAAGGCGATTTACATTTCTTGCAAAATTTTGCATCAGCATTTATATCTACAGTTTTGGACTGCTCTAATGAACAAGTAAATCCGTAATAATATGTTTTGTTTTTCAAACCTAAATCACCTAGAAGTGATTCGTCTCCATTTAAAACTAAAGTTGATTCAGGGACTTTTTCTATACCCTCTAGAATTTTCTTTAAAGTAGTGTAAACTTCACCATATCTATCCAGTTGATCTCTAAATAAATTTGTTACTGTAATTACTTTAGGAGAAATACACTCTGTTATAAACTTAAGGTTTGCTTCATCAACTTCAATTACAGCATATTTTTCTTCTATTGATTTTTTAAATTTATAATTTTCAACAAAACAAGTTACTATTCCAGGGAACAGATTAGCACCTGTATTATTTGTAATTACTTTCTTATTATTATCTTTAATCATATTATATATCATACTAGTAGTTGTAGTTTTCCCATTTGTCCCTGTGATTAAAATAATGTTGTAATCTTTTGCAACAGTCTTTAATATTTTGGAATCTATTTTAAGGGCTACTTTACCGGGAAAGTTACTGCCGCCCTTTTTTAAAAACCTAGAAGTTTTAATTACAACTTTTGAAATAATTATGCTGAAAAATGACTTAATATTAATTTTTCACACCACCTTTAATATTTAAAAGTTTCTATAATATTCAACTATAAACTCTCCACTATCAACTGTCAACTTTGAATTGCATGAAGGGTGTGGCTTTTTTTTGTATTATTTGTTAGAATATAAATGTATTTTAATTTTATTTAAGAATGGAGAAAAAGTATGGTAAACGATTTTTGGAAGAAAGATGAATTTACTGAATTAAAAAATTACATAAAAAATAAAGAATATAAAAAGTTTTTTAAACATAGATACATAACTTCTTTGCTAGGTATAGTAGGTGCTTTAGTGGTGACGGGATCACTGATTTACTTTAGAGAAAAAGTACAAACACAGCAAAAGATTACTATTACAACTAATAAAGCTGAGGATTACTTTTATAGTGCAAATTATAATGCTGCAATTAATGAATACTTGAATATTCAAAGGATGGATAACTCATCAAATTTATGGAATGTTAAAATTGCAGAAGTATATTCCGTAAAAGGAGATATTGAAAATTCAAGAAAATATATTGAAAAAGCTAAAAATGACAAAAAAACAGCAGAATTATTAAATTATATAATTTTTACTGAATTTATGAATAAAGATTATAAATCTGCACTGGCAGATGGGGAAAAAGCTCTAAAGGATTATCCTCATGATAAGAAATTGATTAAAACAATGTTTACTGTTTATATGGCTAACAATGAACTAGACAAAGCAAAATCATTAATGAATATTTACCCTGTTGATTCAAAGTCATCTTATGATATGGCTGAGTATGGAAGAATGCTGATGATTGAAGGGGATATGGATAATGGATTTAAAAATTTAAAGTTGGCCTGGAATGAAAACAAAGATGAATATAAAGTTTATGATGTATTAGCACAGATATCTGTATATAATAAAGATAAAATTCTGCAGTTAGTAACTGATTTATCGGATAAGAATAAAGATGAAGTAGCATATAAGATGTGGCTTGCTAAAATATATTCACTTCAAAAGGAAACTGCAGATCAGGCAGGCAAAATTTTAGATAGTATAAAAAATAAAGACGTTGGGAAAATAGAATTTAAGTTAATTAAAGCATCAGTGCTTCAAAATACAGATAAAACTAAAGAAGCTGATGAATTAATGAATAGTGTAATAAAAGAAAATAAAGATAATTATACTATACTTCATACTGCAGGATGGTATTACTTAAATAAAAAAGAATATGATAAAGCTGAAAAATATTGTAAGGAATCTATAATTAAGAATAGGGATTATCCTGATAACTATGGATTTTTAATGCCGGAAATATTAAAGAATGAAGGAAAAAGTATAGAGGGTGAACCATATTTCAGAACAGCTATGATGAAAGAACCATATAATTACAATATAATGTTAAATATAGCTAACTTTTATTGGTATACTACTAAAAATACAGATAAGGCAATGGAGTATTTTAGATTTGCTGAAATTGTAAAACCTGATGATGCAGATATTAAATATAATATGGCTTTAATAGACTTAAACAATAAAAAAGATGATGATGCAATAAAACTTCTCAATGAATGCATTAAATTAGCAGATGTTGTGCCGGAATATCATAGAACATTAGGAACTGTATACTTTTTAAAGGGTAATACAAAAGAAGCACTTCAACAAATAAGATATGCATATAATGGAGATGAAAATGATATTTTAACTCTTAATAATGCAGGATGTTATTATATTACAGTTGATGCTAACTTAGATCGTGGAATGTTTAATTTGAAAAAAGCTTATGAGGGTATCAATAAAGATACTGATAAATACACCAAGGATACAATTACCGATAATTATAATAAGGCAAAGAAGTTATATGACGATTATACAAGCGGCAATTCAAAGACATTAAAAGTTCCTGACTTTGTTATGTTTTATTAATTTAGAATAAATATAAGGCGGTATATATGGTTTTATAGTAATAAGCCAAATTATACCGCCAATAATTTTGATGGAGATTATTATGAAGAACACTAAAGGTTATATATATTCTATAATAGGGGCAATATTATTTGGCACTGCTGGTTTGTTTGTAAAATTTGCTTATAGCACCGGCCTTGGTGCAGTGTCATTACTAACAGTTCAGTATATTATTGCAGTTATTTTAATGTTTTTATTAGCTTTTGTAAAGAATAAAAAAACTCTAAAGGTGTCCAAAAACCAGTTAAGGGATTTAGCTATACTGGGAATAATAGGTAACACATTTATGACGGTATTTTACTATATGTGTTTCGAATATTTACCAGTGGCTATGGTAACTATGCTTTTATATACTTACCCAATTATAGTTTTTATATATACAACTGTTTTTAATAAGCACAAAGTAAGATTTAGAAAGTTCATAGCACTATTACTTGCATTTATAGGCTGCATTTTAACTTTGAATTTAATCAGCGGTAAGTTTAATTATTCATTAAAAGGCATTATTATTGGACTGTTAAGTGCTGTATTCTATGCATTTATGAACATATTCACAGAAAAAAAGCTGAGTAATGTAGAACCATTAACTATTAATGCATATTCTACATTATTTTCTTTAGCATCATTATGCTTATATAGCTTTCCAACATTTTTATTTAGGGGAGAAGTGTCTGTTAAGGGATTAATATATATAGTAAATTTAGCATTTTTCTGTGAAATTATACCTTTAACTCTTTTGTATGCATCTATATCATATATTGGTGCACTAAAAGTGTCCATAATTAGTAATTTAGAAATACCAACATCTATGATTGTTGGACTTTTATTTTTGGGGGAAAGAGTATCTATTATGCAGATAATTGGAGCAATATGTATAATTTATGCAGTGTATTTGCTGAGGGAGTAAATATATTTTTTTAATTTTTTTTAAATTTTTTTGCAATTCTGTCATCTTTTAAATTGAATATATTAATGTAGCACAAATATCGATAAATATGATAAATGTGATATAGTTTTGAAAGATATTATTCAGAAAAATTCATTTTAACTTAAAAATAAAATTTTTATTGCATTTAATCTGAAAAGGTGTAGAATTATGGTATAACGTTTAAGGGGGATTTTTTATGTCTTTAGATTTACAATATTTAAAAATTAAAAAATATAATAAACTCTTTAGAAATTTATCAGTACCTGAACTAGTTGAAAAAGCCATTATAAGAAATGAAGGCATATTATCAAGTGCTGGAGCTTTAGTTATAAATACCGGAAAGTATACTGGAAGATCTCCAAAGGATAGATATATTGTTAAGCAACCAAGTATAGAGAATAAAGTAAATTGGGGCAGTATAAATCTCTCAATTGATGAAAATGTTTTCAATAAATTATATTCTGATGTAATTAAATACCTTGAAAATAAAGATTTATTTGTTTTTGATGGATTTGTTGGTGCAATGAAAGAATATACCCTACCAATAAGGGTAATATGTGAATATGCCTCTCAGGCACTATTTTCAAATCAGCTGTTAATTACACCATCAAATGATGATTTGCAGGATTTTTTACCAGGATTTAATGTGATTTCAGCTCCTGGGTTTACAGCAAGAGGGATAGAAGATGGGATAAATTCAGAGGCATTTATAATAATTAATTTTGATAAAAGAATTATTTTGATTGGCGGAACACACTATTCAGGAGAAATAAAAAAATCTATTTTTTCTGTTATGAACTTTTTATTACCAGATAAGGGCATAATGCCAATGCATTGTTCTGCAAATATTGGTGAAGCTGGAGACACAGCAGTGTTTTTCGGGTTGTCTGGAACGGGGAAAACCACATTATCTGCAGACCCAGATAGAAAACTTATTGGTGATGACGAACATGGGTGGTGCGATAAAGGCGTTTTTAATTTTGAAGGCGGCTGCTATGCAAAAACAATAGAATTAGATAAAGAAAAGGAAAAAGAGATATATGACGCAATAAAATTCGGGTGTGTTTTAGAAAATGTTGTGTTGGATGAAAAAAGAGATGCAGATTATGATGATTGCATCTATACAGAAAACACAAGGGCCGCATATCCTATCGAATTTATAGAAAATGTTCAATTGTCAGGTATTGGTGGGAACCCAAATACTTTAATTTTCTTAACTGCGGATGCATTTGGAGTTATGCCTCCAATCTCGAAATTATCAAATGAAGCTGCAATGTATCATTTTATGTCAGGTTACACTAGCAAAGTAGCTGGAACAGAAAGAGGTATTACAGAACCAAAGGCAACTTTTTCAGCTTGTTTTGGAGAACCATTTATGCTGATGAATCCATCGGTGTATGCTGAGCTCCTTGGAAAAAAGATTCAACAGCAAAATACAGAAGTATACCTTGTAAACACAGGCTGGTTATATGGCGGTTATGGCAAAGGCAGTAGAATTCAGCTTAATTATACAAGAGAAATGATTAAGGCAGCACTTAATGGAGAATTGAAAAGTGCAGATTATGTAGAACATCCAGTATTTAAAGTTTTAATGCCTACTTCCTGCAACAATGTACCTAGTGAAATACTTAATCCTAGAAATACATGGGAGGATAAGGAAGCTTATGACATTAAAGCTTATGAATTAGCTGCTAAATTCAGCGAAAACTTTAAAAAATTTAAAAATGTAGATGCAAAAATTATTAATGCAGGTCCTGTTATTCCATAGTTAATGTATGAGTCTGATATATTCAGGCTCCTTTTTCTTTATATCACTAAATGTAAAAGTTTTAATAATGTTTTATTGTAAATTACCAATTTGACAACATATGATAAATTACTTCATAATTATTATTATTTAATTAAGCAAATTTATTTATTGATTAATTTACTACGTAATATGGAGTGATTTTAATGATTAAACTAAAAAAAGTAGGACTGAGAAATATAAAAACGGCTATAGCAGTTTTCTTATGTGTTATTATTTCATGGGCATTAAATTTTGAATACCCTTTTTACGCAGCAATTGCTGCAATTATTTCAATGCAAAGTTCTGTAGTAGAATCATTTACAGTTGGAAGAAACAGAATACTTGGAACAATAGTGGGAGCATTTATAGGATTTTTATGTGCACTTATTCAGCCGGGGAACGCATTTTTGTGTGCTATTGGCCTTATTGTTGTGGTATATATTTGTGATTTATTCAACTGGAATAAGTCAGTAACTATTGCAGGAATAGTATGTATGGCAATAATGCTCAATCTTAATGGAAGAAGCCCAATGTTCTACAGTATAAATAGGATTATTGATACCCTATTGGGCATTATTGTGGCTATATTTGTTAACTACTTTATTTTTCCTCCAAGAATCATAGGGGATATAGATAAAAAGAATGATTTATTAAAAAGCTGCATTAAGAATTGTATTAGGGAATACGTAACTAATTATGCAATTATCAACCTTGATGATATTAATAAAAAAATTCAGCAGCTTGAAGAAAAATTAATGCTAATATCTAAGGAATTAATGAAAGGTGAAATTCAGGAAAATGTAATTAAGAAGATATATTTAGACTTGGAAAATTACAAAATTATATTTTCTTGCTTTAAACTGCTGAGCAGCTATAGTGGAAATACTGAACTTGACTATAATAATGCAGTTAAAATTGAGAAGGAGTTTGAAATTAAAGTTAATGGCGGAATAAACAATAATAATGTTATATATAATTATATTATAAAGCAGATATTAGACAGAATATAATTTTTAATCTCATTTTAATTGTTATGAAAATAAAAAGATAGTATAATCTAATAGAAAAATTAAATAGAGAGTGAGAGTGAAAATATGCTTTTAATAATTAAAGCTATTATAATTGGTATTGTAGAAGGAATTACTGAATTTTTACCAATTTCATCTACAGGACATATGATAGTCATAGGCAAACTTATTGGATTTAACGGTTTTTATAGAAAATCCTATACTGATATGTTCGAAGTTGTTATTCAACTTGGCGCTATTATAGCAATAGTTGTGTTATATTGGGATAAAATACTGTTAACTTTGAAAAACTTTTTTCCTAGTAAAAGGGTATCAGCAAAAAGATCAGGATTAAGATTTTGGATAATTGTTCTCATAGCATGCATACCAGCTGCTGCAATAGGATTCCCTTTACAGGATAAAATAGAATCTAAATTATTTTATCCAATCCCTGTGGCTGCAGCATTAATAGTTGGTGCCATATGGATGATTTATGCGGAAAAGAAATATAGAAATAATTCAGTGAGAAATGATATATTTGATGTAAATGCTAAACAAGCCTTAATTATTGGCGCATTTCAGTGTTTAGCTTTATGGCCGGGTATGTCTAGGTCAGCTTCAACTATAATAGGTGCATGGATTGCAGGGTTATCAACTGTAGCAGCAGCAGAATTTTCATTTTTTCTGGCAATGCCTGTTATGGTAGGAGCATCAGCATTATCAATAATTAAGCATAATGTAATAGCAACCTGCACTACACCTGAAATTGTTGCATTGGCAGTTGGATTTGTGGTTTCATTTATAGTAGCACTTGTTGTTGTTGATAAGTTTATTAAATTTTTAAAGAAGAGACCGCTAAGAGTATTTGCTGTGTACAGATTAGGTGTTGGATTACTTATATTAGTATTGGTTTTTATGAAAATATTATAAAATAAAGAGTGCTTTTTAGGATCATGCTTTATATAAACCATGTGATTGTTTATATAAAACATGGTCTTAAATTTTGACTTATTATATGGTATACTTACTCGGGTGTATCATTATAAGAAAATATAAAAAAAATGAAGTAAATGAGAGTAAATAAGGACTAATTCGGATATATTAAAATAAAACCCAGCGTTGAGTAATATATTTGTGATAAAATAACACATGTCGCTGAGAGATGCGACAAAAGTTAACACAAAGTTATTGACAATTATATATATTAATGATAATATATAATACGTCAGTATTTGACACTTTGATCTTTGAAAATTAAACAGAGAAGATAACAGGTAAAAACTTGTTAAATAAACCAGCAATTCTTTTATAGA